>NZ_JBHFJG010000045.1:0-44882 GCF_057559155.1 Rhizobium moroccans | reverse complement strand
ACTCGCCGGCATCGGCAACAAGACTTGCCCTTCCATACGGTCGATTTTAATCGGGGCCGGCGTTCATTTGCGTGTCTCTCACCCCCGCCTCCGCTTCGCTCGGCGCACCCTCTCCCCGGGGCGAGGGTGAACGGCGGCAGCGCGGTATATCGATCCCCCCTTGAGGGGGAGATGCCCGGCAGGGCAGAGGGGGTGCCTCGACACACACAGGCTGATTTTGCGGAGCTGTTATCCCTCCGTCATCTCCGACGGCATCTCCCTCTGACGAGGAAGATCGGAGGGAGTTTGCCACGGAGAGGACCATTGCCGTCTCATGATTGTTGTTTGTGCTTGGATCCTCGGGACAAGCCCGAGGATGACGAAAGAGAAGGTTCGAGCAAGGGTGCCCCGATCAGCCGCCGAGGACGGTATCACTGAGGCCAGGATCACTGGAGACCACACCGAGAGCGGTACTGCTGGGTGTACCCCAAGGCACGACCTCGAGTTTGGCACCTTTTGCAGAACCTCAAGGTTCGTCATCCTCGGGCTTGTCCCGAGGATCTACCGCACAAACAAGCCGTTCTCTTCGTTCAAGTGGGGATGATCCGGCACCTCTTTCCCGATATTTCAATAACTTACCCATTTCTCCGTCCCCGCTCTCCAAATCCGCTCCATAATCTCCCGGTCCTGTTTCGGCTGCACCGGTCAAGCATCGCCGGCGAGATGGGGCCGGTGCCCTTTCGATCCGCCGTTGATGCAGGCGGGGCGTCAGGGGCTGCGCAGAAAATGGTCTCCCTCTCGCCTGAGAAACGGCGGGGCGTGCGTGTGTCGCACACAACCCGGCCCGGCTAATAATCAACAACATATGGGCCGCCGCAGAGGGACCGGAGTTGCGCGGAAAAACACACCGAACGGGACACGTCGCGTGTCACCTATAAAATTCAATACGAGGCACACGACGTGTCCCGGCCGATCCTCGTCCTCGGGTTAAACCCGAGGATCATCCGAGGATGACGAAAGAAAGAAACCGAGGATCGCCAAGAGAGGAGTCCGTCCACTCGTCACCCTCGGGCTTGACCCGAGGGCAAGGCAGGAGTCCGTCTACTCGTCATCCTCGGGCGAACGTAGTGAGACCCGAGGACATCCTCGTCCTCGGGCCTGACCCGAGGAAAGCGAAGCGCGATCCGAGGACCTGAGGGTTAAAAACACTTGCCTTCCGTCGCGCGTCATGGTTTGACCCGGCATTTCAAGGGCCCGTTGGCCGTCTATCACCAGGAACACCCATGCCCGCTACAAAGCCCCATCTCCTGATCGTCGAGGCTCGCTTCTATGACGACATGGCCGACGCGCTGCTCGAAGGCGCGACCGCCGCGCTCGAAGAAGCCGGTGCGACCTATGACGTGGTGACCGTTCCCGGCGCGCTGGAAATCCCGCCCGCGATCGCCATGGCGCTCGATGCGGCGGAAGAGGGCGGAACGGAGTATCATGGCTTCGTCGCGCTCGGCATGGTCATTCGCGGCGAGACCTATCATTTCGAGATCGTCGCCAACGAATCCTCCCGCGCGCTGATGGATCTGGCGGTTTCGGAATCTCTGCCGATCGGCAACGGCATTCTGACGGTCGAGAACGACGAGCAGGCCTGGGCGCGCGCCCGCCGCTCGGATAAGGACAAGGGCGGCTTCGCCGCCCGCGCCGCGCTGACGATGATCGCGCTGCGCGAGAAGTTGAATGGTGGTTGAGAAAATGGCGAAGGACCCGGAACAGCCGGTCAGAACGGCCAATCAGCGCGGAGCGGCACGCCTTGCCGCCGTGCAGGCGCTCTACCAGATGGACGTCGGCGGGACCGGCGTCCTGGAAGTCGTGGCCGAATACGAAGCGCACCGGCTTGGCCAGGAACTCGACGGCGATACCTATCTGAAGGCGGATGCCGCCTGGTTCCGCTCGATCGTCTCGGGCGTCGTGCGTGATCAGACGAAGATCGACCCGCTGATCCGCTCATCGCTGCAGGAGGATTGGCCGCTGTCGCGCCTCGATTCGACGCTGCGCGCCATCCTGCGCGCCGGCACGTTCGAAATCCTGGAGCGCAAGGACGTGCCGGTCGCCGTCATCGTCACCGAATATGTCGAGATCGCCCGCGCCTTCTTCGAAGAGGAGCCGCCGCGCATCGTCAACGCCGTTCTCGACCGCATCGCCAAGCAGGTACGCGGCGAAGCGAAGAAGTAGCCTGAGGTGAAAGACATGGACGCTGGGCTGGATCTTCAAATGCAGATGCGGACCGCCCGGCGCAGTGTCGCGCTTCTTGCTGGCGCTCAGGCGATTTTGGGCTCGATCGCGCCGCTCTCCATTTCTCTTGGTTCGCTTGCCGGATACCAGCTTCTCGCCGAAGACAAGTCGCTTGCGACCGCGCCGATCACCGGATTCAACGTCGGCACCGCCTGCGGTGCGGTGGCGATCGCGATCGCATCGCGCTGGCTCGGCCGCAAGCAGGCCTTCATGCTCGGCAGCGTGATCGGCGTGCTTGGCGGAGCGGTCGCCGCGATCGCCCTGCTGCGCGGCGATTTCTGGCTGTTCGTTGCCGCACTCATCCTGATCGGTACCTGCGCAGGCTTTACCCAGAAGATTCGGTTTGCAGCGGCGGATGCGTCGCCTTCCTCCTATAAGCCGAAGGCGATCTCCTGGATCCTCGGTGCCGGCGTCGTTTCCGCAGTGCTCGGCCCGCAGATCGCCATCTGGGCCAAGGACCTCCTGGCGCCCGTGACCTTCGCCGGTGCCTTCCTGGCAATCATCCCGCTTTGCATTGTCGCCTTCGGTATCCTGACATTTCTGAAGTTGCCGAAGCCCTCTACCTCATCTGCCCACGCTCAACCCGCCCGGCCGCTGGGTGAAATCGTGCTGACCCAGCGCTTCATGATCGGCATGATCTGCGGCATATGCACCTATGCGCTGATGACCTTCGTCATGACCGGCGCGCCGCTTGCGATGGTGATCGGCTGCGGTTTCCCGACCGAGATGGCGACGCTCGGCATCCAGTGGCACGTGCTCGCCATGTTTGGTCCGAGTTTCTTCACCGGCATGCTCATTACCCGTTTCAGCGCGGAAAAGGTGGTTGCCGCGGGCCTCGTCATCCTCATGGCTTGCGCCGTCGTGGCCCATATGGGCGTCGAATTGTGGAATTTCTGGTTGTCTCTCGTGCTTCTGGGTGTTGGCTGGAATTTCGGCTTCATCGGCTCTACCGCGATCGTCGCGTCCAGCTATCGCCCGCATGAAGCGGACAAGGTGCAGGGGTTCCACGATATCGTTCTGTTCGGCACCGTCGCCCTGTCGTCTTTTTCGTCCGGCAAGATTTTCATCGCCTATGGGTGGTCGTTCATCAATCTGGTCATCTGGCCGGTGACGATTGTCTGCCTCATCCTCGTCCTGCTCCTCATCCGCAGGGGGCCTGCAAAGGCGATCTGACCGGCCGTTCCTCGGGTCTTGTTCCCGCCGGGGCTTGACGCCAATTCATCTCCACCGCAATCTCGCCTCGCTCGGCAAGCCGTAAACTCCTTGGGAGGGGAGGCGGTTTGCCGTCACGCGCGGCCGGCGGGGGTGTTCTTAGCCGGTCTTATCTGGGAGAGAGGAAAAGCGAATGACCGTAATTCTGGGTGTGATCGTTTGCGGCTTGCTGGCGATCATCTATGCAGTATGGGCAACGCAGGCGGTTCTCGCCGCTGATCAGGGCAATCAGCGCATGCAGGAGATCGCGGGCTATATCCGCGAGGGGGCCCAGGCCTATCTGACGCGTCAATACATGACGATCGCGATCGTCGGCGCTGTGGTTGCCGTGGCGACCTGGTTTCTGCTGTCGGGCACGGCGGCCCTGGGCTTCATGATCGGCGCGCTGCTTTCCGGCGCGGCCGGGTTCATCGGAATGCATGTTTCGGTCCGCGCGAATGTTCGCACGGCGCAGGCGGCATCGCAGAGCCTCTCCGCGGGTCTCGACATCGCCTTCAAGTCCGGTGCCATCACCGGCCTCCTGGTTGCGGGTCTCGCGCTCCTCGGCGTCTCCATCTACTACCTGATCCTGACAGCGGGTTTCGGCTACGAGGGCGGCTCGCGCGAGGTTATCGATTCCCTCGTGGCGCTCGGCTTCGGCGCTTCGCTGATCTCGATCTTCGCCCGCCTCGGCGGCGGCATCTTCACCAAGGGTGCGGATGTCGGCGGCGATCTGGTCGGCAAGGTGGAGGCCGGCATCCCGGAGGATGACCCGCGTAACCCGGCAACCATCGCCGATAACGTGGGCGACAATGTCGGCGATTGCGCCGGCATGGCGGCCGACCTGTTCGAGACTTATGCCGTGACCGTGGTCGCCACCATGGTGCTCGCGGCGATCTTCTTTGCCGGCGCGCCTGTGCTTGAAAGCACCATGCTCTATCCGCTGGCGATCTGCGGCGCCTGCATCGTCACCTCCATCATCGGCACCTTCTTCGTGAAGCTCGGCTCCAACAACTCGATCATGGGTGCTCTCTACAAGGGCCTCATCGTCACCGGCCTCCTGTCGATCCTCGGCCTTGCCGCGGCAACCTCCCTGACCGTCGGCTGGGGTACGATCGGCAATGTGGCGGGCATGGAGGTCACCGGCACCAGCCTCTTCCTCTGCGGCCTGCTCGGCCTCGTGGTGACGGCCCTGATCGTCGTCATCACCGAATACTACACGGGAACCGGGAAACGGCCGGTCAATTCCATCGCCCAGGCCTCCGTCACCGGCCACGGCACCAACGTCATCCAGGGGCTTGCCGTTTCGCTGGAATCGACGGCGCTGCCGGCGATCGTCATCGTCGGCGGCATCATCTCGACCTATCAGCTCGGCGGCCTGTTCGGCACGGCTATCGCGGTCACCGCCATGCTCGGTCTGGCGGGCATGATCGTCGCGCTCGACGCCTTCGGCCCGGTGACAGACAATGCCGGCGGCATCGCCGAAATGTCGGGAATGCCGTCCGAGGTCCGCAAGTCCACCGATGCGCTCGATGCGGTCGGCAATACGACCAAGGCCGTGACCAAGGGCTATGCGATCGGCTCCGCCGGTCTCGGCGCTCTGGTGCTCTTCGCTGCCTATTCCAACGACTTGAGCTATTTCGCCGCCAATGGCGATCGTTACCCGTATTTCGCCGGCATCGGCGAAATCTCCTTCAGCCTCTCCAACCCTTATGTCGTCGCTGGCCTCATCTTCGGCGGTCTCATCCCCTATCTCTTCGGCGGCATCGCGATGACAGCGGTAGGCAGGGCGGCCGGCTCGATCGTGGAAGAGGTGCGCAGGCAGTTCCGCGAAAAACCGGGCATCATGGAAGGCCGCGAGCGTCCGGATTACGGCAAGGCCGTCGACCTGCTGACCAAGGCTGCGATCCGCGAGATGGTCCTGCCCTCGCTTCTGCCGGTGCTGGCGCCGATCGTCGTCTATTTCGGCGTGCTCGCGATCTCGGGTTCGAAGGCGTCGGCCTTCGCCGCGCTCGGCGCTTCGCTGCTCGGCGTCATCGTCAACGGCCTCTTCGTGGCGATCTCCATGACCTCGGGCGGCGGCGCCTGGGACAATGCCAAGAAGAGCTTCGAGGATGGTTTCGTCGACAAGGACGGGACCCGGCACATGAAGGGGTCCGAGGCCCACAAGGCTTCCGTCACGGGCGATACGGTGGGCGATCCCTACAAGGATACCGCCGGCCCCGCCGTCAACCCGGCGATCAAGATCACCAATATCGTGGCCTTGCTGCTGCTAGCCGTTCTCGCTCACTGATACGGCTGAACCGGACAGGCAAAAGCCCGCGGAGATCTCTCTCCGCGGGCTTTTCGAATCGGCGGAGTTACCGCCCGAGATTCTGGAAGAGGCTGCGCGCCGCATTGGCGCCGCTTGCCGCACCGCCCGACAGAAGCTGCTGCAGGAAGGTGAGATCCCTGCCGCCGGTCGGCGTGGTGCGCGAGATCGTATCGAAGACCTTGCCGTCCTGGAGGGTGTAATTGGCGCGGCGCTCGACCACGCCGTCCTTGTTGAAGTAGATCGCCACGACATTCTGCTCCACCAGCCTCGGCTTGGCGAAGGCAGCGATCTTCTGGCGCTTCTGCGAGATGTAGTAGAAGACCTCGGAATCGAAGGTCGCAGTCGTCGAGGGCGTTCCCATGGTGAGCAGCACCTGTTCGCGGCTCGAACCCTCGGGGATGAGTGCCAGCGACTCCTGGTCGATGACGTAGCCGTTATACATCGTCTCGCCGATGTTCATGCTGTTGCAGCCAGCGACTGCCACGGACATCACGACGACGGCGGCTGCGGTTTTGCTCAAGAATTTCATGTCAGACCCGAAAACCCGCTTCTTCAACGACATCCCCCAATTTCACTAGACCGACCGGTTGCCGGTTTTCCTGCTGCTCATACCATTGTGGCTATTCCGGGGACACGGGCGCGCCGGGAACCGGAGAATTCGCGCCTGCGGCAAGCTCCGGTCTTAGCGGACCGCGGCGGAACGGCATTGCAATTCGCGCCTGCTTCGGTAAACCAGCTTTCGTTTCCATGCAACGCGGCAGAGCCGAATCCGAGTGGCAACCCAGAGAATTCCCATGATCTTCGGCCTATTGAAGAAGAAAAACCACAATCGCGCCATCGTTGACCGGCAATACGCGACCTTGACATCGCTGGCCCGGGCTCCTTTCTTCTATAGCGATCTCGATGTTCCGGACACGGTGATGGGACGTTACGAGATGTTGTCGATCGTCATGATCCTGTTTTTCCGCCGCACGGCGAAATCGGGCGTGAGCGGTCAGGAGCTGGCTCAGGAAATCGTCGACGCCTTTTTCCAGGATATCGACCATTCGATCCGCGAACTTGGCATCGGCGACCAGGGCGTGCCGAAACGCATGAAGAAGCTCGCGGGCATGTTCTACGGCCGGCTGGAATCCTATGCGGCGACGCTGGAGGCCGAAGATCGCGAGGCGCTCGCGGCGGCCCTGCGGCGCAATATCCATCCGGATATGCAAGCGGCGCCGGACATGCGCGGGCTCGCGGACTGGATGATGAAGGCGGAGACGGCGCTTGTCGCGGTTTCCGAAGACGAAATTTCCCGAGGCGCGGCGGCCCTGCCGCAGCCGGGAATGTGAGGTTCTCATGAAGACGAGGCATGATGGGGATGAAAAGCCCCCCTTTTCCTATTCCGTGAAGGTGGGGCACATCTCCGCCAATCCGGTCAGCGTTCACGTCGAGGCGAACGAGCGCGAACTGGAGGGGCTTGCCAAGCTCTGGCAGGTGGTTTCGGTGAAGTCGCTGAAGGCGGACCTGCAGGTCGTTCGCTGGAAAAAGGACGGCATCCGCATCAAGGGCAGGGTGGAAGCCGATATCGTGCAGTCCTGCGTGGTGACGCTGGAGCCGGTGGAAGCCAGGCTCGATGAGCACTTCGAGCAGATTTTCGTTCCCGAGGATTCCAAGCTCGCGCGGATCGTGACCGGAGAGACGGCCGAAATGCTGATCGATCCCGATGGCCCGGACCTGCCGGAAACCTTCTCCGGCGATACGATCGATGCCGGTGCCGTCGTGGCGGAGTTTGCGGCGCTCGCGATTGATCCCTATCCGCGCAAGTCCGATGTCGAGTTTTCGCCCCATCTTGAAGGAGATGCCGGAGAAACCACGAAACGGCCATCGCCCTTCGCCGTCCTTAAGGACTGGAAAAAGGAATGAAGACGGTTGCCAATTCGACATGATTGGGTTGTAAGCGGCCGCAGAACCAGTATTTTGGCCTCCATTTCGCCGAAGACGCCCTGTCTTCGGCGGACCACAAGGATCAGGGACGCGTGATCAGAATATCTCTCGATGCCATGGGCGGCGATTATGGTCCCGAGGTCGTCATTCCCGGCGCTGCCAAGGCATTGGAACGCCACCCGGATGTGAGATTCATCATCTACGGGCTTAAGGCGGAGTGCGAGCCGCTTCTGGCGAAATACCCGAAGCTCAGGGAAAAATCGGTTTTCCACGAATGCGAGCTTGCCGTCCGGATGGACGAGAAGCCGAGTGCGGCGCTTCGCCGGGGCCGCTACGTCTCGACCATGTGGCGCGCGATAGAGGCGGTGAAGCTGGGTGAGGCGGACGTCGTCGTTTCCGCCGGCAATACCGGCGCGCTGATGGCCATGGCCAAGTTCTGTCTGCGCACCATGGCCAATATCGAACGTCCGGCGATCGCCGGCATCTGGCCGACGCTGAAGGGCGAGAGCATCGTGCTCGACGTCGGCGCGACGATCGGCGCCGACAGCCAGCAGCTCCTCGATTTCGCGCTGATGGGCGGCGCCATGGCCCGCTCTCTCTTCGAGATCGAGCGTCCCACCGTCGGCCTTCTGAATGTCGGCGTCGAGGAAGTGAAGGGTCAGGAAGAGGTCAAGGAGGCCGGCCGGCTCATCCGCGAGGCCAACCTGCCGACTATCGCCTATCACGGCTTTGTCGAGGGCGACGATATCGGCAGGGGAACGGTCGACGTCGTGGTGACAGAAGGCTTTACCGGCAATATTGCGCTCAAGGCCTCGGAGGGTACCGCCCGTCAGATCGCCCAGCTTCTGCGTGAGTCTATGTCCCGCACCTGGGCGGCCAGGCTCGGTTATCTGCTGGCCAAGAGCGCATTCGACCGGCTGCGCGAGAAGATGGACCCGAACAAGGTCAATGGCGGCGTCTTCCTGGGGTTGAACGGTATCGTCATCAAGAGCCATGGCGGCGCCAATACCGATGGCTTCGCGGCTGCGATCGATACCGGCTATGATATGGCGCGCAACGACCTCAATGCGAAGATCGTGCAGGATTTGAAGATTTATCATGCCCGACACCAGCCGCCGGCTGGTCCGGAAGCGGCATGACGATGGGATGTGAAGCAGAATGATCCGTTCAGTGGTTCGTGGTTATGGGGCGGCGCTCCCCAAGCGGGTGATGTCCAACCGGGAGCTTGAAAGCCTCGTGGACACCTCGGACGAATGGATCGTCCAGCGCACCGGTATCCGCCAGCGCTATATCGCGGGCGAGGGGGAGACGACGGCCTCGCTCGGCGCCGCTGCGGCGCGCGCGGCACTCGATAATGCCGGACTTACGCCGGACGATATCGATCTCGTGCTGGTGGCGACCTCTACGCCCGACAACACCTTTCCGGCGACGGCCGTCGATATCCAGAACCGGCTCGGCATGACCCATGGCTATGCCTTCGACATGCAGGCGGTCTGCACCGGCTTCGTCTACGCCATGGCGACCGCCGATGCCCATCTTCGCGCAGGTCTTGCGAAGCGCGCCCTGGTGATCGGCGCCGAGACCTTCTCGCGCATCCTCGACTGGGAGGACCGCACCACCTGCGTGCTGTTCGGCGATGGCGCCGGCGCCCTGGTGCTCGAAGCTTCCGAAGGCGAGGGCACCAATGCCGACCGCGGCATACTGACCGCGCATCTGCGCTCCGACGGCAGCCACAAGGAAAAGCTCTATGTGGACGGCGGGCCTTCCAGCACCGGCACGGTCGGCCACCTGCGCATGGAAGGCCGCGAGGTTTTCAAGCACGCGGTCGGCATGATCACCGACGTGATCGAGGCTGCCTTCGCATCCACCGGCACGACGGCCGACGATCTCGATTGGCTGGTGCCGCATCAGGCCAACCGCCGCATCATCGACGGCTCCGCCAAGAAGCTCGCAATTCCGCTCGAGAAGGTGGTCGTCACCGTCGATCAGCACGGCAACACTTCGGCCGCCTCCATCCCGCTCGCGCTTTCCGTGGCGCTTGCCGACGGGCGCATAAAGAAGGGCGATCTGGTGATGCTGGAAGCCATGGGCGGCGGCTTCACCTGGGGGGCGATGCTCGTCCGCTGGTAAGAGTGATTTCCCCTCATACCACGCTCCAAATCCTGATTGAGTACGGATCTTAGGGCACTCGTCCAAAGTGGAATTAATCGATCAGGACAAGAGCTTGACCCTGGCGGCCAAGCAAAATACTCTCAGCCGGCTTTGATAGGATGAATTTTCAAGACAGGGCGGAGTCATGGCCGGCAAGACAGTAACAAGGGCAGACTTGGCGGAGTCTGTATTTCGCAAGGTCGGGCTTTCGCGGACGGAATCAGCCGAACTCGTCGAGACGGTCATCGACGAGATATGCAATGCCATCGTGCGCGGGGAAACCGTCAAGCTTTCCTCCTTCGCGACCTTCCAGGTCCGCTCGAAAAACGAACGCATCGGCCGCAACCCCAAGACTGGCGAGGAAGTGCCGATCTCTCCGCGTCGGGTGATGACCTTCAAGGCCTCGAACGTCCTTAAAAACCGCATCCTCAAGGCTCACACCGCGCGCAAGATCAAGCAGAGGGCGAGCCCCGCCGCCTGACCGGATTTTTCGCCCGGCTGCCTTACTTCTCCACACTTCCTGTGAATATGCTTGAATCTGACGGTGTAAGCCGTTGAGATATGTTCGATTCGTAGCATAATTGCCAAAGCTTGGTCTTGCGTCGGTAGCAGCGATGTTCCGCGCAGCGGCAATGGACCTCTGGGAGAGTTGAGACTTGGACAAGAGCCCGGACGCTTTCCGAACCATCAGCGAGGTCGCCGAGGACCTCGATCTGCCGCAGCATGTGCTGCGTTTCTGGGAGACCCGCTTCCCGCAGATCAAGCCGATGAAGCGCGGGGGCGGGCGGCGTTATTACCGGCCCGAGGATGTCGACCTGCTGAAGGGCATCCGGCATCTGCTCTACGACCACGGCTATACCATCAAGGGCGTGCAGAAGCTTCTGAAGACGAACGGCAACAAGTTCGTCGCCGCGATCGCTTCCGGCGATGTGGCCACCATGGAAGCGCTGATGGCCGCAAGCAACGACAAGCATGTGGATCCGAAGATCGGCGGCGCCGAGGACGACCAGATCGTCGGCCGGCCGAAGGTGAAGCCGAGCGGCCGTTTCTTCGGTTTCGGCTCCTCCGGCGATGGGGAAACCCCGGAGATTTCCGTTGGCAAGTCGAGTATTGGCAAGGAAGACCAGGCCTTGTTGCAGGAAGCGCTCTTCGATCTTCTCGAATGCAAGCGGCTTCTCGATCAGGTGCGATAGGCCCTTTCTGCCTGAATACACGCTAAATTTACCATTCACCTCGGGTTCAGGTGGAACCTAGGAATATCTGTCTTACTTAACAGGTAGGCACAAAGAGGTGTGGAAACATGAAAAAGCTTGCAATCATACTGGTATCGGTGGTGACTGGCTTCACCGGCGTCGTGCCGGCGCAGGCCTTTCCAACGGTTTCCGCCGTATCCAGGGCGCAGACCTCCGATGTGGTGAACGCCCAATACATTAACCGTGGCGGCGGCCTGGAATATGGCGACCGCCGTTACTGGCGCAATCGTGACCGCCACTGGCGCGGCGACCGCCGTCATTGGCGCAGCGACCGCCGTTATTGGCGTGACGACCGTCGCTGGCGGCGTCACCGTGACCGTTCGAACTTCGGTGCGGCGCTCGGTGGATTTGCAGCCGGCGCCATCATCGGCGGCGCGCTTGCGCAGCCGCGCTATGCGCCCGCACCCCGCTACTCGGGCGGAGGCAGCGCGCACGTCAACTGGTGCTATTCGCGCTATCGGTCCTATAGGCCTTACGACAATACGTTCCAGCCCTATAACGGTCCGCGACGCCAGTGCTACTCGCCGTATCGGTGATACAGCAAACGAAATCCCCGCCCGAAAGGCGGGGATTTTCGCTTCGGCCGGAATACGGCTTTCCTGCGGGAACTCATTCCCAAGGACGCCCCATTTTTCCCCTTGCGCAGACAGATGCATGTCAGTATTGAAGGCGTGCTTCGCATGAAGCTGGTCGGGGCGTAGCGCAGCCCGGTAGCGCACTTGACTGGGGGTCAAGGGGTCGCTGGTTCGAGTCCAGTCGCCCCGACCATTTATCTCCTTGAATTCTCAGTCAGTTCATTCTCTTCATTCGATACTCGGGCGATCGACGTAATCGGGATGCTCCCATTTCGTGGGGCGATATCCGGCCCATGATTCATTCATGCTGACATGTGAAAAGCCCCGCCACTGGCGGGGCTTCGCGTATCGATCGTTACTATCCTAGATTTCCGGGCAGCCGCGGCGGTTGGCGAAGGTGATCCTGTCGGGACCATTCCGGGTGAAACCTTCAACCGTTATGCTGCGGCGGGTCGCACGGACGACTTCGGGATTGCGGAAACCTTCGTCCCGGGCGGCCGCACGAGCCGCGCGCGGGCTGCAGCCGCCTCGATCGTAGTCGCGATCACGATCGCGATCGCGGATCATCGGGCGCACGCCGTCGGGGCCGATGCGCAGCTCGAAATCCTGGGCAGATACCGGCGCGATGCCGATGCCCAATGCGCCGAACGCGAGGGCCGAGATGAGGCTCGTGGAAATGAGAGGCTTCTTCATGTCTATCCTCCATGGGCGCGGCGCGGGTGCCCGCGCTGCGCAGAATTATCCCTGGCGGATCAATCATCCTGGAAAGGAAACGTTCCGCTTACGGCAGGATTTCGAAGAAAAAGGCGGAAGTTATGCTTTCACGTTGCGTGAAGGCATGGAAAACTTGTTGATGTCGCCGCATTGAGGGAAAAGAACAGGCGTTCGGCAATATCCGATCCCTGATCGGAAACAATCCGCTTTACTTTGAGTAGAGGTTGGCAGCGACGCTATCCGTCGTTGGCCGCGTTGAGGTTCTGCGGGCGGATACCCTCGTCCTCGAAGCGGCTGCGCAGGCGCAATCCGGGGCCGGCGCCGGCATTCTCCTCGCCGGCGGCAAGGAAGAGCACGCCCCTGGCCTCGAATATGCCGCGCAGTCTGTCGGTGACGGCTGCATCGGCGAAGGGGCCTGGAGATGCTTCGGCTACCGTGATGGTGGAAACGGAAAGGCCGGTCGCGGAAGCGAGTTCTTCCACCGTCATCCCGGTCATGGCGCGCGCGGCGCGCAGTTGCGAAACCGTCAGCATATTGAAAAATTTGGAGCGAGGTGGCCCGAAGTCAAGGCCGCGCGGCGGCTCATGCGGGGGAGGCGAGGCGCTTTGCGCGCTGGCGCCGGTGTTCAAGCGCGCAGCATCCCCAGAGCACGCCGAGCAGCAGGTAGAAATGCCGCCAGTGGTCTGTATCGATGACGTTACCGATCAGGGCATGGCCGAGGATCATCACCCAGGCGATCATCAGATAGGGTTGCCACGGCCGTTCGCGCAGCAGGTAGCGGAAGCCCATCGAGAGCGTCCAGACGATCAGTCCGACATAGGTCACGAAGCCGAGCCAGCCATAGGTGGTCAGCGATTTCAGCCAGATATTGTGCTCGTCCTCGCCGAACATCTGGCCGAGCACCATCGGCCCGAGACCGAGCGGGCGCTCCATCGCCATCAGGAAGCCGATCTTGTGCCGTTCGAAGCGTCCCAGCCGCGCGCCGTCATATTCCTGCACCAGCCGGGCCCGGTTAAGGAAAAGATCCGAGACCTGGTCGAACTGCAGCGCGATGAGGAGCGCCAGCGCGAGAAGCACGAATGCGCCGATCGAAAGCGCCAGGATCTTCAGGCGGAAGGCGCCGCTGCGCTCCTTCAGCAGCATGAGCAGGACCAGCGCCGCGCCGGAAAAGGCGAGCAGCCCCCAGGCCGCGCGCGAGAAGGAAAGGAAGATGCCGAGCGCCAGAACCAGAAGGCCGAGGATGAGAAACGGCGCCTGCCTCAGTCTGCCCGTAAGCAGCCGGTAAAGCAGGTAGAGGAGCGGCGCGACCAGATAGGGGCCGAAGACGTTCGGGTCTTCGAAAGCGCCCATGGCGCGGTCATAGCGCGTGAAGACGGCAGCGCCCGGAAAGGCGTGGAAATAGCCGAGAATGCCGAGCATGGCCGTGATGATCGCAGCGGCGACCCAAGCCTTGAAGATGAGGACAAGCCGCTCGGGATCATCCTCGACGACTGCCGCATAGAATACCGAGGTGAGTGCCAGGAAGGTCGAGACGGCGAAATACATCGGCGCGCCGCTCATATCCTTCATGACCAGCATGGAGAGCAGGCCGCCGATATTGAAGATCAGGAGAAGCGCCAGCAGCGGCGCGACGGTGCGGGAAATCCTTAAGCCCAGCAGGAACCAGACGGCGATCTGCGCCACCATCATCAGCTCGTAGGGCGCCGGCTCCGACATCACGAAGCCGGAGAGGAATACGCCGAAAGCGATCATGGCCGAGCCGGCCAGGCGGGCGGCGGAGCGCCGTCCTCTGAGCGGGCCGGAAAGATCGTGGGTGACCGCGCTCAATAGGCGTTTTCCGTGTTGAGGAGGCGGATCGGCGTCAGGAAGAGTATCTTGAGGTCGAAGAAGAGCGACCAGTTCTCGATATAGTCGAGATCATAGGCGGTGCGCGCCCTGATCTTCTCGTCGCTGTCCAGCTCGCCGCGCAGGCCGTTGATCTGCGCCCAGCCGGTAACGCCCGGCTTGACCCGGTGACGGGCGAAATAGCTCTCCACCACGTCGACATATTTGCGATTGCCGGTCTGTGCCTGGACGGCGTGGGGACGGGGGCCGACGAGCGAAAGCTCGCCGCGCAGCACGTTGAGGAGCTGCGGCAGTTCGTCGACAGAGGATTTGCGCAGGAAGCGGCCGACCGGCGTGACGCGCGGGTCGCCCTTGGTGACCGCCTTCACCGCGGTCTGGTCGCTCATGTCGGTATACATGGAGCGGAATTTCAGGATCTCGATGACTTCGTTGTTGAAGCCATGGCGCTTCTGGCGGAAGAGGATCGGCCCCTTGGAGGTCGCCTTCACGGCGATCGCCGCGGCAATTATTAGCGGCCAGAGCAGAACGAGGGCGAACAGCGCGAAGGTGATGTCGAAGGCGCGCTTGGCGACCGAATCCCAATCGCGGATGGGCTTGTCGAAGATGTCGAACATCGGCACGGCGCCGACATGCGAGTAGGAGCGGGGCCGGAAGCGCAGGCGGTTCGTATGGGCGGCGAGGCGGATGTCCACCGGCAGCACCCACAGCTTCCTCAGAAGCTCGAGGATGCGCGCCTCCGCGGTGGCGGGAAGGGCGATGATGAGCATGTCGATGCGGGCCAACCGGGCGAATTCGACCAGTTCCGCAAACGTGCCGAGCTTCGGATAACCGGCAACGACCTTGGGCGAACGCTCGCTGCGGCGGTCGTCGAAGATGCCGCAGATGCGGATGTCGTTATCGGCCTGCTGTTCGAGTGCCCGGACGAGCTGCTTGGCGGGTTCGCCGCCGCCGATGATGACGGCGCGGCGCTCCATCACCCCGTTTCGCCCCCAGTGGCGGATGCCGAAGGCGAGGAGCTGGCGTTCGGCGAGCAGGAAGAGGCCGCCGGCCGCAAGCCAGGCGATGGCGCCGCCTGCAGTGTGGGATTCCCCGGCGACCAGGTAGAGGATGCCGAGCGTTGCGATGAGGCCGAGCGCCCAGCAGGTGAGGACGCGGACCATCGTGCGGCGGGCCGCCCTCAGCATCGGGATCTGATAGGCATCGGCAAGCTGGAGAAGAAGCACGACCAGAGCCGCGCCGAAGGCGATAACGGCAAAGCGGGGGAGGAAATTCTCGGCCGGGTCCGGCACCGACAGCGTGCCGACCAAAAGCCCGATGGCCAGAAGCGACGCGAAGTCCAAGAGGCGGAGTTGCCCGATCAGCATGGCCGGGGAATAGCTATTGTCGCGGAACTGTTCGGCGATCTGCCGGGCCAGCGGATTGAGCTCCACGGCGCTCTGGACGGCCTGGTGTCCCGGCTCGTTCGGACGAATCTCGGAAGCCTGCCGGCGCAGGGATTCCACGTCGAACTGATCGGATTTTCCAAGCTGGTTCATCGCCTCGGTCCTCCTGCCCATGCGTGATGGGACGCGCAACAGAGCGCGTCGGAGCCCTTCCTGAAGGTTCCGCAGGAATACCCGGTAGCAGAAAGATGCTAAGAAACGATTTCTCCCGCCCGCCCGCTCGCCGGGCGCGCGAGAAGATTCCGGTACAGGTCGAGGAGTTCGCGAGCCATCACCGAGGCGGAGAACGCCGCCTTGAAATCTTCCGGTTTCGGCATCACGCGCTCCCGCCAGCCGGGCGTCGTCAGCGCGCTTGCCATGATGCCGGAAAGGTCCTGCGCGTCGCCGGGTACGGCGAGTGCAGCGCTGTCCGCTCCCAGGATTTCCGGTATTCCGCCGACGCGCGAGGCGATCAGCGGCTTGCCTGCGGCGAGCGCCTCCAGCACGATATAGGGCATGGCCTCGGCCCGCGATGGCACGACGACGATCCTTGCCATGGAAAACGCCGCGCGCGCCGGCATGGCCGGCAGCATCCGGATACGGCGGCTCAGGCCCCGCTCAGTCATCATCGCCTGGTAGCGGTCGCGGTCCGGCCCGTCTCCGATCATGAGCGCCGAAAGCGGCCGACCGACGGCGCGCTCGGTGCGGGCAAAGGCGTCGATGAAGATGTCCGGTCCCTTCAGGTCGCGCAGCATGCCGATATAGAGGAAATCCGCCGCATCGGGACCGACGCCCACGGTTTCGAATTCGTCATCCTGGATGCCGTTCAGGATGACGCGGGACTGCGTGCGGGGCCGGCCGACCTTTTCCTCGTAAGCGCGCCGCTCGTAGTCGCAGACGAAGACGAGGCTGTCGGTCAGACGCTCCTGGAGGCGTTCCAATCCCAGCACGGCCCGGCCGGAGAGGCTGGACCGGGTGAAATGCAGGCTGCCCCCATGGGGCGAATAGAGGCGGGCTACGCGATACCTGTTGACCCGCAGGGTTGAGCCGATCAGCCGAGCAAGCGCGCCACCCTTGGCGCCGTGCCCGTGCAGGATATCCGGCTGCAAGCTCTTGATGTGTCTGTAACTGTTGAAGATGACCGCGAGGTCCGAAGGCACGATCGCGCGCCGGATCGGGATGCGGACGAGGCCGAGCGAGAGGAGCGGCCGGATGCCGTCGAACAGCCGGTCCTCGTGCGCCCCGCCGGTCGAGCTGTCGCAGATGACGCCGACCTCGTGGCCGGCCGCGCGATGTTCCTCGACGAGGTCGCGCACATGCCGGAAAATTCCGCCGACGGGCGATCTGAAGCAGTGAATGATCCGCAGGGCGCCATCGTCCGCCATGGCATTCAGAACAGCCGCTCGCGGATGTAGATCGTATCGCCCGCAAGGACGGGGCTGGAGATCGCGGTACGTCCGGTGATGATCTCCCCGTTGATCTTGCGGGTGACGTCGACATCCTGCTGATTGCCGCGCGGTGTGAAGCCACCGGCAATCGCGATGGCGTTCTGCGCGGTCATTCCCGGCACGTAGGAATACTGTCCGGGGCGGCCGACCTCGCCCATCACGAAGACGGGCCGGTAGCGGTCGACCTCTATGGTGACGTCGGGATCGCGCAGGTAGCCCTGCTTGAGCTTGGCCGCGATCGCGCCTTCAAGGGCGGTGAGCGTCTGGCCGCGGGCGGCGACGCGCCCGATCAGCGGGAAGGAGACGTAGCCGGCCTGATCCACGGTATAGGTATTGCTGAGCCCCGGCTGCTCGAACACGTTGACGCGAAGACGGTCGCCGCTATCGAGGCGATAGGGCTGGATCGTCGCCTCGTGGAAGGCCTTGGGCGCCGGGCGATAGGTGGTGCAGCCGGCAAGCGCGGTGGCAGCGACTGCAAACGCAAGCGCGATCACATGGTTCGGACGGGCCAACGGCATTTGCTCAAAGCTCCGGCTGGGCAAGCATATGCGGCTGTTATCGTTCCGTTAGGGTTAATGCCCGGTAAAGGCACGGCGCGGATTTCCGAATTTTCCGGGTGAAGCGGGCGATAGACGCCATTAACCCTCGCGTTACCACGATGTTTTACACTTCGTGGAAATCTACCAGTTGGAGCATGGCATGTCGGGCTTGGCGGGCAATCAGGACATGGACATCGATCTCGGGCGGCTGTTTTCAGCGGTCTGGGAGCGCAGGGGCAGAATTCTCGGCTCGACGGTGCTTGCCGCAGGTCTGGCATTCGTGGGGGCAAGTCTAGCGCCCCCCAGCTATCGCGGCGAAACGCGCATCCTGATCGAATCCCGTTCGCCTAATCTTTCCGGCACTGAGACGCCGGCAAGCGCCAACGACCCGGTGCTCGATGCATTGAACGTCACCAGCCAGGCGCAGCTCTTGCAGTCGACCGATCTCATCAAGGAGGTCGCCAGGGACTTGAAGCTCCATGAGCTGAAGGAGTTCGATCCGGACGCGCAATCCATGCTGCCCAACCCGTTGGTGCTGCTCGGCCTGCAGCAGAATCCCCTGGAGCTGGCGCCGGAGGAGAGGGTGCTGAAGGCCTTCCGGGAGAAGCTGGAAGTCTATCCCGTCGAGAACTCGCGCGTGATCGCGATCGAGTTTTCCTCGCATGACCCGAAACTTGCCGCCGCCATTCCGAACAAGATGGCCGACGTCTATCTTTCCCTGCAGAGCGGCGCCAAGCTGGACACCCATTCGGAAACCGCCCGCTGGCTGGAGCCCGAGATCGCCAGCCTCACTGAAAAGGTGCGCGAGGCGGAAAAGAAGGTGGCGGACTACCGTTCTTCCGCGGGCCTCTTCCAGACCACGGAGACGAGCAGCTTCTCCGCCCAGCAGTTGAACGACATTTCCACCGAGCTTGCCCGCGTGCGGGCGGAGCGCGCCAATGCCGAGGCGAGGGCGGAGAACGTGCGCGCGGCACTCGAGGCGGGCCGCGATAGCGATACGCTGGGCGATGTGGTGGGATCGCAGGTCATCCAGCGCCTGAAGGAGGCGGAGGCCAATCTCCAGGCGCAGGTTTCGGACCAATCGACGGCTCTACTCGAAAATCATCCCCGCCTGAAGGGTCTTCGCGCGCAACTTGCGGGCATTCGCCGGCAGATCGAGAGCGAGACCCAGAAGATTCTCGGAAGCCTGAACAGCGAGGCAGAAGTCGCGCGGCTGCGCGAGCAGCAATTGATCCAGCAGCTCAACGGGCTGAAGGCGGATTCCGCAAGGGCTGGGGAAGAAGAGGTAGGCTTGCGCGCCCTGGAGCGCGAAGCGGCCGCGCAGCGCCAGCTTCTGGAAACCTATCTGGCGCGCTATCGCGAGGCGGCCTCCCAACTCGATCGTAATTCGAGCCCCGCCGATGCCCGCATCGTTTCGAGCGCGGTCGAGCCTTCCGAACCCTATTTCCCCAAGGTCGGGCCGATCGTGATCGTCGTGGCGCTCGCAACGCTCATCATCGGCGCCATCGTCGCAATGCTCCGCGAGCTTTTCTCCGGTCGTGCCCTGCGCCCCTCGGAGGACGAGGAGACAGTGGAAATCGCGCCGGCAATCGGGGCGGCGAATGCCGCGCCCGTCGTGACGCAGCCCGAGCCGGTGCAGGCGGCAGCCCATTTTGATCATCAGGAGATTGCCGGTGCCGGCGAGACAGGCGCGGGCGACCCGGTTTCCCCCGAAGTGGAGGAGAGTGCCGAGGAAGAGCAGGCCAGGCAGGAGGCCGGACAGGAGGACAAGGAGGAGGATGCGGCTTTCTCCATCCGCTCGGTCTCCCAATATCTGCTGCGCTACGATATTCCGCTCGCAATCGCCGTGTCTCCGGCCGGTGACAGCGGCTCGACCGCAACCGTGATGCTTGCCCGTGACGTGGCGGAAAGCGGCCGTACCGTCGTGCTGCTCGACATGACCGGTTCGGCATGCCCGACACGGCTGATGGCGGAGAGCGCCCGCCTGCCGGGCATTACCGATCTTCTCTGCGGGGAAACGGCTTTCGGCGACGCCATTCATCGCGATCGCCTTTCGGATGCGCATGTCATACCGCATGGAACGGCGGATGCCGGCCGCGCCATGCGCGGCGCGGACAGGCTGACCATGATCGTCGATGCGCTCTGCGATGCTTATGACCTGGTGCTGGTGGAATGCGGCCCCGCCGAGATGTCGGGACTTTCACGCCTGACGCGGGCGCAATCGGCCGAGGTCATCCTGTCGGTGCCGGAATTCGAGGAGGCCGATATCGCCGCCCTGGTCGGCAGGTTCGAGGAGGCGGGCTACCGCAACCTGCTCGTGATGTCCGGCCTCGGCGAAGGCCGCTCGCCCAGCGCGGGACGGAATGCCGCCGCCTGATCCCCTCAGCGCCGGGTCAGGGATTCTTCTGCAATCTCTCGAAGCCAGCGCGGCAGCGCTGCAGGAGCGTGTAGAGGCCGGGGCTGCGCTTGACCACCGATTTCGCCCGACCGAGCGCGACTGCAAGGGGATAGGCCGCCGTGCCTTTCCAGGTCAGAGGCATCAGGATATCGTGCTGCACGGTCTCCTCCGTGCACCAGCTCCGCTTGTAGACCTGGTCGCCGAGCCCGAAATCGAAGACGGTGGCGCCCTCACCGCAGGCTTGCTCGATCATCAGCCAGAACAGAAGTTCGCCGGGGCTCGCCTCCGGGCAGACGCTCTCATCGATCGAGCTGAACTGGCAAAGCATGTGCCCGCCCTTGCGCGAGAGCCCGGCGATCGCCGCGACATGCCCCTCATGCCGGCCGCTGAGGCGAATGGCATGCAGGACGAGCGGTGTGTCGGCGCCTTGCTGCGGCGCATCGAGCAGGCGATGAAAGAAATCGCGGGTCGCGGAGGCGCGGAAGATATCCGGCAGGCCGAAAGCCTTCAGGCGCGCGCCTTTCTGGCGGAAGAAAACGTCGAGCAGCGCGTGCTTTTCTTCGCTTGTCGCCGGGCTGATATGTTCGAACCCGCCGAGCGCCCCCAGTTTGCGGCTTTGCAGGCGGAATTTCTTCCTTCGGGTCTTGGCGTTGAGCTGCGCGATCGTTTCCTCGAACGAGGCCCGGAGCGGAAGCTGGAAGGAGCGGTTGGGGTTTTCGGCAGTCGCGAGCGCGGCGAGGGGATGGCGGGTGCCATGCCATTCAAGCGGCACGTTGTCGTAGACGAGCAGGTCCGCATGGGAGGCAAGCGTCAGCTTCAGCAACCGGGTGAGAGGCGCAAGGGCTTGCGGATCTGGAAGGGGGAAATCCTCGCTGAAGAGCCCGGTATTGAGGTTGTTGAACCGGCCGCCGGGCGGACGGGCGATGCGGGTGCCGAATGTTACGGCCACTTCGAGCGGCAGAAGCATCACCGTGCGGCCGTCGAAACGGCCCTCCACGACAATGCCCCGGTTGCCATGCGCTTCGAACCAGGCGCGGCACCAGTCATAGCCCTGATGCAGCGAGTTTCGCTCAAGGTTCTCGAGCCGCCGCCAGGCTGTCTCCAGCGAAGGCAGGTCCTCGGTCACCGAAAGGCTAAGGTCGGCAAGGGAAAACCGCCCGCCTGCCCGGAGCTCTTCCGGGCTCTGGGCACTGCCGAGCGCGTTGACGAATTCGGTTTTCCGCTTGTGCATCTCGCCCCTGCCGATCACTGTCGGGATGATAGGCGGGGCCATCGAAAGAATGGGTTTACCGGGCCTGGTGCTGCGCCAAATCTGCGGGATTTGGTTAATGCGAGGTGACGGGACGGCGGGTCACTTCGGCTTCGGGCCGGCCATCCATTTGATGATCAGCATGGCCGGCAGTATCCAGATGAGTCCGCTCAGGAGGAAATAGAGAAGGTGGACCCACCAGGGGGAGGTGCCGAGCAGAAGGGTGGCGAAGGTCGTGGCCGCCAGCGCGTAGAAGATGACGAGGCAGATGATGAGGATCGTGCCGATGAAGCTTCTGAGGCGCGCGGGCATGTTGTCTTTCATCTCCTCATGGGGCTTCATTTAGGCATCCGCGACCGCATGCCGCAAAGGATCGGGGCTTGTTTTGCATGGGTCTATGGGGCAAATCAACGCCGAAGATGAGGGAACGGACGATGTCCGCCCCTTTTCCCGGAACCGCAGGAGTGACCATGTCGGCGGCGGACGTGACGGCAGCAAATATGTTGAGTGAGACGAAGCGGCGCGAGCGCGACCGGCGCGCGGTACGCATCTGGCTTGGCATGGTCATCTTCACGCTCTTCTGTCTTGTTCTGGTCGGCGGCGCGACGCGGCTGACCGATTCCGGCCTGTCGATTACCGAATGGAAGCCGATCCACGGCGCCATTCCGCCGCTCTCCGTGGAAGAGTGGCAGGAAGAGTTCGAGCTCTACAAACGCATTCCCCAATACGAGCAGATCAACCACGGCATGACGCTCGACGAGTTCAAGTCGATCTTCTGGTGGGAATGGGCGCATCGACTGCTGGCGCGCGCGATCGGCATCGTCTTCGCCCTGCCGCTCCTGTTCTTCTGGCTGACGGGACGCATCGAAAAGCAGTTGCGGTGGCCCCTGGTTGGCTTGCTGGCGCTCGGCGGTTTCCAGGGCTTTATCGGCTGGTGGATGGTTTCCTCCGGTCTCAGCAAGCTCGTCAGCGTCTCGCAATACCGGCTGGCGGTCCACCTGACGATCGCCTGCCTGATCTTTGCCGGCTGCGTCTGGATCATGCGCGGATTGTCGCCGCATAGCGGCGATGCCGCGAAGGGCGGCGCGAAGACGGGCGCGGTTCTGGTGGCGATACTTTCTCTGTTCCAGATCTATCTCGGCGCGCTGGTGGCGGGGCTCGATGCCGGCCTCAGCTACAATACCTGGCCGCTGATGGACGGCGCGCTGGTTCCGGCCGACCTCTTCATCCAGCAGCCCTGGTGGATCAACCTCTTCGAAAATCCGAAGACGGTACAATTCGTCCATCGCATGGGCGCCTATCTCCTCTTCGCCGTAGCGCTCTGGCACATGGCGGCGACGCTGCGCTCAGTGCCGGGAACGACGCATGCCCGTCGCGCCATCCTGCTCTTCGGGCTTATCTGTCTCCAGGCAGCGATCGGCATCGCGACGCTGCTGACCCAGGTACATCTGCATGTCGCGCTTCTGCATCAGGCCGGCGCGCTGGTGGTGCTCGGCTTCGCGATCGCCCACTGGCGCGGCTTTGTCGGGGAATATCCTGCAGCGAGGGCGGTCGAGGTCCGGAATTAGGCCTGATCGAGCACGTTCTTGACTGCGGCGACGACCTTGAGTTCGTTGTCGCGCTCTTCCTCGCTACCGTCCTCTTCATGCCAGGCGGCCGAAAGGCAGCCATAGGCAAAGGCGTAGCGCAGGAGGGTGCGCACATCGCGCCCAAGCGTTTTGGCGAAGACTTCCGCCATGGAGGCGATGCGCCCCTCGTCGCGGGTGAGGTCGAAGCGGTCGAGCGGATTGGAGAACATGTTGGCGACATCGAGCGCCGCATCGCCGATCAGGCCGACCGGATCGATAATGAGCCAGCCGCGGGGCCCAAGCATGATATTCTCGTGATGCAGGTCGCCATGCAGCGGCTTGACGTCACGTTGATTGGCGATCAGCGCTTCGGCCATCGCCGCGCCTTCGAGATAGAGGCTTTCGATCCCTTGGCTGCGGTCCGCCTCCGCTTTCTTGAACAGGCTTTCGAAATAGCGCTGGAGGGGCTGGAGGGTTGCCGGAGGTGGCACATCCGAGGGGTGATGATATTTCATCAGCACCTCGGCGGCGATTTCGGTCGCTTGCGCGTCCCCATGCGAGACGAGACGGTCGCGGAGCGTCTCCTTGCCGGCATGTTCGAGGAGTATGACATTGCCCGAACGCGCCAATACGCGGATGGCGCCGATCCCGTCGCGCCATTCGAGGAAATCGACGCCGCGAAGATTGTCGGCAAGCGCCTTCTTCTTCAGCACCTTGACGATATCGATCTCGCCGCCGGCCCGCGTCACCTCATAGACAGTGCCGGCCACCGTATCGGCGATACGGTGCGCGCTTTCGATCCGCCATTCGGTCGGAAAGGCTGCGATGCCCTTGTCGCTCATGCCGAAAGCATCAGGTCCATGTTCTGGACGGCCGCACCCGAGGCGCCCTTGCCGAGATTGTCGAGCAGGGCCACGAGATTGACATGGGCGCCGCCTGGCGTGCCGAACACGAAGAGCTTCATTCCATCGGTATTGACGAGTTCCTCGGCATCGACACGCGGCAGAGCCTTGCTTTCCTCGAGCGGCACGACGGTGACGATATCCTGTCCGGCATAATGCTCGGCGAGCGCCTTATGGATGCCCTCGATGGTCGTTCCTTCCTTGAGGTCATCAAGGAAGAGCGGCACCTGCACGATCATGCCTTGCGCAAACCGGCCGACGGACGGCGAGAAGAGGGGGGCGCGGTCGAGCTGGCCGTGAATCTTCATCTCCGGGACATGCTTGTGCTTGAGCGGAAGTCCGTACAGGAAATTGTTGGCGCTGATTGCGTCTTCTCTGGACCGGTCTTCCATCTGCGCGATCATCTGCTTGCCGCCGCCGGTATAGCCGGAGACCGCGTTCACCGTCACCGGATAGCCATCCGGCAGGATTCCGGTGACGCGCAGCGGCCGGATGAGTGCGATGGCGCCGGTCGGGTAGCAGCCCGGATTGGCCACATGACGGGCAGACTTGATCTTGTCGGCCTGAGCCTTGTCCATCTCGGCGAAACCGTAGGCCCAGGCAGGGTCGACACGAAATGCGGTCGACGTATCGATGACCCGAACCTTGTTGTTGCCGGCAAGCATGGAGACTGCTTCTTTCGACGCGTCATCCGGCAGGCAAAGGATGGCGATATCCGCACTATTCAGCAGGTCCTCGCGCATCGCGGCGTTGCGCCGCTCCGCTTCCGGGATCGACAGCAGCTCGACATCGCGACGGCCGGCCATGCGGGTGCGGATCTGCAGCCCCGTCGTGCCGTGTTCGCCATCGATGAAGATCTTCGCTGTCATTGTCTTTATCCTGTTGTTTCAGTGCCTTGGAGTGATATCCGGATTCAGTCTACCAGTTTGTTGAATCAGAAAATTAACGGGCGGAGAATTTCTCCGCGCGGAGCCCGAGCATATACATGGCAACCGTCGCCCCGGCAATGGCGGTGATATCCGCGTGGTCATAGGCGGGCGCGACTTCGACGACATCCGCGCCGCGGATATCGAGGGGGCCGAGCTTGCTCAGCACCGACAGGATCTTCGCGCTGCTCGGCCCGCCTGCGACAGGCGTGCCGGTGCCGGGCGCAAAGGCCGGATCGAGGCAGTCGATATCGAAGGTGAGATAGGCGGGCACGTCACCGATATGGTCCAGGATCAGCGCGGCGATTTCGGCCGCCGTCATGTCTTCCACCTCGTGCCCGTGGAGAATGCGGATGCCGCAATCCTCGGGCGCATGGGTGCGGATGCCGATCTGGATCGAGTGGCCGGCATGGATGAGGCCGTCACGCGCGGCGCGCGCCACGAAGGAACCGTGATCGATGCGCTTGCCGTCGTCGAACCAGGTATCCTGATGGGCATCGAACTGCACCAGCGCGAGCGGGCCGTATTTTGCCGCATGCGCCTTGAGGAGCGGCCAGGTGATGAAATGATCGCCGCCGAGCGTCAGCAGGAAGGCGCCGCTTGCGAGGATCGCTGCCGCCTCCTGCTCGATGGTGGCCGGGGTCTTCTGATGATCGCCGTAGTCGAGCAGGCAATCGCCGTAATCGATCACCGCCATTTCGGCGAATAGGTCGCGCTGAAACGGATATTGCGGGTCGTTATCGAAGATAGCGGAGGCCCTGCGTATTGCCTGCGGCCCGAAACGCGCGCCCGGCCGGTTGGAGGTCGCCGCATCGAAGGGAATGCCCCAGACGACCGCGTCGGCGCCCTTTAGGTTCTTGGTGAAGCGGCGGCGCATGAAAGAAAGCGCGCCCGCGAATGTCGGGTCCGTGGCGGCGGAGGTGAGGCTTTTGCCGGTGAAGGCATGGTCGATGGATTTCGAGGGCATGATCCTCTCCAGGATGGCTGCCGCAAGGTGCTTCCGACAAAACGGAAAAACAAGAGTGAAAACAAAAAAGGCGGAGCCGAAGCCCCGCCTTTTCGAAAGTCCAAATCCGGAAGCGATTAGCGCTTGGAGAACTGGAAGGAACGACGGGCCTTGGCCTTGCCGTACTTCTTACGCTCGACGACGCGGCTGTCGCGGGTCAGGAAGCCACCCTTCTTGAGGACCGAGCGCAGGCCCGGCTCGAAGTAGGTGAGGGCCTTGGAGAGGCCGTGGCGAACTGCGCCGGCCTGGCCGGAAAGTCCGCCGCCTGCAACGGTCGCGACGATGTCGAACTGGCCGGTGCGGGCCGCTGCGACGATCGGCTGCTGCAGGATCATCTGCAGGACCGGACGGGCGAAATAGGCGGAGAAATCCTTGCCGTTGACAATGATCTTGCCGGAGCCGGCCTTGATCCAAACGCGGGCGACCGCGTTCTTGCGCTTGCCGGTGGCGTACGAACGGCCGAGGTTATCGACCTTGCGGACGTGTACCGGAGCCTGGTTTTCGGCCGCCGGAGCGAGGTCCTTCAGAGAGGAGAGATCGGCCATTATCAGGCGCTCCTTACGTTCTTGCTGTTCAGCTTGGCCACGTCGAGGGCGACTGGCTGCTGTGCTTCATGGGGATGGTTCGGGCCGGCATAGACGCGCAGGTTCTTCATCTGGCGACGACCGAGCGGGCCGCGCGGGATCATGCGCTCGACAGCCTTCTCGACGACGCGCTCCGGGAAGCGGCCTTCGATGATCTGGCGCGCAGTGCGCTCCTTGATGCCACCCGGATAACCGGTGTGCCAGTAATACTTCTTGTCGGTATACTTCTTGCCGGTGAGGGCGATCTTTTCCGCATTGATGACGATCACGTTGTCGCCGTCATCCACGTGGGGGGTGTAGGTGGCCTTGTGCTTGCCGCGGAGACGGTTGGCAACGATGGTGGCGAGGCGACCGACGACGAGCCCTTCGGCATCGATGATCACCCACTTCTTCTCCACCTCGGCGGGCTTCTGAACGAAGGTTGACATGTTCTTGCTTCTTTCATCTGGACCCGAGCTTCCGGATGTTCCGAATGCCGGGCGTTTCTTGTTGCTTGGCTTGCCGTAGGCGGCAAGAGAGAATGCAGTCCGGGAAGGTCTGCAGACTGTGGCGGCTTATACCGGCGACGGAAAAAATGGTCAAGCTCGCCAATTTCACGAGTTGAAAAATAGATCAAGCAAAATCAATGGGTTATTTATGTGGTGTTACTGTACCACATTATTTCGGCGGAATCGAATAGGTCGCCACGGCCTGGGCGACCGGGGAATCGTCTTTCTCCTGCGTGAGGATGGCGTCGATGACGGCCAGTCGCTTGCCGAGCTTCAATATCTTGCAGTCGCAGAAAATCGGCGCGAGCTTCGGCTTGCGCAGGAAATTGATGTTGAGGCTGGTGGTGACCGCGAGCGCCACCGGACCGATATGGGCGAGGATTGCCGCATAGGCTGCGACATCCGCGAGCATCACCATGGAAGGGCCGGAAACCGTGTCGCCGGGACGCAGATGCCGTTCGCCGGGTTCGAAGCGCATGGTAAGCCCGCCGGGCCGAATATCGGTTACCGAAAGAACGCGGCCATCCGCGTGCACCTGCGGAAAATGGCTTTCCAGAAAGGCGTGGACATCCTCGATAGTCATGATGGGGTGCATCCCGGTTCCTTCCGCTCTCTCGCCGCTATGGCGCAGGGAATTGAACCGGTCGAAATCAGTCAAGATCGGAGCCGTCAATTTATTGTCGTAGTCCATGTGCAAAGATGCTGAAACATCAGCCCTCCTGATCTTGCCGGTTCCAGGCAAGATTAAGACGGCTTATGCAATCTATGATTGAAATATTTCAAGAATTGCCTGGAGCGGGAGAAGCGGCATCGGCTGGTGAAATCCAATCGATCTGAAAGCAATATTTGATGAATCCGTGAAACAAAGCGTGAATTGTCGATCGGCGCCCGTCCGGATCGAGCTGTAAGCGAGATATTTCGCTTGATGCGGTTCCGCGCGGCTCGATCAGTAGGAACCCCTAATTCAACCATAAGATGGCTCTAATATGCCGGGGTACGGAACGCGAATGTTCCCGGAACATTGGTGAAACGCCGGACGAGCCGCCTTAGGCAAGCCGGAAATCCTGTTGTGGAAAAGAGAATGGGAAGGCCCATCGGATTTGGCGGAATGTTACCTAAATAAGGGATGAGGAGCGGTGAACGGCCGTTTCCGTCGCAGGAGGTAAACATGAACCACGACCGCTACGACGACGCTTATATTGCCGAGATACTGAAGACGACCCGAACGATCGCGCTGCTCGGCGCATCTCCCAATCCGGAGCGCCCGAGCAACCGGGTGATGGGCTTCCTGCTTTCGAAAGGCTATCGCGTGATCCCGGTCAATCCCGGACAAGCAGGCAAGGAAATCCACGGGCAAAAGGTTTATGCCCATCTTTCCGATATTCCCGAGCCGGTCGACATGATCGATGTTTTCCGGGCCGCCCAATATCTGGATGGCGTGGTGGACGAAGCGCTGGCCCTGCTGCAGAAACCGAAGGTCGTCTGGGGGCAGCTCGATATCCGCGACGACAAGGCGGCCGCCAAGGCCGAGGCCGCCGGCATCGCGGTGGTGATGGACCGCTGCCCGGCAATCGAATATCCCCGCTTAATCGCCTGATCGGCCTCACAACCGCAAAGGGAGATTCCCGCTTGCCCGAGATGCCGGCTGCTTGGAATCTTATTCCTTGATTGCGGGCCAGCCAGCGGGTTTCTTGATCAGGCAAATATCTGTCGTTTGAGGAGAGGGCGCCATGCCGACACGCAGTCCGGGATTTTCCACGCTCGCCGTTCATGCCGGAGCCCAGCCCGACCCGACGACGGGAGCGCGGGCGACCCCGATCTATCAGACGACATCCTTCGTCTTCAACGACGCCGATCATGCGGCGGCGCTCTTCGGGCTGCAGCAGTTCGGCAATATTTATACCCGCATCATGAACCCGACCCAGGCGGTTCTGGAGGAGCGCATCGCCGCGCTCGAGGGCGGCACGGCCGCTTTGGCGACCGCCTCCGGCCACGCGGCGCAGATGCTCGCCTTCCACACGATCATGGGTGCGGGCGACAATTTCGTCGCCGCGCGTCAGCTCTATGGCGGCTCGGTCAACCAGTTCGGCCATGCCTTCCGGAATTTCGACTGGCAGGTGCGCTGGGCCGATAGCGCCGATCCCGAAAGCTTCGAGAGCCAGATCGACGATCGCACCAAGGCCATCTTCATCGAAAGCCTGGCCAATCCCGGTGGCACTTTCGTGGATATAGCGGGCGTAGCCGAGGTAGCCCGAAGGCACGGACTGCCGCTGATCGTCGACAACACGCTCGCAAGCCCCTATCTGCTGCGGCCCATCGAGCATGGGGCCGATATCGTCATTCATTCGCTGACGAAATTCCTCGGCGGCCATGGCAATTCCATGGGCGGCATCATCGTCGACGGCGGCACGTTCGACTGGTCGAAATCCGGCAAATACCCGATGCTTTCCGAACCACGCCCGGAATATGCCGGCATGGTGCTGCACCAGACCTTCGGGAACTTCGCTTTCGCGATCGCGGCCCGCGTGCTCGGCCTGCGCGACCTCGGGCCGGCGATCTCGCCCTTCAACGCCTTCCTCATCCTAACCGGCATCGAGACGCTGCCGCTCAGGATGCAGAGACACAGCGACAACGCGCTTGCGGTGGCGAAATGGCTGAAGGAGCATGAAAGGATTGCGTGGGTGCGCTATGCGGGGCTTGAGGACGATCCCAACCACGCGCTGCAACAGCGATATTCTCCGAAGGGCGCGGGTTCCGTCTTCACCTTCGGCATCAAGGGTGGATACGAGGCAGGCAAGGCCTTCGTGGAAGGCCTCAAGCTCTTCTCCCACCTTGCCAATATCGGCGATACCCGTTCGCTTGTCATTCATCCGGCCTCCACCACGCACCGGCAGTTGACCGAGGAGCAGCAGGTCTCCGCCGGCGCCGGTCCGGACGTGGTGCGCCTGTCGATCGGCATCGAGGACGCCGCCGATATCATCGCCGATCTCGAACAGTCGCTCGCAAGGGTTTGAGGTGGGGCATGGCATCCTGGTTGACCTTCGATCCCTCCACCGTCGAGCCCGAGCTTGGCGCGCCTCAACCCGACCGGCTGATTTCCGGCGATCCGCAATTCCGAACCTGGAATTTCGAGGAGGCGGAAGGCGGGCTCTATGCCGGCATATGGGAAGCGACACCCGGCAAGTGGCGGATCATTTACGAGGAATGGGAATATTTCCACATTCTCTCCGGCCATTCGATCGTGACCGAGGAGGGCGGCGAGCCGGTGCATCTGCGCCCCGGCGATAGCATGATCCTGAGACCCGGCTTCAAGGGAACCTGGGAAGTCGTTGAAACGACTCGTAAGGACTACGTGATCAGGGTGTGATCACCACTTCAAATTCAGCCGTTCGAGCCCGTGGAAATGATAGACGTCCTTCACCTTAGGCGGTGACGCGATCCTCAAGCCCGGCAGACGCCGGAAGAGGATCGGCAGCACGGTATTGAGTTCCAGGCGTGCGAGCGGCGCGCCGATGCAGAAGTGTATGCCCGCGCCGAAGGAGAGGTTCGGCGCCTCTTGCCGGTCCGGCTTGAAGGTGAGCGGCTCGGCGAATTTCCTCGGGTCGAGATTGGCCGCGGCGAGGATGAGGCTCACCTTGTCGCCGCGCGTGAAGGAAAGGCCGTCCACCTCGACATCCTCGAGCGCCCAGCGCTGGAAGATATGGACCGGCGCACAGATGCGCAGTGTCTCCTCGACCGTGCGTTCGGTCGTTGCCTCGTCTTGGAAAAGATCGGCAGGAGCGAGGCCGCTTTCCAGGATCACGCGAACCGAATTGCCGATCTGGTGCACGGTCGCCTCATGGCCGGCATTGAGGAGCACGATGGTCGTCGAGACCAGTTCGTCATCTGTAAGGTACTGCCCCTTATGCTCGGTATGGATCATGTGGGTCAGCAGGTCTTCGCGCGGGCTTCGGCGGCGCTCGGCGACAAGGCCCTTCACATAATCCGCGAACTCCCTTGCCGCCCGGTCGGCAGCGTATTCATCCTCAAGGCTGCGTTTGAACATGTACATGCCGACATAGGCATGCGACCAGGCAAGCAATTGCGGGCCCATTTCGTCGGGAATGCCGATCATCCGGGCGATCATGGTGACGGGAATGATATCGGCGAAGGAGGAGAGAAGCTCCGTCTCGCCGTCCCTCTCGAACCCGTCGATGAGTTTTTCCGCCAGTTCGGCGATCTCCGGCCGCAGGCGTTCGATATGGCGGGAGACGAAGGCGCGGTTGACCAGCGTGCGCAGCCGCGTGTGTTCCGGCGGCTCGATTTCCAGCAGCGAATGGCGTTCCGCCAGATCGAAGTTTTCGAGATGGGGCAGGGGATCCGGAAGGCCGAGTTCCTCGCGGCTGGCGATATGCAGGATCTGCCGGCCGAAACGCCGGTCGCGCAAGAGTGTGTTCACATGGTCATAGCCGGTGAAGAACCATTGCCGCTGTTCCTCCCAATAGAAGGTCGGACAATGCTCGTGCAGAGCCGCGTAGACCCGGTTCGGATCGCCGTAGAAGGCCGGGTTGCGGCCATCGAGCGAGACGTGGCGGGTTTCGGGATCGATGCGCAGGAAATCAGCCAAGGGGAGGGGTGTTGCGGTCATGACCACATTGCTAGCTCAATCCCTTTGGCTGCGAAAGCCGCTACTCGCCGACCGCCGCACCCTCGCGGCGTGGATCGGCGCTGCCGGCAAGGCCGGTCGCCGTGACCTCGATCGCATGCAGGCCGGAATTCATCTCGCCCGCCTTCACCTCGTATCCGAGCGCCTTCAGCGGTTCGGCCAACTCCTCGGCGGTCGTGCCGGCTTCGATATCATAGGTGCCGAAACGATTGATGAGATGCGGCTGGGCGACGATCTCCTCTACCGGCATCTGCCAGTCGATATAGGCGATCAGCGCCTGCGCCACGTAGCCGATGATCTGGCTGCCGCCGGGAGAGCCGATCGCGAGCAGCGGCTTGCCGTCCTTCATCACGATGGTCGGCGACATGGAGGAGCGAGGCCGCTTACCGGGCTCCACGCGGTTGGCCACCGGCAGGGCGCCGTCATGGGTCTTGAAGGAGAAATCGGTAAGCTCGTTGTTGAGCAGGAAACCGTTCGTCATCAGCCGCGAGCCGAAGCCGCTTTCGATGGTCGTGGTCATCGAGATGACATTGCCTTCACTGTCCACGATCGAAAAATGACTGGTGGATGGCATTTCGAGCGCCTCGCCACGGCCGAAGAGCAGGGCGTGATCCCATTCCGGTTCGCCCGCTTTCACCGCATCGGCGGCAAGCGCCTTGTCGCCGTCGAGCAGGGCGGCGCGGGTGCCGAGATAGTCTTTCGTCAAAAGCCCCTTGATCGGCGCGGGCACGAAATCCGGGTCCGCCAGATAGCGCTCGCGGTCGGCGAAGGCGAGCCGCTGCGCATCGCCGATGAGACGCCAGCTCTCCGGATTCTGCGGGCCGAGCCCCCGCAAGTCGAAGTTCTCGACGATGCCGAGGATCTGTCCGACCGCGACCGCGCCGGAGGAGGGCGGGCCCATGCCGCAGATATCGAGTGCGCGATAGGTGACGCAGACCGGTTCGCGCTCCTTGATCCGGTAATTGGTGAAGTCAGCCAGCGAGAGCACGCCTGGATTGCCCTCAGCGTCCCGCACGGTCTTCACGATCGCCTCGGCAATCGGGCCGGAGTAGAAGGCATCGGCGCCGCCGCTCGCGATCGTCTTCAGGGTTTCCGCATAGGCCGGGTTCTTGAGGATGGCCCCCGCCTTCAGCGGCGCGCCGCTTTCGTCGTAAAAATAGCCGCGCGGCCCTTCGTATTTCTTGAGCCGGTCTCCTTCGGAAGCGATCAGGCCCGCCAGGCGAGGAGAGACGGCAAAGCCCTCCGTCGCGAGCTTTTCCGCCGGTCCGAACAGGCTCGCCCACTCGGCCTTTCCAAGACGTTGGTGAACCTCGTGCAGCAGCTTCACCGTTCCCGGCGTGCCGACCGAGCGGCCGCCCACCACCGCATCCATGAATTTCAGAGGTTGGCCCTGATCGTCGAGGAAGAGCTTCGGCGTTGCCTCCATCGGAGCGGTTTCGCGTCCGTCGAAGGTGGTGAGCTTCTGCGTGGCGGCATCGTAATAGACGAGGAAGGCGCCGCCGCCAAGGCCGGAGCTCTGCGGCTCCACGAGGCCGAGCACCGTCTGGACCGCCACCATGGCGTCTATGGCGTTGCCGCCCCTGGCGAGAATTTCTCGGCCCGCTTCCGCCGCCAGCGGATTGGCTGCCGCCACCATGGAGCGCTTCGTCTCGGTTCGTTTGGCGGACGTGAAGCCGGTCGCGCGCTCGGGCGCCACGGTATCTGATGCCTGTTGCGCAAGCCCTTGGCCGGGCAAGATGAGAAGCAAAACGAAGATGCTGCTGAGAAGAATTTTCCGCACGGCCTGCTCCCGCCATTCCCGATCACTGCCGATCGGGCTCCATTGTTTGACCATCGAGAGAATGTGGGCTTGCGCGGGCTGCAGGCAAGATCAATTTCGAAGAGGCTGGCGATCAGCGCTGGGCGATTGCCGTGATCCGCCTCAGTGCGGTGACCTGCCGGCTGGCGCTGATTTCCGCCTCCATCGTCTCTTCGGAGAGCCGGTGGACCGAAGGAACGATCAGGAGCGTTCCATTGCTTTCGACGGCGGTCCGGTCGCGCCCGGCTTCCTTGGCTGCATAAAGGGCGCGGTCGGCTGAGCTCAGCAGCTTGTCCAGGTCCGCTGTTTCTGCCGGCAGGAGCGCGATGCCGGCGCTGGCCGTGACATCGATCCGGTGAGGTCCCGCGACGATGGGTTGGAGCGTGAGCGTCATGCGGATGCCTTCCGCGATACTCGCCGCCTCGACCATGTCGGCGACACGCAGGATGCTTGCGAATTCCTCGCCGCCCATGCGGCCGAAGAAGCCGCGTCCGTTAAGCGACGTGGCGGCGATCCGCGAGAATGCGACGAGCACGGTGTCGCCTGCCTGATGCCCGCAGGTGTCGTTGATCCGTTTGAAGTTGTCGAGATCGAAATGCAGGAGCGCGACGAGCGGTTTCTGCGGATTTTCTGACGCGCGGAGATTTTCGAGTTCGTCGATCAGGCCGCGCCGGTTGAGAGCGCCGGTGAGCGGATCAGTGGCCGCCAGCGCCTTGAGCTGTCGCTCGGACCGTTCGGCCAGGAGTTTCCCGCAGGTCATGATGCCGGCCACGAAGCAGAAAGCGGCGGGGAAGAAGAGGAGGGTGGCGCTCGTGCCTCCGGCAAACGACGTTACCTGGTTGACGACGGCCAGCACGCCGGTCAGGCCGCTGCAGATGAATTGGACGCCGATAAAGAAGACGAGCAAGCGTCGCGTCGAACGGGAAGCATCCTGCTTCTTCAACAGGATGCCGATCATGATGGAGTAACCCACCATGACCGCGACGTTGTAGAGCGCGACGCGGTAGGCGAAGTTGTCCCTGACCGGGATCAGGAACATGCCGGCGATCCAGATCAGGGCGGGGATAGCGACGAAGGGCTCGACCGGCTTGCCGTCGAACTGCAGCAGCCCGGCGATCCACATGCCGACGCCTGCGAGCGCCATGGTATTGGCGACCTGGATCGAAACGAAATCGGGTATGTCTCCGCGCAGCGCGACCAGTGCCACGCCTATCCCGTGCAGGGCAAAGCCGATGCTCCAGCTGAGATAGAAGGGATCGCGCTGATACTGCCATCTGGACAACAGGACGAGGCTGAGCGTCAAAGCCTCCGCCGTCCAGATCAAGAAACCAGTGACGATGTCCAAAACACGTTTCCCCCGTCGAAGTCGGTCCCCCGCAGAATACACCGGGGAATCTTTAAAAGCGGTTGCCGGGCCGGAACAGGGCCCGATGCGGAGCTCAGTCGGAGACTGTTGGATGAGGGGCGTTCATTTTCGCTTTACCGTGAGCGACGAAACCTGTGGGCGCGCTATCGCTTCGGCAAGGGAGGAAGGCCCGCTCGGCGAACGGGAGGCCTGCCTTGCCTTCCTTCCGGCGATTAATGATATCGGTCGCTCCGTCTTGAAGTACCGGGCGCTGACACTCTATGTAGGGGATGACCAATTTTATCTGATTCCGGGGAGCTGACGGCATTCCGGCACGCGTTTGACAAAGGACGGACATGAAAAATCCAGTTGATACCGCCATGGCCCTGGTGCCGATGGTCGTGGAACAGACCAATCGCGGCGAACGCTCCTACGACATCTATTCGCGCCTGTTGAAGGAACGGATCATCTTCCTGACCGGCCCGGTGGAAGATCATATGGCTTCGCTGGTCTGCGCCCAGCTTCTCTTCCTCGAGGCCGAAAACCCGAAGAAGGAAATCGCGCTCTACATCAATTCCCCGGGCGGCATCGTCACCGCCGGCATGGCCATCTACGACACGATGCAGTTCGTGCGCCCCGCCGTTTCGACGCTCTGCGTCGGTCAGGCCGCGTCCATGGGATCGCTGCTTCTGGCCGCCGGCGAGAAGGGCATGCGCTTCGCAACTCCGAATGCGCGCATCATGGTGCATCAGCCCTCCGGCGGCTTCCAGGGGCAGGCAAGCGACATCGAACGCCATGCTCGTGACATATTGAAGATGAAAAGGCGGCTGAACGAAATCTACGTGAAGCATACCGGCCGCACCTACGAGGAAGTCGAGAAGACACTCGATCGCGACCATTTCATGGCTGCGGACGAGGCTCAGGAATGGGGCGTCGTCGACAAAATTCTGACTTCGCGGCAGGAACTCGAAGGCAACACTGCGGATTAAACCGTCACCAGACCGCGGACTTCACCCCGTTGTGACGAAAAAATGAGGGTTTCAAGTCTCGCGGAAAGCGGTATTAGTGCTTATTAATGCTGTGTAGAGTTTTTATGACACGGCATCGTTTCTTTAGGGGTTTCGTTGCCGCCGGTCCGCAAAATGCGGATCGGTAGAGTGCCCCGAGCAAGGCGGGCCTGGTCGCCCCGGTGGGCGCCGGCCGGCAGGCAAAGAGTGGACCGCCTCTGCCCAGGCGGAGAGCGGAGTGCTGGAAGGAAAGTGATATGAGCAAAGTCAGCGGCAGCAACGGCGGCGACTCCAAGAATACTCTCTATTGTTCGTTCTGCGGCAAGAGCCAGCACGAAGTCCGGAAACTGATCGCCGGGCCGACCGTATTCATCTGCGATGAATGCGTCGAACTCTGCATGGACATCATCCGCGAAGAGAACAAGACCTCCATGGTGAAATCCCGCGATGGCGTTCCGACGCCGCAGGACATCATCAAGGTTCTCGACGAATACGTCATCGGCCAGAAGCAGGCGAAGCGTATCCTCTCGGTCGCGGTGCACAACCATTACAAGCGTCTCGCGCACGCCTCCAAGGGAGGCGAGGTGGAACTGGCGAAGTCGAACATCATGCTGGTCGGTCCGACCGGCTGCGGCAAGACCTATCTCGCCCAGACGCTCGCCCGCATCATCGACGTTCCCTTCACCATGGCCGACGCCACGACGCTCACCGAAGCCGGCTATGTCGGCGAGGACGTCGAGAACATCATCCTGAAGCTCCTGCAGGCTGCCGACTACAATGTCGAGCGAGCCCAGCGCGGCATTGTCTACATCGACGAGGTCGACAAGATCTCCCGCAAGTCCGACAATCCGTCGATCACCCGCGACGTTTCGGGCGAGGGCGTGCAGCAGGCGCTTCTGAAGATCATGGAAGGCACGGTTGCTTCCGTCCCGCCGCAGGGCGGCCGCAAGCATCCGCAGCAGGAATTCCTGCAGGTCGACACGACGAACATCCTGTTCATCTGCGGCGGCGCCTTCGCGGGCCTCGACAAGATCATCTCCGCCCGCGGCGAGAAGACCTCGATCGGCTTCGGCGCGACGGTTCGCGCTCAGGACGAGCGTCGGGTCGGCGAAGTGCTGCGGGAACTGGAGCCGGAAGACCTCGTGAAGTTCGGCCTCATTCCCGAGTTCATCGGCCGTCTGCCGGTTCTGGCGACGCTTGAGGACCTGGACGAGGATGCGCTGATCCAGATCCTTTCCGAGCCGAAGAACGCGCTGGTCAAGCAGTATCAGCGCCTCTTCGAGATGGAGGACGTGGATCTGACCTTCCACGAGGACGCGCTGCGCGAGATCGCCAAGAGGGCGATCGTCCGCAAGACCGGCGCCCGCGGCCTGCGCTCGATCATGGAAAAGATCCTGCTCGACACGATGTTCGAACTGCCGGCGCTGGAAGGCGTTCGCGAGGTCGTCATCTCCGAGGAGGTCGTCAAGGGAACGGCGCGTCCGCTCTACATCTATGCCGATCGCCAGGAGGAAAAGGCCAACGCCTCGGCCTGATCTCCTGCGTAAAGCAGACCTATCGAGCTTGAGAGGCCCTGCGGGGCCTCTTTTCGCAAATGGGCGACGAAAGCGGGCGCCGCGTTCGCTTTTTTCCGCTCCATCCACCGTTTTGCTTCGGCATGGGTTTGGCGAGACGCCCGGTTTGCATTAGAAAATAGATGAGGATCGTATTTCCGGCCGGGCATCGTTCTAGAGCAAGATGCCGAAACCGGATGAAGGACTACCGAGACGGTATTCCGCTGTTCAGCGTAGAAAGTGTTCGTGTTCCACTTGTAGATCGCTGCCCGATACTCCCAAAGGCGAATCTGCAAGGCTTGAAATCAATTTTCGGAAACTCCACTTTCGGTTGGAGTGAAGTGCCCGGATGACTTGTCCGGAACGTTTCCCGGAAACGGGATGAAAGGAAATGACATGACGAATTCAACGTCTGCGGCACCCGGCGGCGATACCTATCCGGTGCTGCCCCTGCGCGACATTGTGGTCTTCCCGCATATGATCGTGCCTCTGTTCGTCGGACGGGAAAAATCCATTCGCGCGCTCGAGGAAGTGATGGGCTCCGACAAGCAGATCATGCTCGTCACCCAGATCAATGCCGGCGATGACGATCCTGAGCCTTCCGCGATCTACAAGGTCGGCACGGTGGCGAACGTGCTGCAGCTCCTGAAGCTCCCCGACGGCACCGTGAAGGTGCTCGTGGAAGGCCGCGCGCGTGCCGAGATCGACAGCTACACCAACCGCGAGGAGTTCTACGAGGCTCAGGCCAACATTCTCGTCGAGCCGGAGGATGATCCGGTCGAGATCGAGGCACTGTCGCGCTCCGTGGTTTCCGAGTTCGAAAACTACGTGAAGCTGAACAAGAAGATTTCGCCCGAGGTCGTGGGCGCCGCGAGCCAGATCGAGGACTATTCGAAGCTGGCCGATACGGTGGCCTCGCACCTCTCGATCAAGATCACCGAAAAGCAGGAAATGCTGGAGACGGTCAGCATCAAGCTCCGGCTCGAGAAGGCGCTCGGCTTCATGGAAGGCGAGATTTCCGTGCTGCAGGTGGAAAAGCGCATCCGCTCGCGCGTCAAGCGCCAGATGGAGAAGACCCAGCGCGAATACTATCTCAACGAGCAGATGAAGGCGATTCAGAAGGAGCTTGGCGACGGCGAGGAAGGCCGCGACGAGATGGCCGAACTGGAAGAGCGCATCTCCAAGACCAAGCTTTCGAAGGAAGCGCGCGAGAAGGCTGACGCGGAACTGAAAAAGCTGCGCCAGATGAGCCCGATGTCGGCGGAAGCCACCGTCGTGCGCAACTATCTCGACTGGCTGCTCGGCATTCCGTGGGCCAAGCGCTCCAAGATCAAGGCCGACCTCAACAATGCCGAGAAGATTCTCGAGCAGGATCACTTCGGCCTGGACAAGGTCAAGGAACGCATCGTCGAGTACCTGGCCGTCCAGGCGCGCGCGACGAAGATCAAGGGTCCGATCCTTTGCCTCGTCGGCCCTCCGGGTGTCGGCAAGACCTCGCTCGCCCAGTCGATCGCCAAGGCCACCGGCCGCGAATATGTGCGCATGGCGCTCGGCGGCGTTCGGGACGAGGCCGAGATCCGCGGTCACCGCCGCACCTATATCGGCTCGATGCCCGGCAAGGTCATCCAGTCGATGAAGAAGGCGAAGAAGTCCAACCCGCTCTTCCTGCTCGACGAAATCGACAAGATGGGCATGGATTTCCGCGGTGATCCGTCCTCGGCCCTGCTCGAAGTGCTGGACCCGGCGCAGAACTCGACGTTCATGGACCACTACCTTGAGGTCGAATACGACCTTTCGGACGTGATGTTCATCACCACGGCGAACACGCTGAACATTCCGGCTCCGCTGATGGACCGCATGGAGATCATCCGAATTGCGGGCTACACGGAAGACGAAAAGCGCGAGATCGCCAAGCGTCACCTTCTGCCGAAGGCGATCAAGGAACATGCGTTGCAGCCGAACGAGTTCTCGGTGAGCGACGATGCCCTGATGGCGATCATCCAGCAGTACACCCGCGAGGCGGGCGTGCGTAACTTCGAACGCGAACTGATGAAGCTCGCCCGCAAGGCGGTGACCGAGATCATCAAGGGCAAGACGAAGTCGGTCGATGTGACGGCTGCGAACATTCATGACTATCTGGGCGTTCCTCGCTTCCGTCACGGCGAAGCCGAACGCGATGACCAGGTCGGCGTGGTGACGGGGCTTGCCTGGACGGAAGTCGGCGGCGAGCTGCTGACCATCGAAGGCGTGATGATGCCGGGCAAGGGCCGTATGACGGTGACCGGCAACCTCAAGGAGGTCATGAAGGAATCGATCTCGGCGGCGGCATCCTATGTCCGCTCCCGCGCGGTCGATTTCGGCATCGAGCCGCCGCGCTTCGACAAGAGCGACATCCACGTGCACGTTCCGGAAGGGGCGACGCCGAAGGATGGTCCGTCGGCCGGTGTCGCCATGGCAACCGCGATCGTCTCGATCATGACCGGCATCCCGGTTTCGAAGGATGTCGCCATGACCGGCGAAATCACCCTTCGCGGCCGTGTGCTGCCGATCGGCGGCCTCAAGGAAAAGCTGCTTGCAGCGCTCCGCGGCGGCATCAAGAAGGTTCTGATCCCGGAAGAGAACGCCAAGGATCTGGCGGAGATTCCGGATAACGTGAAGAACAACATGGAGATCATTCCGGTCTCCCGCATGGGTGAAGTCATCCGGCATGCGCTGGTTCGGCTGCCCGAGCCGATCGAATGGGACGGGAGCATCGAGACTCCGGTGATCGCAACCGTGGAAGGCGTCGACGACGCCGGAGCGGCTGTCGCCCACTGATTTCGAGCCTTGCCTATGTCAAATCGGCACTAGTCATCGAAAAAGCCGGCTTCAAGCCGGCTTTTTTTGTGAAAACTCACGTCTTCCCCCTTGTTTTTCAGGCGATTGCGGAGCTTTTCAGTTGCCATGGGCAGCCACGGAACTATTGTCTGCCCCGATTAAACGAGTCGTTCCAATACCGATTGAAAGGGGTGGAAACATGAACAAGACCGAGTTGGTATCCGCAGTTGCCGAAAAGGCTGGCCTCTCCAAGGCCGATGCCGCATCCGCTGTCGACGCCGTATTCGATGCCGTCCAGGCTGAGCTGAAGAAGGGCGGCGATATTCGCCTTGCCGGTTTCGGCAGCTTCTCCGTTTCCCGTCGCGAAGCATCGAAGGGCCGCAATCCCTCGACCGGTGCCGAAGTCGACATCCCGGCCCGCAACGTGCCGAAGTTCTCGGCTGGCAAGGGTCTGAAGGACGCCGTCAACAGCTGATGCGTCGCCCGTTGAGGGCACGCGGATATCTTTCGAGAACAGAAGGCCCGGCGTGAAGCTGGGCCTTTTTCGTGACCGCCACCGTGCAGCAGCGATGAAGCTTGCGGAGTGTCATGCGGGCGTCATCCTATTGTCATGCACCTGTCACGCGGCTGGCTCACAAGCCACCTGTTCGTTCCATGGACAGGAGGGCTTTCCATGACAATCCGTATTACTGCCGGTGCCGCACTGACTGCGGCCCTGCTTGCCTCGGCTGCCGTGCCGGCAGGCGCAGAACAGGTATTCAATCGCATCGCGTCCTTTCCGGTCGCGACCAATCTGCCAGCCGACAAGGACAAGACGTCCACGACCTCGGCCGAGATCATCACCGCCAGCGAGGACGGCAACACGCTCGTCTATTCCGACAGTCCGCTCGGCGCGATAGGCTTCATCGACATCACCGATCCCAAGGCTCCGAAGGCTGGCGGCGCGCTGGTCTTCGAAGGTGAGCCCACATCCGTCGCGGTGGCCGGCAACAAGGTTCTCGCGGCCATCAACACTTCCGAAAGCAGAGCCAATCCTTCCGGCCAGCTCGCGGTCGTCGATCTTGCGACGAAGAAGGTGGATGCGACCTGCGATCTCGGCGGCCAGCCGGATTCGATCGCGATTTCCGCCGACAAGAGCTTTGCCGCGATCGCCATCGAAAACGAGCGCGACGAGGACGTGAACGACGGCGCCCTGCCGCAGATGCCGGCCGGCGATCTCGTGATCGTTTCCCTGAAGGATGGCTTGGCCGACTGCGCCTCGATCAAGCGCGTTTCGCTGACCGGTCTTGCCGAGGTCGCCCCGGAAGATCCGGAGCCGGAATTCGTCTCCATCAACGATGCCGGTGAAATCGCGGTCACCCTGCAGGAGAACAACCATATCGTCATCATCGACGGCAAGTCCGGCACGGTGACCGGGCATTTCTCCGCCGGTGCGACCGATCTTGAAGGCATCGACAAGAAGACCGACGGCCAGCTTTCCTTCACCGGCAAGGCCGAAGGCGTGCTTCGCGAACCTGACTCCATCAAGTGGCTGGACAACAACCGCCTCGTTGTCGCCAATGAAGGTGACTGGAAGGGCGGTTCGCGCAGCTTCACCATCTTCGACCGCAGCGGCAAGGTCCTTTATGAAGCGGGCGCCTCGCTGGAGCGGGAGATCGCCCGCATCGGCCACTTCCCGGAGAATCGCGCCAAGTCCAAGGGTGTCGAGCCTGAAGGCATGGAAATCGCGAGCTTCAACGGTCAGAAATATATCTTCATCCTGTCCGAGCGCGCCTCGATCGTCGGCGTCTACAAGGATACCGGAGCGGAGCCGGAACTCGTCCAGCTTCTGCCCTCCGGTATTTCGCCGGAAGGTGCGGTCGCAATCCCCGGCCGCAACCTGCTGGCAACCGCCAACGAGGCCGATCTCAGCGAGGATGGCGGCGCCCGTTCGCATGTCATGCTCTACGAGCTTGGCGAAGGTGAGCCGAACTATCCGCAGCTCGTTTCCAAGGATATCGACGGCAACGTTGTCGGCTGGGGCGCTCTTTCCGGTCTGGTCGGCGATGCGGAGAAGGAAGGCATCCTCTATGCGGTGAGCGATTCGGTCTACGGCATGCAGCCGTCGATCTTCACCATCGACGCGACGAAGAAGCCGGCCGAGATCACCAATGTGCTGCGTGTGACCCGCAACGGCCAGCCGGCCCAGAAGCTGGACATCGAAGGCATTGCGCTCGACGGCAAGGGCGGCTTCTGGCTCGCCTCGGAAGGAGATTCTTCCAAGCTCGTCGGCCACGGCCTCTACAACGTCAACGCCAAGGGCGAGATCAAGGCCGAAATCGGCCTGCCGGCCGACCTGCTCGCCGGGGAGACCCGCTTCGGTTTCGAAGGCGTGACGACTATCGGTTCTGGCGACGACCTGACGCTCTGGATGGCTGTCCAGCGCGAGTGGAAGGACGACCCGAAGGGCACCGTCAAGCTCGTCTCCTACAAGCCGAAGTCCAAGGAATGGGGCGCCGTTCGTTATCCGATCGAGAAGACGGAAGAGGGCTGGGTCGGCCTGTCGGAAATCACCGCTCATGGCGACCAGGTCTATATCGTCGAGCGGGACAACCAACTTGGCGATGCAGCGAAGCTCAAGAAGCTTTACCGCGTCGCGATCGCCGACCTGAAGCCGGGCAAGCTGGGTGGCGAACTGCCGCTCGTCACCAAGGAAGAAGTCCACGACTTCATTCCGGACCTCAAGGCTGCCTCGAACGGTTACGTGGTCGACAAGCTGGAGGGCTTCACCTTCGACAAGTCCGGCAAGGCCTATGCCGTGACGGACAATGACGGAGTGGACGACTCCTCCGGCGAGACGCTGTTCTTCCAGGTCAACCTGGCGACGAACTGAGGCTTGCAACGCTGAAAACGGAAAGGCCGGGCATTGCTCGGCCTTTTTGCATTTGGCGATCCTGCGGTTTCACCGCAAGCCGGCTTCTGCCTCGATGGTGCGCGCTCGCAACAAAGACATATCCTTTACGCCCGCATAGAACACGATGAGCTCGACCGGCATTGCTCCGGTGACGCCCCGATGCACCGTTTCCACGACCTCGAGAAATCCCTGGCCTTTGCCGAACATCTTCTTTTCGCCGGTTTGCTTCTCGATCGTGATTTCACCTTCCAGCACATAGGCGGCGCAGGGCATCTGATGATCGTGCCAGGGGAGTTCGGTGTTGGCCGGAACCGTGATTTTCAGGAGGGACATTTCCGGCATGCCGTCAGGATAGGACTTGCAGACTGTTCCGTCCCACGACGTGCCGCTCTGGAGCAGAGTTTCCGATCGCAGAGAGGTCGGTCTGTCGGCATCGAGCATATATGGCGAGAATTGTATCGGTCTGGAATGCGTGATCTGCATACTCGTGACCATCATCAGGCCTCCGTTTGTCGGGTCAACAGTATTCCCTCGGGCCCGCCGGCTTCGCGCTCGTGGGCCGGGCCTTGCGGGTAAAAGCTTCCTGTTCGCATCCCCGGCGGAAACCGGGCGCGTCTCATTCTTTTGTGCTGATTGGATGCTGATCGTCTCCGATCCTTCATGGATCGGTTGCAATTATGATTTCATTGTATCCTAAGTTGCTTGTTTTGCAATGCAGCATTTAATGGTGCATTGCGAAATCTTTGTGAAGGCTGGGTGTGAGAAGGACCGAGCGGACGAATGGCCAGGCTATCCACAGGCCGATTCGGGCGATGCTTTCTTCATGCCCGGCATTTGCCTAAAACAAGGGTTCATCTCGGCCAACCAATGCAAGCGATTCGATGACGTCCTTCCGTTTCATCCATGCCGCGGACCTGCATCTCGGCAGCCCCTTCCAGGGGCTGGCGCTGAAGGATGCCGCGATCGCCGAACTCTTCATCGAAGCGAGCCGCAAGGCTTTTTCCGCGCTCGTGGAACAGGCGATCGCTGAAAAGGTGGATTTTTTCATCGTTGCCGGCGATGTCTATGACGGCGACTGGAAGGACAACAAGATCGGTCTCTTCTTTAACCGCGAAGTGGCGCGGCTGGAGCGGGAGGAAATTCCTGTTTTCCTCCTGAAGGGGAACCACGACGCCGAAAGCGTCATCACGAAGACCATCACGCTGCCGAGAAACGTGCGGGAATTCCCGGTCAACAAGCCGGGCACGTTCACGCTGGATCATCTGAAGGTGGCGCTGCACGGCCAGGGCTTTGCCGAGCGTTCGGCGACGGAGAACCTGGCGCTTTCCTATCCGGAGCGGCAGGCCGGCTGGTTCAATATCGGCGTGCTGCACACTTCGCTGACCGGCCGCGAACCGCACGCGCCCTATGCTCCCTGTTCCATTGAGGACCTGAGATCGCGCGGCTACGACTATTGGGCGCTCGGCCACGTGCATGATTACGAAGTGGTGAGCGAAGACCCGGTGGTGATCTTTCCCGGCAACTTGCAGGGACGCAGCATCCGCGAACAGGGCGCGAAGGGCGCGGTGCTGGTGACGGTCGAGGATGGCCGCGTCAGCCATGAGCGGGTGATTACCGATAGCGCCCGTTTCGCCGAACTTGCCGTTGCGGTGGAGCCCGAGGACGATATTCCCGCCATCCTGCAGCGGCTGGAAAGCGCGCTGGAGCCGGTCGTGGAGCGGATGGAGGGCCGGGCTCTGGCATTGCGTGTGAGGCTTACCGGCAGGAGCCGCTTCCGCCACGAGCTGGCGTCGCGCGCTCAGGATTTCCGCGACGAGGTGCAGGCGGCTTGCCATCGCTGCCACGAGGATATCTGGCTGGAAAAGCTGGAAGTGCGGCTGGAGCCGGAAGCGAACGGCAAGGCCGTTTCCAAGGACATTCTCGGCATCGAGGGCCTGATTCTGGCAGGCGCTTTCCCGTCGGAACTGCTTGCCGACGCGGAGTCCAGGATTGCCGAGATCGCCGCGCGCCTGCCGGGCGGGATCGGGGCGGGCGAGCTCGCTCTCGGCGGCGATGCCGAAACCC
>NZ_JBHFJG010000044.1:0-32316 GCF_057559155.1 Rhizobium moroccans | reverse complement strand
TTCTCGACGAGGCCAACAACATCGTCCTCGTCGGCGGTCCCGGCACGGGCAAGACGCATATCGCCACGGCCATCGGTGTCCAGGCCATCGAGCATCATCACAAGCGGGTTCGGTTCTTCTCGACCGTGGAACTGGTCAACGCGCTTGAGCAGGAGAAGTCCCAAGGTCGCCCAGGCCAGATCGCCAACCGCCTGGCACACTCCGATCTCGTCATCTTGGACGAGCTGGGTTACCTGCCGTTCAGTGCTTCAGGCGGTGCGCTGCTGTTCCATCTGCTGAGCAAGCTCTACGAGCACACGAGCGTCATCATCACCACCAACCTGAGCTTCAGCGAATGGGCCAGCGTCTTTGGCGATGCCAAGATGACGACCGCGCTGCTCGACCGGCTCACCCATCATTGCCACATCCTCGAAACCGGAAACGACAGCTTCCGGTTCAAAAACAGTTCGGCCCATGAGCCCAAAGCGACGAAGGAGAAACGCAGAAACTTGACCACCCCAACCACGACGGACGATACCTAAGGCGGGTCACTTCTCGGCGCAAATCCCGGGTCAGCTCTCAGTGCAAATCAACACCCCTAGTTTGCGCAGCGCATCATCGCGATTGTGGATTGGTCCATCGGTGAAAGGGATAGGACCGGTGTAGGCGCGCCGCTTCGCTGCGGGTCTGTCATAGGCGAAAATACCCGACAAGATCGCCTTTCCTCCGTCTTTCGGCGGTCCATAGGCGTCGGTATAATTGGTGTGGAACTCGAATGTGAGTTCGATGCCGAAGGCGCTCAGCTCATAACCGGCGGTCCCATAGCCTCGCTGGGTTTTCCCTGGCATTTTGCCGACATCAAAACCGAGGGATGCAAGCAGGCCAGACAAACCGTCATGTTGTTCGGAATGCCCTAGATAGGGGAAAAAATCGCTCACATTCATATCAGCAGCTCCTGACAGCACTTTCTTTGGACCGGATCACAGATCGCTTCAGGGCAAGGCCTGGAATGAGTAATTGCGTAGGTGGGCTCCAGGACTAATGCGCGTTATTGAGGACATCTGGGAGAGATACGCACAGTAGTGCGAATTCGCTTGGCGCGCGCTCGGCGATGATACGCGGTAAGCGCGTGTCAGCCGTGACGAACCTTGATCCAGATTTTTGCGCTGCCAGTAGATAGGCGCAGTCATAAGCGGGGTGTGAAAGCGCAATGGAAAGCGCTGTCGTTTCCTCCAACAGTCCACTCATCGAAAGGAAATCGATGCCGGCGCGTTCGAGCAGCCTTGCGGCAAGCACCGCTTCGTCGCGCGAAAGCTCGCCACGCTGAACTTTCTTCCAGAGAATGTTGGCGCATTCTGGAATGATAAGTTCCGGGGCAACAAACCGGAAACGCGATCGCAAGCTGACGGCGTCATCGGTTCCTTCCTCCTCCACCACCCACTTGATGGCGATGCTGGCGTCAAGGACGAGCGTTTCCATCAGCGCTCGTCTCGGCCTTCTCGTAGCAGGGCCTCAGAGGGTGTCTGCTTACGGGATGCTGTCAGCTTCCGTAACTCCGCGGCAAGATCGTCGAAATCGGATCCGTCCTCGTTCGCCAGGGCTTGGCGCAGGATCTCGCGATGCTCTGCTTCTGCCGATCGCCCATGCCGGGCTGCCCGGATCTTAAGTCTTGAAATAAGTTCGTCGTCCAAATTACGGACGTGCAGGTTTCCGGGCATCGATTTGCCTCCAGTGATCTCATTGAGAGCAATGATAGCAAATCGGGCGAGATATTGCAAGAATGTCGCCCTTGCACTGCACCCGTTCCTTGTTGCCTCAGACAATCAACGGTCGGGATGGAAGTTGAGCGTCACCAAGTCGAACGCCCAGGGGTTAGATGGGTTTGGCCGGTGTGGATCGTCAGCCACGTGTTCATCGCAGTGCGGCTTAAAATAGATGAGAAAAGCTTTTCTCATCTTGACAACTGGTTTGCGCAAAGGTTTTCTCAATCAAAATTGAACGGGAGGACAAGCTGAGCATTCAACGCACCAGAATGGGACGGACAACAATCCATGATGTCGCTCGCGCAGCAGGCGTTAGTGTCTCCACCGTCTCCAAGGCGCTGAACGATAATGGCCGCATGGCGGTCGAGACACGCGCCCGGATCAAGCAGGTGGCGGAGGATATCGGGTTTCGCCCGAATGCGCTTGCTCGCGGCTTGCTCTTCAATCGTTCTTTCACGATCGGCCTTTTGACGAACGATACCTACGGCCGTTTCACCCTGCCCGTAATGGCTGGCGTGTCCGAGGCATTGGTGGACAAAGGCGTCTCGGTCTTTCTGTGTGCGATCGAAGACGACCCGGCTCTCGGCAAGATCCATGTCGATGCGATGCTGGACAAACAGGTGGATGGCATCATCGCCACCGGCAAGCGCATCGATCGTTCACTTCCTGTCGACCTGTCCGGGCTTCCCGTCCCGGTCGTCTACGCTTTCACCGAAGGCGCGCCGGACAGTGTCACCTTGACTTCGGACGATGCACAAGGGGCGGGGATTGCGACCGATTGGCTGCTTGGCCTCGGTCGCCAGCGGCTGGTGCATGTCACCGGCCCCCAGGACTTCGCCTCGGTGCGTGAGCGCGCCATGGCTTTCCGCATGCATGCCGGCGCTGAAGCCGAGGTGCTTTGCGGTGTCTGGGCGGAGCGTTGGGGGCATGAGGCCGTGGCCCAGCTCTGGGGAAGGGTTGGGGAAAAGCCGGATGGCATCTTCTGTGGCAACGACCAGATCGCACGCGGCGTGATCGATGCATTGCGTGAGCGTGGCGTGCGGGTGCCGGAGGATGTCTCGGTCATCGGCTTCGACAACTGGGAGATCATGGCCGATCAGGCGCGTCCGCCGCTGACTTCGGTCGATATGAACCTGAAGGAACTCGGCAGGGAGGCGGGACGCACCGTGCTAGCGCTCGCGGAGGGGAAAATCATCGAACCGGGCCTGCGCAAGCTGCCGTGCCGGCTGGCCGTGCGGCAATCCTGCGGAGGTGGGAGCGCCTGATTTGAGGTGAGGAGACGGGAGCGTCGTGGACGCCCCGAAATGAGGAGGAAATCATGCTCAAGAAACTGTTGTCTGTGACATGCCTGTTTTCTGTCGCAATGTGGTCCACCGCTTCGGCGGAAACGATTTCCATGTGGGTGCGCTCCGGCATCGGGGATTCCTTCAAGGAAGTGGTCAAGGCTTACAATGCCAAGGGTGGCGATACAGTCGAACTGACCGAAGTGCCCTTCGCCGAACTGGTTCAGAAGTATGCGACCGCCATTGCCGGCGGCCAGGCGCCTGACGCGCTCTCCCTCGACTTGATCTATACGCCGGCCTTTGCCGCGGCCGACCAGCTCGAGGATATGACCGACTGGGCGAAGTCGCTCCCCTATTTCAATTCGCTTGCGCCGGCCCATGTGAAGCTTGGCACCTACGATGACAGGATCTATGGCCTGCCCCTATCGGTGGAGACATCGATCTTCGCCTGGAACAAGGAACTCTACAGGAAAGCCGGGCTCGATCCGGAAAAGGCGCCGGCGACCTGGGAGGAGATCACCGCCAATGCGGAAAAGATCCGCGCGCTTGGCGGTGACACATATGGCTTCTATTTCTCCGGCGGCGGTTGCGGCGGCTGCATGATCTTCACCTTCACGCCGCTCGTCTGGGGGGCAGGTGCCGACATCCTGTCGGAAGACGGCAAGACGGCGACACTCGATACGCCTGAGATGCGCAAGGCGGTCGATTTCTATCGAAATCTCGTCGCCAAGGACACGGTTCCGGCGGGTTCGGCAAGCGACAACGGCGTCAACTTCCTGTCGATCACCAATAGCAAGATCGGCCAGCAGAGCCTTGGTGCCTTTGCCATCGGTACGCTGGTCACGCAGCACCCCGAAATCGATTTCGGCGTGACGCTGATCCCGGGGGTGGACGGCAATCCGTCCTCCTTCGCCGGCGGCGATAATTTCGTCGTGACCAAGGGGACCGCGCGGCTCGACAACGTGAAGTCCTTCCTGGAGTACATCTATTCCGTCGAGGGGCAGAAGATCATGGCCAAGTTCGGCAGTCTGCCGACGCGTTCGGATATCGCCGAGGAGGTGCTTGCCGGCCTCGATCCCCGGCTTGGCGTTGCCATGAAAGCGGTTTCGGTCGCCAAAACGCCCTATACGTTGCAGTTCAACGACCTCATCAATTCGGCGAACGGTCCGTGGGCCACCTTCATCAACGCCGCGATCTACGGCGACGATGTCGATGGCGCGTTCGCGAATGCCCAGTCGGAAATGCAGTCGATCATTGACACAGCGCAATAAGCGCCGACGCGGGGCGGGTCTCTCCCGCCCGAACCGCGGGGGGAGCCGCAAGGCTCCTCCCGCATCACCCAATCGAAAGCAAACCTACCATGACGATGCCCCCTGTCGCGTCCAGGCCGCCTCGTGCACGGCGCAGACGAAACAAATCGAGTTTGGCCGGCCTCATCTATATCGCGCCGGCCATGGCCCTGGTCACGGTGTTCTTCGTGATCCCCGTGTTGTTCACGCTCTGGATGAGCCTTCACCGTTGGCCGCTACTCGGTGCGCCGCGCTGGATCGGCCTGGGGAACTACGCCCGGATGCTGACGGACGCGCGTTTCTTTACCGCCCTTAGCTTCACGGCGCACTATACGGTGGTGGTCACGATCGCCATCTTCGCGGTCGCTTTTCCTCTCGCCTTTTTCGTGGAGAAGCAGAAGCCGTTTATTTCGGCCTATCGGACCGTCATCTTCCTGCCCGTTGTCGTCGGCCTTGCTTCGGCTTCGCTGCTGTGGGTGTGGCTCGCCAATGTCGACAGCGGACTCTTTGCGCCGTTGTTCCAGGCGCTCGGCCTGACGGCCGGGCGGGTAAACCTGCTCGCGACCTTCGACATAGCCTTCCTCACCATCATCATCATGGTGGTCTGGAAGATTGCGGGCTTCACCATGATCATTCTTCTGACCGGTCTACAGGCAATCCCGGCCGAACTGACGGAGGCGGCACGAATCGACGGTGCGCGCCGCTGGCAGCGCTTCCGGCACCTGACGCTGCCGCTGATGCGCCGCACGCTGGCGCTCGCCCTGATCCTGTCGATCACCGGCTCCATTCTCGCTTTCGACCAGTTCTACATCATGACGTCAGGCGGACCGCAGAACCGGATGATCTCGGTGGTCTACTATATCTTCAACCAGTCTTTCGTGTCCTTCAATCTCGGTTATGGCGCAGCGCTGTCCATCGCGCTTCTGGCTATCCTGGTCGCCATCAGCGTCGCGCAGCTCTGGCTGCTCAAAGTGGGAGAGGACCGCCCATGACGACTCGTCGGGAGATCCGCGCCCGCAAGGCGTTCTGGAACCGCATCGCCTACCACGGGGTCGGCATTGGAACTGCGTTCTTCTTCCTTGCGCCATTCCTCGTCGGCTTTCTCGCTTCGTTCCGGTCGAACAGCGAAAACAGGCAGCCGCCGCTGCCGCCATGGCCAACCTCCGGCATCAGCATCGACGCCTACCGGGCACTGGACGGGTTCGGCTCCGGTGTCTGGCAGCATACTGTCAATTCGCTCATCGTATCGTTGGGCACCGTCGTCCTGACCGTGGTGGTCAGCGTACTCGCCGGCTACGGCTTCTCGCGCTACCGCTTCCCGCTCAAGAACGCGCTCTTCGTGCTGATCATCGCCACGCTGATGATCCCGTTCCAGTCGATCCTGACGCCGCTTTTCATCATCTTGGCGAAGCTCGGACTCAACAATTCGCTGTTCGGGCTGATGCTGATCTATGTGACGCTGCAATTGCCGTTCTCGGTCTTCATGATGCGCAACGCCTTCGATGCGGTGCCCAAGGAGATCGAGGAAGCTGCTCGGATCGACGGCGCGCGTGATCTGAGGCTGCTTGTCCGTGTGCTGATACCGCTTGTCATGCCAGGCGTTGCGACGGTGTCGATCTTTGCCTTCCTCAATGCCTGGAACGAGTTCCTGGCCGCCCTCGTGCTCTTGTCCAGCAATGAGAACTATACGCTTCCGGTTCTAATGACGGCAGTGCGTGCTGGACGGCTCGGCGCCATCAACTGGGGCGCCGTGCAGGCCGGCGTCACGGTGATGGTCGTGCCCTGCCTCTTCGTCTTCCTCCTCCTGCAACGCTACTACATGCGCGGTCTGATGGCCGGCGCGGTGAAATGAAGGAAAGTGAGCCTATGAGCAAGACCCGCAAAGACCGCCAGTTCCGCCCCGTCGCCGTCCCGGATGTCAAGGTTGCAGGATTCTGGGGCACATGGCAGGACGCCGTCTGCGATTCCACCGCCGAGACGCTGCTCGACCGCTGCGTGGAAGCCGGCATGGTCCGTGCCATCGATGTCGATCAGCCAAGTCCCTGGATCGTCATCCCGATCCTGGACTGGGGCGGAACGACACAGATGTTCTGGGACTCCGACCTCGGCAAGTCGATCGAGACCATCGCCTATTCCCTCTACCGCAAGCCGAACGCCCGGCTTGAGGCGCGGGCGGATGCGATCATCGATCTTTACGAGAAGCTACAGGACAATGACGGCTACCTGAACGCCTGGTTCCAGCGCGTGCAGCCGGACCGGCGCTGGACGAACCTGCGCGACCACCACGAACTCTACTGCGCCGGCCATCTGATCGAGGCGGCGGTCGCCTATTTCCAGGCGACGGGCAAACGCAAGCTGCTCGACATCATGTGCCGCTACGCCGATTACATGATCGAGGTTTTCGGCCATGGCCCGAGGCAAATCCCAGGCTATGATGGCCATGAGGAGATCGAGCTGGCGCTGGTCAAGCTCGCTCGCGTGACCGGCGAGAAGAAATATCTCGACCTTTCCAAGTTCTTCGTCGACGAGCGTGGGACCGAGCCGCACTTTTTCACCGCGGAGGCCGAACGCGACGGCCGGGACCCGAAAGACTATATCCAGAAGACCTACGAATACGGCCAGGCGCACCTTCCTGTTCGCGAGCAGAGGAAGGTTGTGGGGCATGCCGTGCGCGCCATGTACCTCTATTCCGGCATGGCGGACATCGCCACCGAATACAAGGACGACAGCCTGACGGACGCGTTGGACGCGCTCTGGGACGACGTGGTGACCAAGCAGATGTACGTTACCGGCGGGATTGGCCCGGCGGCCTCCAACGAGGGCTTCACTGATTACTACGATCTGCCCAACGACACGGCCTATGCGGAGACCTGCGCCTCGGTCGGGCTGGTCTTCTGGGCAAATCGGATGCTCGGCCGCGGGCCGGACCGGCGCTATGCCGACATCATGGAGCAGGCTCTCTACAACGGCGCTCTCCCGGGTCTGTCCATCGACGGCAAGACCTTCTTCTATGACAATCCCCTTGAATCGACGGGCAAACACCATCGCTGGAAGTGGCATCATTGCCCCTGCTGCCCACCAAACATCGCGCGGCTCGTCACGTCGATCGGCTCCTATATGTATGCGGTGGCCGATGATGAAATCGCCGTGCATCTCTACGGCGAAAGCACATTGCGCTGCGAGCTTGCCAACGGCGCCAGGGTGTCGCTGAAGCAAACCACCAACTATCCCTGGGAGGGAAGCATCGCCATCAACGCCGAACTCGCAGAACCGGCGCATTTCGCGCTCTCGCTACGCATTCCGGAGTGGGCAGAGGGTGCGACGCTCAGCGTCAATGGGGAGATGCTGGACCTCTCGAAGATTACGGTCGACGGTTATGCTCGCATCGAGCGCGAATGGGGGGAGGGCGACAGGGTGGCCTTGTTCCTGCCGCTCTCGCTGCGGCCACAATATGCCAATCCGAAGGTCCGACAGGACGTTGGCCGTGTCGCGCTGATGCGCGGGCCGCTTGTCTATTGTGTGGAGGAGACCGATAACGGCAGCGACCTGAATGCCATCGTCGTTCCGAAGAGCCTGTCGCAGGCACAAACCGAGGTGCTGCCCACTCTCAACGGAGCGATTGCTATCGATCTGGCGGTTGAACGAGAGGATACGACCGCGTGGGGCGATGCACTCTATCGCACGGCGCCGGCAGGCCGCAAACCGGCCTCGATACGCCTCGTGCCCTACCATCTCTGGGACAATCGCGAGCCGGGCAGCATGCTCGTCTGGCTGCAGGCCGAGAAATAGGAACGGGCAATGACGAACCAAGCACACCCCACAAGTCTGACCTTGAACGATGTGCGCAAGAGCTACGGCAGCCTTGCAGTCATCCACGGGATCGATCTGACGATTGGCGAGGGCGAATTCGTCGTTTTCGTGGGACCGTCCGGATGCGGCAAGTCGACGCTGCTGCGTATGATCGCCGGGCTGGAGGAAGTCACCGATGGAGAGGTTACCATCAAAGGGCGCGATGTCACCGACCTTGATCCTTCGGACCGAGGCATTGCCATGGTCTTCCAGTCCTATGCGCTTTACCCGCATATGACCGTCCGTGACAATCTGGCGTTCGGTCTGAAGATGTCGCGGACCGCCACGGCGGAAATCGATGGCCGCGTCGCGCAGGCGGCGTCGATCCTGAAGATTGAGCATCTGCTGGACCGGCGACCGGGACAGCTTTCCGGTGGTCAGCGACAACGCGTGGCGATCGGCCGGGCCATCGTGCGCAAACCGGATGTCTTTCTCTTCGATGAGCCGCTGTCCAATCTCGACGCGGAACTGCGCGTCTCGATGCGTATCGAGATCGCCCGTCTGCACCGTGACCTCGGCAATACGATGATTTACGTCACCCATGACCAGACGGAAGCCATGACGCTCGCCGACCGCATCGTCATCCTGCGTGACGGCCGAATCGAGCAGGTCGGCACGCCGCGACAGGTGTACGAGGATCCGGCCAATATCTTTGTCGCCGGCTTCATCGGCTCCCCACGCATGAACCTGCTGGAAGGGGTGTGGACTGAGGGCCGTATTCGGATAGGCGAGGCGCTATTGCCAGCCCCGATGCTTCAGAACAAACCCTCCGAGGGAACGACCCTGAAATTCGGCATTCGGCCTGAGCATATTGAGATCGCGGTGAGCGACAAGGACGGACCGCCAGCAATTGTGGAGTTCACCGAATATCTTGGCGGCACCTGTTACATCTATTGCCGCTTGGCGGACGGGCAAAGCGTCACCATTGAAAGCCGGGGCGATAGGCAGCCTGCAAACGGCGATTTTGTAAAGCTTGCGTTCCCTGCCGCCCGAAGCTTTGTCTTCAATGATAATGGCATGCGCATGAGGTGATTTGTTGCCTGGAGAATGCCGCCACCGCCACTAACGGTGGCCCATCCGAGACACAATCTTGGAGCCACGAGCGCGTCACATACCAGAGACGGTTCTGAGATAGGTGCATCCTGTCAAATTTAAATCGGCCGGGCTTTCGATTTAAATTGGACGGATAACCAGTTAAAATGGCCGTAGTATTGTCTAGCGGCAGGGCACACACATAGGCGGCAATTCTTTTCTGGGCGCAGGATCAGGCCCGAGGAGGCTTAGGTGGAGGACTGAGGGTTGTTCACCGGCCATGGGAACAAGGCGAAGGCATCCGCCGTTAAGATCACAGATCAAGAAAAGGAGGTTGCATATCATGGCTCAGGAGGCTCGACCTAACAATCGCAAGGAAGGCGAAGGCCGAGATAGTACCAAACCGGGTACTATTGTTGCCGGTCCCGACGCACATGAGCGGGAACGTGTCGGTAAGGCACCGACGAACCATCGTGATGGGCTGAAGAAGGACGGCCTGGCTGAGGGCAACCCCAAAATCGTCCGTGATCGTTCCTGATAACGTGCGTATAAAACAGTGATCCACCCCGGCTGCCGGGATGGATCACTATGATGATGTTTCGAAGCCCTTATGCGGCGAGGTCGAAACGATCCGCGTTCATGACCTTGGTCCACGCGGCGACGAAATCCCTGACGAACTTCTCCTTGTTGTCATCCTGGGCATAAACTTCCGCATAGGCCCGCAGAATGGAGTTCGAGCCGAAGACGAGGTCAACGCGCGTGGCGGTGAACCTGGTCGCTCCGGTCTTGCGATCGCGGATTTCGTAGAGGTTGTTGTCCACGGGCACCCAGGAATAGGCCATGTCCGTCAGCGTGACGAAGAAATCGGTCGTCAGTGCGCCGACGCGATCGGTAAAGACGCCTTGCGAGGTACCACCGTGATTGGTGCCCATCACCCGCATGCCCCCGATCAGTGCCGTCATTTCCGGCGCGGTCAGCCCCATGAGCTGAGCGCGGTCGAGCAACAGTTCTTCGGGACTGACCAAGTAGTCCTTCTTCTGCCAGTTGCGGAAACCGTCCGCGAGCGGTTCCAGCGGCGCAAAGCTTGACGCATCGGTCTGCTCAGCAGTCGCGTCGCCGCGACCGGCAACGAAGGGTACTTCGATGTCGAAGCCGGCCGCCTTGGCGGCCTGTTCCACGCCGTAATTGCCTGCCAGCACGATCACGTCGGCAAGGCTGGCGCCGAACTCGCCCGCAATCGGCTCGAGCACCGAGAGAACTCGGGCCAGACGTTCCGGCTCATTGCCTTCCCAGTCCTTCTGCGGAGCCAGACGGATACGCGCTCCGTTTGCGCCACCGCGGAAATCCGAACCACGATAGGTGCGAGCGCTGTCCCATGCGGTGGAGACCAGGTCGGACGCCGAAAGACCCGAAGCAGCGATCCTCGTCTTGACGGCGTTGACGTCGTAGTCCTTGCGGCCAGCCGGAACCGGATCCTGCCAGATAAGATCCTCGCTAGGCGCGTCGGGCCCGTAATAGCGCGTCTTGGGGCCCATGTCGCGATGAGTGAGCTTAAACCAGGCGCGGGCGAAGGCATCCGAGAATGCCTCGAAATCATTCATGAAACGCAGTGAGATTTCGCGATAGATCGGGTCTACCTTCAACGCCATGTCCGCATCGGTCATCATCGGATTGTGGCGGATCGAAGAATCTTCCACGTCGACCGGCTTGTCCTGTTCGGTGATTGAAACCGGCTCCCATTGGGTCGCGCCGGCCGGGCTTTTCACCAGATGCCAGTCGTGTTCGAACAGCATCTTGAAGAAGCCGTTGTCCCATTTGGTCGGCTCCGAGGTCCAGGCGCCTTCAAGACCCGAAACAACGGTGTTGCGGCCGATGCCACGGCCCTTCGTGTTCATCCATCCCAAGCCTTGGAATTCCGGGCCGGCAGCTTCCGGATCGGGGCTGAGATCGAGCGGGTTGCCGTTCCCGTGGGTCTTGCCGATCGTATGGCCGCCAGCGGTCAGCGCTACCGTCTCTTCGTCGTTCATACCCATGCGTGCGAAGGTTTCGCGCATCTGCGCGGCAGTCGCAAGCGGATCGGATTTACCGTTAACGCCTTCGGGATTGACATAGATGAGGCCCATCTGCACGGCCGCAAGCGGGTTTGCCAGCGTGTCGGGCTTGGCAACGTCTCCATAGCGGCCGTCGCTGGGGGCCAGCCATTCCTTCTCGTCGCCCCAATAGGTATCCTTTTCCGGATGCCAGATGTCCTCGCGACCGAAGGCGAAGCCGAACGTCTTCAGGCCTGCAACGTCATAGGCGATCGTGCCTGCGAGCGCGATCAGGTCGGCCCAGGAAATCTTGTTTCCGTACTTCTTCTTGATCGGCCACAGCAGGCGGCGACCCTTGTCGGTATTGACGTTGTCTGGCCAGGAATTGAGCGGAGCGAAACGCTGGTTGCCGGTATTGGCACCGCCACGCCCGTCGGACGTGCGGTAGGAGCCTGCGGCATGCCAGGTGACGCGCGCCATCATGCCGACATAGCTGCCCCAATCCGCCGGCCACCAGTCCTGGCTGTCGGTCATCAGGGCACGCAGGTCGGCCTTCAGCGCCTCCACATCGAGCTTCTTGAGCTCTTCCCGGTAATTGAAGGTCTTGCCGAGCGGGTTGGTCTTGGTGTCATGCTGGTGCAGAATGTCGAGATTCAGCGCGTTGGGCCACCATTCCGTGACGGATTTGCCAAGGGCGGTATTGCCGCCGTGCATGACCGGACACTTGCCGGCTGATTTCGTTGTTGCGTCCATGTTGTTCTCCGATGGATTGCCCGAGATGGAAAGCCGCGGCTGAACGTGGCTCGCAGGCTCCGCGCTTTCCAAAGCGACGATAGCCGTTGAGATTCACCAGCTGCCCGACTGCGATAATCGACCCTTGCTATAATTTCCAATTGTATCTTCTAAAAACCCCGATATGACAGGATTATGATTGGAGTGACGATAAAGCACCTGCGCTACTTCGAAGCCTTGGCGAAACTGGGCCATTTCGGACGTGCGGCCGAGGCATGCACTGTTTCCCAGCCGGCCTTGTCCGTACAAATTAAGGATCTCGAAGAGCTGATCGGTGCTCCCCTGGTGGAACGAGGAGGGCGGCAGATCCGCCTCACGAGCCTTGGCGAACAGTTTGCACAGAGGGTTCGGGAAATTCTTCGCTCGGTCGATGAACTTGAGGAGTTGGCCCGTGCGGCGGATGGCCCGCTGACTGGCCAGCTTCGCATCGGTGTCATCCCCACGGTTGCCCCTTATCTCCTGCCTGGCGTTATCAAGGCACTTATCCAGAGTTACCCCGGCCTGGAACCCAGACCGCGCGAGGCAACCACGCACAAGCTGATCGGCAATCTCCTGGAAGCCCGGCTCGATCTCGCGATCGTCGCGTTACCCGTTTCGGAGGCCGCGTTGACGGAAATGCCGCTTTTCGATGAAGAGTTCGTCCTGGTGCGGCCCTTGGAGGACGCCGGCAAGCCGGTGCCCAGTTCCAACAAGCTTCATGAGATGAAGCTGCTATTGTTGGAGGAGGGCCACTGTTTCCGGGAGCAGGCTCTTTCTGTCTGCAATATCACAGATCCTTCGCCGCGTGAGTTGATGGAGGGCAGTTCGCTGTCCACTCTCGTCCAGATGGTGGGCGCCGGCATCGGGGTTACACTCATCCCGCAAATGGCGGTCGCTGCGGAGAGCCGATCTTCCAACGTCTGCATGTTTCGCCTGCGTGAACCGCGGCCATCCCGAACTATCGGGATTGTTTGGCGGAAGACCAACCCATTGGCGCCGCAGTTCGCTCAAATCACTGATATCGTTCGCGAGGTCGGGTTGCACAAACAACGCGAGATGCACGATCTTCTCCGCGCTTGAACTGGAAGATGTCGAGCCGATCTGGCCGCAGTGGGGCCGCTTGAACGGTCCGTTTCGGGCGCCAAGGATGATATAGCCGACATAGGCGCAAGCTTATCTCAGTGACCGCTTCCGGCCTTGTTGCTGCCCCAGTATCCTAAAGCTGCCATTCGCAGTCAAACAGCAAATTAGTTAGGCGCCCCAGTCCCTACTAGTGGATCCGCACGCTCGAGCAGCTCGCCGCGAAAGAGAGCAATCCGATCCTGTCGGGCGCTTTGGACTACTATCTGAAGAACAAGCAGCTCACGCCGAAATACGCTGCCGTCGTTTTCTAGAAGCTTTAGGCTTACAACGTCGATCATCACCCGTCGTTCTTTCAGATCGAACTTCGTCGCGCCCAGCATATCGATGACCTCAGACAAATGCCGACTGCGCGTCCATCGGTTCTGGAGCGCATTGACGAGAGCCCAACGGCGCAAAGCTGTTGAACTGGGCCATGCCTCGCCGAAGAGGTAGCGGTTCCGCGGGATGGCGCGCGCATGGGCCATGCCAAGTACAAGGGCAGATATTTGCTCTCATAGAAATCTTGCTCGTCGACAGGCGGCCGGCGGCTCAGTCGATCCGGCCCAAGCGCAAGATCTATGGCTTCGAGAACGGAGGACTTGCCGGTGTTGTTGTCGGGGCTATCGCGCTAAGTGCCTGGGCGCGAGCGCTACGAACGGGCGAACGCGAGCAAGGGGCCGTAGTCGCCCGCGTCGGCTGCCTTGAGCGACGCAATATACTCTTTTCGCGTTGCGGACGGATCGACGAGTTTGATCTGACCCCAGGTGAAGCGCGGCTGGCCGAGTTCGATCGCAAGCAGATCTCCGATCATGCGTGAGAAGCGGCCATTCCCGTTGGGATAGGGATGAATGGCAACAACCCGGTGGCTGAAACGGATCGCGATTTCATCCGGCGGAAACGTCGAATGCTCGGCCCAATATTTTGCATCGTCGATCGCCTGATAATATTCGATCGGTATGCGATAGGCGTCGATGCCGATGTTACGTGCCGTCGTGCGATACGTGCCCGCCCACTTCCAGACATCGCCATACATTTGTTTGTGCAGCTCGTTCAGGAAACCTTGGTCGAGTACCTTGCGCTTTCGGCGTCCGACCCAACGAACCGCGTCAGCGATGTTGGCAAGCTCCGCCTCGTTCAACTCGTCGCGCGTCGTGATGTAGGAAGGAATGAGCTGTTCGCCCTCCTCGGCTTCGAGCGGAGTATTCCCGTCTTCGTCATCCTCAAAAAGCGGCTCGCTCATTCCTTGTCCCACAGCTTCCGCGAAAAGTGCGCGAGGTAGTCTGCCACGATGCGACGCTTTTGCCCTTCAAGGTCTTCCACGTTCACCGTCTGATTTTCGAGACGCATCGTGTGATTGAGATGTGTAAGCTCGTTCCTCACCTTGCGCTCGGCTTGATCGTAGAGAATGTCGTCGAGGGCCTTGGTCGGGACAAAGGCATAGACGAACTGACAGTCGAGCGCTTCGGCCGTCTCGCGTAAGGTCTTGAGGGTGATCGCGCCCCTGGCTTCCGCCTTTTCGATCGTCGTCACGCGAGAGGGGGCCACGCCCATGCGCTCGGCGAGCTGGCGCGTTGTCATGCCTAGAGCCTCTCGAATGGCTTTCGTCCAACCACGCGAGGGCGTCACAATGCGGTCGGTTCTCAGAGGAGAAAGCCGTCTATCGAGGTTCTTTCTGGCGAGTCTGGCTTGCTTGTCGCTCATATATATGTGTCCATTTCTGGCCATCTCTAACATGCATATGTGAGCAAATCAATTAATTTTGCTCATTTCAATATGAGCAAGAGGCGGCCTGATATGGGAAAGCCTTCCCCTGCGACCGAGCCACGGCCTCGGCCGACACCTTGTGCGGGGAGAACCCCGCAACTCTTTGTTGCGGGAGCCAAGGCTTTGATTTCGGGTGCGTAAGTTGGTCGTTGGTTCGGATCTCATCAAGAGCTCGGTGCAAGGCGGCTGGACAGCCCCATTCTTGCGATGCGGACTGCGCTCCGCTGTCACTAAACCTTCGCAGCTAGTTCACGAAACTGTCTCCTGCGACCGTTAGATCGCCTTCATTGCAATTCTTTTTGCACTGGAGATACTGATGTCACGAAAATTGCAGAAAACCATCGCCGCCAGCATCATCACTGTCGCAGCCAGCTTCAGCGCGGCCGAGGCAGCAACGACCGTTAAGTTCTGGCACAGCTTCAACAAATCCAGTGGCGAAGCGCTCGACAAGATCATCGCCGGATTCGAGAAGGCCAACCCCGATATCGATATCGAAGCGGAGTTTGTCGGCAACTACAATGACATCATCGCCAAGTTGCAGGCTGCCATTCCGGCCCGCCGCGCTCCGGACGCTGTGATCCTTGAAGTCACGCGGTATGGCCTGTTTGCAAACAACGATCTGCTGGTCGATCTCACTCCATATTTCGATGCCGATCCGCTTAAGGATGATCTTTACGATTACGCCCGCGAAGTCGGTGTCATCGACGGTAAGAACTACGTCGTTCCCTTCAATTCCTCGACGCCAGTCCTTTATTTCAACAAGGACATCTTTGCCCGGGCCGGGCTTTCGGCCGACACACCGTTGAAGACGTTTGATGAAATTACGGCCGCTGCCAAGACGATCAGCGAAAAGCTCGGTTCAGAAGGCATTTCAGGTATCGCTGCGCCAGGACAGTTCGCGCGCTGGGGTCTCGTGATGGCCAATGACAGCGAAATGGTGGACCCGAAGACGGGCGAAATCCTTCTCGATAAGCCCAACACAATTGAAGCCTATCAATGGATGGCGTCACTGGTGAAGGACGACAAGGTCGCTTCGCCCGACGGCGTAACTGAAGAAGACAATGGTCGCGATGCTTTCCTGGCCAAGAAAGTGGGGATCATGATGAATTCGACCGGCAACTACGTCGGCTCTAAGAAGGCGTTGGGCGATGATCTCGTTGTCCGTCCTATGCCCTGCAACAAGGCATGTTCCGTTCCAATCGGCGGCGCGGGCATCGGCATCATGGCGACGTCAGCGAAGGAAGTGCAGGACGCAGCCTACAAGTTCATCAGCTATGCCGCATCGCCAGAAGCCAACGCCACCTGGTTTGCCGGCACCGGTTACCTTCCGATCAACAAGAAGAGCGCTGCTTTGCCGGTCGCCAAGGAAGCCCTAGCGACCCAGCCTGGCATCGACGTTGCGATCGAATCCCTGCCGGTCGCCCATGGTCGAGCACGCACCACGGTCGTCACTTGGATGCGCACCACTGAATACAAGATATGGGAAGCCATGGCGCTTAGTCAGGCCGATGTCGGCGACACCATGAAGGACTTCGCGGCTCAGACACGCGCTGAAGAAAAGCGCGCTAGCAACTGATCCTCTTGCAGAAGGGCACCGGCAGATGTTTAGTGCGTCTGTCGGTGCAGTCATGGTCATGTCTTCCAAGCTCACGCCCTATCTGTTTGTAGCGCCGCTGATGATCTTCATCGCGCTGTTTACCTACATCCCTATATTTGCAAGCGTCAATCTCAGCTTTCGCGAATGGAACTTCCTGTCGCCCGACATGCCGTTTGTCGGCTTTCGTAATTACGAGCAACTGCTGGCCTCCCGTGATCTTTGGAATTCACTCTGGGTCACGACGCTGTTCGCAGTGCTTTCCGTACCCCTTCGGCTTGGCCTGGCACTGGTGATTGCCGCTTATCTCGTGCGCGAAACCCTGCATGTGAGGCTGCTGCGCGGCGCCCTGTTCTTGCCGTCAGTCACCTCGACAGTCTCGATCGCGGTCGTGTTCTCATGGGTGTTCTCGACTGATTACGGCATGGTCAATGCCCTGCTGAACACGTTTGGTTTCGGCAAGGTGCAGTGGCTTCAGGATCCGCATCTAGCGCTCTGGGTGCTGATCTTCGTCAATACCTGGAAGCAGATCGGCTACGATATCGTCATCTACATCGCCGGTCTGCAGGCAATCCCGCATGAATTGTATGACGCCGCAGCCGTTGACGGGGGCAAACGGATGCATGTCTTCCGCCGTGTCACGATGCCGCTGGTAATGCCCACGACCTACTTCCTGCTGGTGATCTCCGTCATCGAGGCCTTCCAGGTCTTTACTATCGTCAACGTGATGACGCGTGGAGGGCCCGCTGGCGCAACCGATATGCTCGTTAATCTTCTATATGAAATCGGCTTTGTGCTGTTCGACATCGGCCGCGGTTCAGCTTTGGCCGTTCTGTTGTTCATCCTGCTGGTCGCGCTCGCCATTCTGAAGTCGCGTATCATCGGCCGTAAGGTGCATTATGAAGCCTGATAACCGTGTCCTTGCCGGTTTGGCGCTGGTCGCCGGCCTGCTGTTTCTGTCACCCGTGCTCTATTCGATCTGGATGTCGTTCCAGACGGTAGACGCTTATTATGCCGGCGACCTCGGCTTCACCCTCGACAACTATGTCCGCGCCGTCGGGCAGTACAATTTCGCCCGCTACCTGCTGAACAGCCTGATCGTCTCGGGACTGGTGACAATACTCGGCATCACCTTCGCCACCATGGCGGCGTACGCCTTCGCTCGGTATTCATTCAGGGGCGGCAATTTCCTGTTCGCGGCCACCGTCGCGACCTTGATGATCCCGAGCCATATCAGCCTCATTCCGAATTATCTGACGCTGGCGAAGGTCGGGCTGCTGGACAGCTATGCCGGCCTCATCCTGCCGGCGATTTCCAACGGTTTTGCCGCCTTCTTCCTGCGCCAGTATATCCGTGGCATCCCGAAAGCACTGGACGAGGCGGCCTATATGGATGGCGCAACCTCGCTGCAGGTTCTGTGGCGCATCATCGTGCCGCTGTCGCGTCCGGCCATCGCCTCCATGGCGCTCTACATCTTCATCACGGAATGGAACAACTACATCTGGCCCCTGGTCGCTGTTGGCAAGCAGGATCTCTACACGCTTCAGATCGGCCTTGCCCGCCTCTACCGCATCAACCCCGGTGAAGGCCTGATCGACTGGCCATTGGTCATGGCCGCATCGACCATCACCATTCTTCCCGTTCTCCTCGGTTTCCTATTGGTGGAGCGTCATCTCGTGCGCGGCATCACCATGGGCGCCGTCAAGTAATCCAGGACATTCAGAGCATGACACGCATTGCATCCCATCGCGGTGGTACGCTGGAATTCGGCGACAGCACGCCCCACGGTTTTGCCGCTACCGCCGCCATGGCGCTCGAAGAAGTCGAGTTCGATCTTCATCCAACAGCCGATGGCGCAATCGTCGTCCATCATGACGCCACACTCGATGCGACCACAGATACGACAGGCGCCATAGCCGACATGACGCTGGCCGAGGTCAAGGCGGCTACGATCCGTTACGGTGCCGGCAGCCACCCGATGACGCTGGAGGAACTGTGTGCGCTCTATACCGGAAGCCACGTGAATTTCCGCTGCGAGATCAAGCCGGGCATCGATGGCATTCCCTATGAGGGGTTCGTCGGGCCGGTCGTTGCCGAACTGGAGCGCCATTCAATGCTGGAGCGAACGACGTTTTCGTCTTTCCTGGTCGCATCCATGGATGAGCTCGGGCAGGCGAGCACACGCCCGCGGCTCTGGCTCGTCAGCCCTTCGGTGCTGCGGCAGCTGGGGCCGGATGTTGTGATAGAGACGGCGGTCGCGCATGAAATTCCCGAGATCGGGGTTCACATCGACACCGCCGACGCGGCCCTGATGGCGAGGGTACAGGCAGCAGGCCTCGATTTCGGCTGCTGGGCCGCCCATAGCCGGGCACAGATCACGAAGGCGCTGGACCTCGGCGTAAAGGTTTTCACCACCGACCGACCGACGCTGGCAATTGCCGTTCGTGCGGAACATCGCGGGGAGGCATCGGCATGAGCGGGATTTCGCTGAGCGACATCCGCAAAGCCTATGTCAACGGTCCTCAGGTTCTCCACGGCGTGTCGCTGGATATCCAGCCGGGCGAGTTCGTCGTGATTGTCGGGCCGTCCGGCTGCGGCAAGTCCACGCTTCTGCGCCTGATTGCGGGCCTCGATCGCTGCGAGGAGGGGACGATCGAGATCGGCGGGCGCCGCGCTAACGATCTGGCGCCGCAGGACCGCGACATCGCGATGATCTTCCAGAATTACGCACTTTATCCGCATATGACCGTTCGTGAGAACATCGCATTCGGTCTGGAGCTGCGTGGCATGAGAAAGGCGGAGCGTAATGAGCGGGCACAGAACGTTGCGAAGACGTTGCAATTGGAGCTTTATCTTGACCGCAAACCCGCCGCGCTTTCCGGGGGGCAGCGTCAGCGTGTTGCGATGGGCAGGGCAATGGCCCGCAATGCCTCCATTTTCCTCATGGACGAACCGCTCTCTAATCTCGACAACGCGTTGCGAATCACGATGCGCACTGAGATCAAGGAGCTTCACCGGCAGCTAGGCGCAACGATCGTCTACGTTACGCATGACCAAACGGAGGCGTTGTCTCTGGCGGACCGGATCGCGGTTATGAAGGACGGGCATCTTCTGCAATTTGACCGGCCCGATGTGATCTACGACCGTCCTGCCAATCGTTTTGTGGCGAGCTTTCTCGGCAGCCCTCCGGTGAATTTCGTGGCAGCTGACATGCTGCCGGGCTGGATCGGGCCTAGAGGCCTGACGGCGGGACTACGCCCCGAAATCCTGTCCATCCATGACGAACGACGACAACAGTCGGCACTTCCCGCACGTCTTCTCCTGTCTGAGATGACGGGGTCCGATATGCTCCTTCACTGTGAAACGCCTGCCGGCCGCCTCACAGTATCCGCTCCAAGGAAGGATCTGCCAAAGAACCCGGAGAACTTCTGGATTGCCTTCGATGTTGAGCGGGCGCTGTTTTTCAATAGCCAGAACGGTGACAGGGTCGAGCTGTCGATCGTAGCGCAAGGTTGACGATGAGAAATGGGGGCAGAGCAGATGAACAAGCAGGACGGACCGCTTGCACTAAGCGATCTGATTAGCCGTCATTCAACCCGGTTAACGGAAGCCGACACGCGTCTCCTTGATGTCCTATTACAAGATCCGGTACGGGCTGCGATGGACAATGGCAAGAACGTATCATCACGCGCTGGTGTGCATCCCGCCTCTGCCGTCAGACTTGCACGACGTCTGGGCTTCAAGGGCTATCCAGAGCTGCGCGCCTTTCTGCAAAACAGTCTGATGGAGGGCGGCAACGACTTCGAAAGTCCGGCCGCGCGTATGGCTGCCAGGCTTGTTAAAGCTGAAGATGATGGGCTGCTGGCTTCGGTGCTAGACAGCGAAATCGCCGCGCTTCAACAGGCTCGAAACAGCGTCTCCGACACCGACATCCGAGCATTCTCGCAAGCCTTGCGGGATAGTCGCAAGATTTACATTTTCGGGCGCGGGCACTTTGCTGCTTTGGGATACCTCCTCGCGCTTCGCCTCACTCGTTCCGGCTATGACGCAATTGATCTAGCAAGCCAGATGCATCGTATCGTTGAGACGCTGACCCCACTTTCGTCCAAAGACGTCGTGTTGCTTTTCGCATTCCGCAAAGCGCCGCCTCTGTTGCAAGAAGTTCAAGAACTAGCAGCAGAGCGCGGTGCTAAGACGCTTGCCCTAACCGACGTGGGTGGAGCACGCATCGACCCGGCCCCAGATCATCAGATACTTGTTTCTCGAGGCAAGCCAGGTGAGTCACAGTCACTTGTAGTTCCCATGACCATCATCAACGCTATCATACTCGACCTTGCGTCGATCGACGGCGGCCGCTCGATCAATGCACTTAGCGCTTTCCGGTCCTTCAGAGCCAAGGCACGTTTCTCCCAAGGGTGAAGGGTTCAGCCGTTCTTGAACGGTCGGGGACCGCTTAATAGAGCATTCGGCGAAAAGGCATGATTGCAGCGCCCATGGCTGCTGCGTCGCTTGATATATCTGACACGATCATCTTCGGTCGCGGGCGACGGACGCCGTGAAGGATCCGCCGAGCTCTCATGGCTGCGCAGGTGACACCGGATTTTCAATCATAAGCTAAGCGAAATCAGGTTGCCATGGTTGACTGCGCGAGCCTACGGACGGGTCCGCTTCTATCGGTAAAGATCTGGCACATACATCTCTGCTGGAACCGGTGCGCGGTTGTAATCTGAGTTGCGAGCCCGCGCAGGCAATTGAATCGATGGCTTGGGAACATCACCATAAGGAATTTGCTGAAGAAGATGCGCGATGCAGTTCAGGCGTGCCCTGCGTTTGTCGACGGCGTCCACCACCCACCATGGTGTTTCCGGCTTGTGGGTCCGCGCCAGCATTTCTTCCTTGGCCTTGGTGTAGGCTTCCCAATGGACGCGGCTTTCCAGATCCATCGGCGACAGCTTCCACTGCTTCAATGGATCCTGGATACGCATGTCGAAGCGGAACTCCTGCTCCTCATCGGTGATGGAGAACCAGTATTTGATCAGGATTATACCTGAGCGAACCAGCATGTTTTCGAATTGAGGAGCCGACTGAAAGAAGTCTTCCAGCTCGTCCGGCGTGCAAAAGCCCATGACCCGTTCGACGCCTGCACGATTGTACCAACTACGGTCGAATAAAACGATCTCGCCTGCGGTGGGCAGATGCTGCACATAGCGCTGGAAATACCATTGATGCCGTTCACGTTCTGACGGAGCGGGGAGGGCAACGACGCGGCAGACCCGCGGGTTGAGCCGCTGGGTGACGCGTTTGATGGCGCCGCCCTTGCCCGCAGAGTCGCGACCCTCGAAGATCACCACGACCTTCAGCTTCTGATGCTGAACCCAATCCTGTAACTGCACCAACTCATGCTGGAGACGGAAGAGTTCCTGGAAGTAGATCTTACGGTCGAGAAGCTTGCCGGCAGTCGGCTGCATGCCGTCGGGGATCAGCTCGTCGAGCTGGTCCTCATCCATCTGCAGTTCCAGCTCTTCGTCGAAGCTGTCGGCGATCTCTGCCTTGATGCGGGCGAGTTGGTTTGGGTCGCTGAGGTTCATGCGGCATCTCTCCGAAGACTGCGGCATCTACATTGAGCGAGGATGGTAATCCAGCGCATGTGTCAGCCGAATGACGCCTGCCGCATCGCTTTGAAGCTTAAGCTGTCTATCTTCATGCGAATAGCGAAGCTGCGCCAGCAGCTTCGAGGGGTGCCGCCCAGCGAAGACTTCGATATCGATCCGCGGCTTTTCACTATCCAGCTCAGTGTCATCCAACCGTTAACCAAGAGCTATACTTTGAACGGATGGGTCTAGACGTCAAGGCGCCGAGATGAACGGTCGAGGTAATTGACCGGGGGATTTTGCCGGGAGCATCTTAGAAATGCGGGTTCGAGGGGGCGTGTCATGTTGCTGTTGCAGTCCTTCAATGTCTTGAACTATTTGAGATGGCCGGCAATCGTCGCTGTGACAGGCATCTTGGCGATCGCGCCTCTCGCCAACGCTGAGCCGATCCGCGGTGCAGGATCAACGTTCGCCGCGCCAATCATTCATCAATGGTCGCGCGACTACGAAACAGCGCGAATGGATGGCGGCGATTTCACCTCACCGGACTGGAATGTGGACTACGAGCCGGTCGGGTCTCTCGCCGGCGTGATGCGGCTCGACCAGCCGGAAATGGATTTCGCAGCCACCGATGCGCCGCTTGCGCCCGAAGATCTGAAGACGCGCAATCTCGCGCAGTTTCCCATCGTCATGGGCGGAATTGTCGTCGCTACCAATATTGCCGGGGTCAGGTCGGGCCAGCTTCGTCTTTCCGGCCCAATCCTCGCAGATATTTATCTCGGCAAGATCACCACGTGGTCGGATCCGAACATCAAGGCGATCAATCCTGATCTCAACCTGCCGAACGCGAACATTGCCGTCCTCTATCGTGAGGATGGATCAGGTTCTACCGCTGCCTTCACCAACTTTCTCTCAAAGGTCAGCGTCCAATGGCACGACAAGGTTGGATCCGATACGTTGGTCAAATGGCCCCACGGTCGTGGTGAAAGAGGAACGGGCGGGCTTGCGACACTGGCGGACGCGACCGAGAACAGCATCGCCTACCTCGAATATGGCCAGGCTGTCCGCCTCGGAATGAGCTACGCTTCCCTGCAAAACCAGTCGGGAGCTTTCGTACAACCTGATGTCAAATCCTTCCAACTGGGCCTTGCAAATGTCGCCTGGGATCCGGCGCGCGATTTTAGTGCCGACACGACCAATCTGGCGGGTGAAGGGGCCTATCCGATCGCTGTCGTCACCTATGCCGTCATTCCAATCCGCCATGGCCGCGATCGCGTCGAACGGGTTCTCGACCTCTTCCGCCTGGCGCTGGCCAAAGGTTCGGAGAAAGCGGCGGCACTGGGATACATCCCGGTTTCCGCCGAACTCACCACACGAATCGAAGCGTATTGGGCCAACAGATTGAATGCCTCGATCAACAACTGACCCTGACGTCGTCACGCACAGATAAGGGCGGGTATTTCCATGCAAATCGACATCTTTAAGGACATCCTGGTACCCGTCATTGGCGGCTTGGGGATATTCATGCTCGGCCTGGAGTTCATGGCCAACGGTATCCAAGCTCTCTCCGTCAACAAGATGCGGGCGTTCCTTGCCAAGGCTGCCGGAACGCCGGTAAAGGGTGTTCTCGCAGGAACGTTCATCACCGGCGTCATCCAGTCCTCGACGGCAATGACTGTCATGGTCGTGGGATTAGTGAACGCCGGTGTCGTGGGGCTGCGTCCCGCTATAAGCGTCATCATGGGTGCCAATATCGGAACCACCCTTGGCAACGGACTGATCGCGCTGCCGCTCGGGCCGCTCGGCCTAATCTGCGGCGGCGTTTTTGCGCTTCTCTATTGCTTCGCTAAGAGCGAGAAAGTTCGCAATATTGCCCTTGCCTGCATGGGTTTCGCGCTGATTTTCTACGGTCTGAACCTGATGACCGGCGGTTTGCGCCCTCTGCGCAATCTGCCTGAAGTCATGGAGGTCTTGCAGACCTTGAGAGCCGACTCCTACTTCAACCTAATGAAGTGTGTCCTGATCGCCGCCGGCGTCACGGCGATGATCCATTCTTCATCCGCGACCATCGGCATCGTCATGGGCCTTGGTGCCGCCGGCATTCTGGATTGGACGACAGCCGTCGCCTTCTCGCTTGGTGCTGACCTCGGGACAACGATTACCTCCTGGATTGCCTCGCTGAACCTGTCCAAGAATGCCAAACGCGCCGCCTACGCCCATATTTCGTTCAACATCATCGGCGTGTGCATCACCGTCCCGCTCTTTTTCGTGTCCATCGGCGTCCTCGAATGGGCAATGCAGTGGTTCGGCGGAGACCCGGCAACCCCCGTTATCGTCGATGGCAAAGAGACCTTTCCGCTGGTGCCGGTCGCAGTCGGCCTTTATTCGACCTTCTTCAATATCTTCAACACCCTGTTGCTGTTCCCTTTCATCAGCGTCTTCGAAAGGGTCCTGTCGCGGGTCGGCCGCACGGACGAGGAAGATATCGAAGATTATTCGACGCCGCGGTTCCTGGATGGCAAGCTTGCCAACGACTTCGCTCAAGCCGTGCCGGCCATTCAGAAGGAAACGGAACGCCATTTGCAGTCTGGTGCCATGTTTCTGAACATTGCCCGCGGCGACAAGAAAGCCCCGTCTGATCCCGGCGAGCATTATCTGGCAACGGACATTCTGAGCCGTGACATTCGCGGCTATAGTGCCAGCCTGATGAAGGAAGATCTTCCCTATGAGCAACTCGATCTTGTCGCGAGCCTGATCGAAGAGGCCGACTTCACCGCTGCCCTGACGGAATCGATGCACCAGGTCGCCCGGCGAGTTAAGCGCGAAAAATTCGGCATTGAAGCGCAAGCCATCGTTGAAACGGCGCTGAGCCGGCTGGACGTAGCGCTTCGGCAGATTCTTCCCACCTATGGCGTGGCCGATCCGAAGATGCCCACCGGTCATGTCAATTATCCGCCAATTGAGGAACTGCGCGCAATCACCCTATCACTCGGCCCAAACGCGGGCGCCGGCGAGCGCGGCACCATTCTTGCCCTTCTCGGCTCCGTTGAACGAGCGGAATTGCTGATCAACCGGATCGACGCCGAGCGGAAATCGATCAACCGCCAGAACGTCCTGGCTCGCGCTGCGGCTCGCCGAGCGGCGCCGAAGGAACGCTCCGTGGACGAAGGTGGGCTGAGCCCGGTACCGGCGGAATAGCCAGGATCCGGGTCAAGGAGAGTTGGATGGCCAAAAGAAACTCCGTGAGATCGAAGGCATCGCCCGTACGATGAAGGAACTGGCGGTGCTCGAGCTAGCCTCATAAGCGTCTCTGGCAGCGGGTCGCAAGCCGGAGCATTGGACGTGGATGCACCCTGAGCAGGATAACACGCGAATGGGCACTGACCTGTAATGACATAGGTCTCCCTTGGGGAGGCCGAAGGTTCAGACCCCTTCAGGATTGTGAATAGCGGGTCACCGGTTTGAGTCCTTTCAAGACCGGGTCTAGCTTCGAGGGCAGGGATCGACCGCCACTAGGGTACAGGGACAGCGCAAAGCCATGCCTGATAGTTTCGGGACGATGGTAGAGGAGCGGGGACCGGCGGCAAAACCGCCTTTCTGTAGTATCAACGCGTGGTTTGAACAGCAGTCTGGCCGTCAATCTCCTCTCGTCCTGTCGTGGATACCGTTTTTCCAAGAGACCTAAAACGTGATCTTGGCGTAGGCACCTCCGTCAGGGTTATTTCCTACTTCCAACCGCGCATTGTGCCCTTCCGCAATGGCCTTAACGACCGTGAGACCAAGCCCGGAACCGCTTAGACCACGATCGTTAAGCCTCTCGCTTCTCCAGAACATATCGAAAGAGGAGTGCTGCACATAGTCCGGTAGTCCCGGACCTTTGTCTCGAACGGAAATGAATGACTGCCCGGCTTCATCCAAACCGGTATGAACATCGATTGGACCGCAATCCCCCGCGTATCTACGCGCGTTTTCGAGCAGAGCAAGGAGAGCCTGGCGGAAACGGTCCGGATCGATTTTCGCCGGTGCGGGTTGGAGGTATGTTCGGAAATCGAGGGCGTCGCCTGCGGAGGCCTGAAACAAACTCACCGTCTCCAAAACATGCAACGCCAAGTCTGTTGTCGTAGTTGCTGTGACAAAGCTGGTCGTGCCTGCCAAAGAAAGCGTGTTCAGCTGGTCTACGAGACGGGACATGCCCTGTGCTTGCACCAGCAGAGCTCGCAATCGTTCCTCGCTGGCAGGAATCACACCGTCGGACATGCCCTGTAAATTACCCTGCAACACGGTAAGCGGCGTGCGCAATTCATGAGCGACCGCTCGCGTATTGAATTTCAAGCGCGTTTCCAACGCGAGCAATTCGCTGGCCATGCTATTGATCGTTACAGCAAGCGCTGCCACCTCTTTGGTTGCGCCGGGTTCTACAGTGACCTGGAAATCGCCTTGTCGAATCTTTTCCGCGGCCGCAGTCAATCGGGTTAGCGGCGCCACGATCCTGTAAGCCAAGACTACCCCGATTACACTTGAGATAACGATCAGTGCAAAGCCGAAACCCAAAACACCCTCGACAGGCGATGCCTCTGTTGCCTCCTCTAACTGCGGGTAAAGGGGCGCAAGCGCCGCAAGGGCCTTTGGATCGGGAACCTCGCCCATATTTAGGCTCACCCAAGCCGATCTTGCATCTTGAGGTAGTCCGTCGAGGGCAGTTACCTCAGCGTGATCAATGTACCAATCAACTGCGACGTAAAGCGCCGCTATAGTTGCAAGTTGAATGACTGACGTTAATGCAGCTGTTGTGATTGAGAGGGTCGGCCTAGACACCTGTCGACCTCGCGAAACGATACCCGATACCGCGGACTGTGGTTATGTACCCCTCTTGGCCAAATTCTGCGAGCTTCCGCCGCAGATTGCCAATATGCGTGTCAATGGTGCGATCAAGGGCGTCGCTTTCGGGTAAACACGCGTCCAGTAAAGATGCTCTTTCGAACGTCTTAAAGGGAGACCTTAACAAACAGACCAAAAGGCGGAATTCTGTTGCGGTCAGCGGCAGTTCAACCCGTCCTTTCTCCGTTGATGCAATCGCGATGTGCGAATCCAGTTGGACTTCGATGTCGTCGTGCCGGATAACCTCGCTGGCGGCAACGCCTCTGGTTCGCTTTAATACGGCCCCCACACGTGCCACGACTTCCTGTGGGTTGAATGGTTTCGTGACGTAGTCGTCAGCGCCGAGCTTCAGACCGAGCAATTTGTCCGTACTATCATCCATCGCCGACAAGAATATCACCGGCACGGTGGAATTCCCTCGAACCTTCGTCAGAAGATCGAAACCGTCAATATCTGGCAGGCCGATGTCGAGCAAGATCAGGTCCGGCTGTAATCTCTGTACATGGGTGAGAGCCGAAAGGCCTGTTGATGCTTTGGTCGTCCTATATCCAGCTCTTGCAAGATACCTTTCCAAGAGCGACGCTATATCTTCGTCGTCCTCGACCACCAGCACGAGAGATGAAATCATAGTCAAACCCACTGATTTTGACATGCCCTTCCCCGGTTCTCCGTGAAATCTTGACAATCGGGCGAGAGAACGTGGTCCTCAACGAGGAGCCACCGATGAGTGTAACTGACCTCAACCACGTTCAAAAAGCAATTTCGAAAACCGCGGACGACAAAACATGCCATTTGCTTCCACAGGCGCTTATACTTTTGGGCTTTGTTTCCCTGATTTTTGCAGCGATGCCAGAACTTGACCTGATTGTAAGTCGTTTTTTTTGGGAGCCCGCCGCTGGCTTCGATTTCAATGAAAACAGCTTCCTCGTTGCGTTTCGTGACACCAACAGGTTTCTACCTTGGGTCGTGATAGGAATTGCGGCGGCGCTGTTAATTCCAAATCCATTTCTTAGGCACCTGAAAAATCCACCTGCACCGCACAAGTTGGTGTTTTTGATTACATTCTTTGCAGCGGGTCCGGGGTTTGGCGTTCACCTGATCAAGATGCTTGTTGGTAGAGCGCGTCCAAGAGCACTTGAAGAATTTGGTGGCAGCGCACTTTTCACGCCTCCGTGGGAACTCACCGACCAATGCGTAAGGAATTGTTCCTTCATCTCGGGAGAGGCGGCAAGCGCCTTCGCACTGCTCACGCTTGTTGTATTCATCAGGCCCAAATACTCGACACTTTATCTCGGGGCGGTTGGCATTGTCGCGGCAGCCTTTTCATTGAACAGAGTAGTGCTTGGAGCCCACTTCCTGTCAGATGTGGTTATCGCTTGGAATGTGATGTTCGCTTTGGCGGTGCTACTCTGGCGATCGTTCTCGCGAAACGCTCCGCAGATCGATGCCATATTCGCCAGGGAATCCCGTTTCACCTAAGAATCCGGTTTGGGATTCCCTTGGGAGAGCACGGCTTGAAGCCTTCAGGATTGGTCGTCAATCCACCACCTGTTCGGATATAGCGCACCCCCTAAGATGACTCTGTTGCTTTCAAGAGCTAGAGGCAAGGAGGGCAGGCAAACAGGGCCAGATCAGCTGTAGCGTTCGTCGTTCATTTGCATTCCCGCGTAGGCTGAGCTCGCCAATAAGCGATGGCGATGCCGAAGTCGGGAACTCGCCTCTGCCGGGCTCGAAAACATGGGCCTGACCATGTCGGATGCCGTTCGTGTCCTGCTCAGCCGGATGGCAATCGGTACGCTTCTGTTTCGGCGGCCTCACGATCATTGGGCCTGCCGTGTTGATCGGCCGAAAGAGGAGCTTACAGATTCTGTGGGTCGATATTGGTTTCAAACCGGGGCATTGAAAAGGGCGGCAACTTGGACTTGGTCCTCAACAGCGGGCGAATTTAATGAGCGGAGCGATGTCATGGTTGTCGGCGGCGCGTAGTGCCGCGACGTAGCGTGCCCGCAATTCGCCAACATCGGCCAGGCTGCCGCCACCCCAAGTGAAAGGCTCGCCGCCGAGACGCTCGATCAGGAGGTCCGCCGCTAGCCGTGCGTGGCGGCCGTTTCCGTTCGGGAACGGGTGGATGGCGACGAGGCGGTGATGGAATCTGATCGCTATCTCATCCGGCGAAAATGTCTTGTGCTCAATCCAATATCGAACGTCATCCAACAAGCTCGCGAGCTCAGTTTCGATGCGATAAGCCTGAATGCCGATGTTGCGCTCTGCGGCGCGGAACGCGCCGGCCCACCGCAGACGTCACCGAACATTTGCCTATGAAGCGTCCGCATGAAGTCTTCACTGAGCATCCGCTCGAGCCGCAAGCGCCGCCGGCTACGCGTCCAGACGGCACCCTCAACGATGTTTTCTTCTTCCGCTTCGTTGAGGTCGCGGCGGTGAGTGATCCAGGTCTGAAGCAGACCCTCTCGTCCCTGCGGCTCTAGCGGTGTCGCGTCTTCAGGTTCTTGGAAGAGATCAGTCATGCCTCGTTCCAAAGATCACGCTCAGAAAGCTTGTCGCGGATGTATGTCTGGATGCGAGATTCGAAATCCGCGTTGTCCGTGCCTTGGGCCTCCAACCGCATCGTATGCGCGACGCGCTGAAGTTCCCGTATTGCGATCTTGCGCGCCCGGGCATCGACAGCAGCCTCAAGCGAATTATTTGGGACGAGAGCATAGACGAGCGTGCAATCAAGGGCCTCGGCGGCGCGACGCAGGGTATTGAGCTGGATTGTTCCCGCTGCTTCCGATTTTTCGATTGATTCGATTGTCTGCGGTCGCACTCCAACACGCGCACCGAGTTGCGCGCCTGTCATGCCGAGCGCATCACGTAGCGCGCGTATCCACCCTTTCGGCGGTGCACGAAATCGATCAATTGGATGGAGCGCTCGAAGTCTTTCGTCGAGGCGCCCGCGCGCTTTTTTGCGAGTATCGCTTTTCATTTCTCAGCTTACAACATGATCATCGAGTGTTTTTTATCAGGTCAGGAGCTGATATATAAATGCATTTATCAGCCGATAGGATGATCTATCTTTTAAAAACAACAACCTATGATCTGATTTCTCTGCCTTATATATCAGCCTATAGCCTGCAAAGACGCAGGTTCGGATCCGCGCTCGCCGATCGGCGCCGCAAATGTGAGGAGGCGATGAACGCCATGTCCTATTGGCGTTCGGGTTGGTTCTCGCGAATTCGGCAGAACTCATGTATGCTCAGGAAAGCAAGCGCGGAAGATCTACTATGACCGTCTATAACCTCCTGATGAGTTTTGGTTTTGTTGTTATGATCGGTGTCTTGGTGAAGGGCTTTTGGGGTGTCACTAGCGTGAAGCCTCTTGAGCAGCCCGATAATGCGCAAAGTGACGCCGCCCCGCCGACCTGATCGGCAACCCCGCCCATAGCATGCGCATTCCCGTTGGCCAGGAAGCTCACGACGTTCAGGCCGATTTTTCGTATCGATGATTCATTCAATTGCGCGCGGGCCTGTCTACGGGGATAAACCCATTGCAACACGCTTCACGATCATTCGAGCCGTGCCGGCATAGGACACCGTCAGCGGCACGCCCAATGCCGGATGTGAGACAATGAACAATATGTTAGCCTGCACATCCTGCGGAAGAGATCAGACCGAATCCGTCGTCCACCTGGGTTCGTACATTCTCCGATGTGCTGCTTGCGGCGACGTGATCGTTGCGACATCGTTCATAGCCGTGATCGACTCAGATCATGAGTGCTCAGCCTTTATCGATCCAGGCCCCGGACAAGCCCTTTTGCCGCACGCCTTTGTCGCACGGGGACCACTCCGACTGATCGCAACGGCAATCAGTGCCGCAGCGAGCGATGGAACACTGATACGCCTGATCTCTGAACCAATGGATTGAAGCGGCCGAGGAGGAGGTGAGATGCAGAACGCATGCCGCTGGGCGGTTTTCCTCTATTTCTTCAGGCGCAGATTGTCCTATGCCGTTTCGCCTGCCCGTCGTTGAGGTTTCATCTACGCCTGACGACCGGCAGTCCGCTGCCGGATCGGCGGAACGCCTGTCGTCTTCATTTTCTCTCTGCGGGCACCTTGGAGTCGTTTCCATGCCTGGCGCCCACCTGTCCTCAGCCAGCGGCGCTGTTCCACGGAGCGATCGGTTGGGCGGCAGGGAGTGGAAGGATTGCTCCAGTTGGTTTGCGCGACGCGTTTCGCACCCGTAGCACGTCACGTTTCGGAGGCGTTTTGAACAGGCGAGCATATTCGCGGGTGAACTGCGAGACGCTCTCATAGCCCACCTCGAACGCGGCACTGGTAGCCGTGTATCCTTGCTCCAGCATGAGGCGGCGCGCTTCGATCAGGCGCAACCGCTTCTGGTACTGACCTGGGGTGAGCGATATCATGTGCTTGAAGTGCTTGTGAAAGGCGGTAAGGCTCATGCCCGCTGCCGCCGCAAGCTCCTCGATCCGGATCCGCGATCGATAGTCCTGCCTCAGGATCGCGATGGCAGCGCCGAGACGGCTTGCATAGCTGGTCGGATCAGCAAGCGCCCGCAGCGCCTCGCCATGCTGCCCCGACAGAAGCCAATAATGCAGCTCCCGCGTGATTCCGTCATGGAGCAGCGGCGTCGCTTCGGGCCGGTCCAGCAGCCGCATCAGGCGCAATACACAATCCAGAACGGCGGCGTTGGTGTCCTCGGCAAAGAGAGTGCGTGTCCGGGATGGGCGTAGAGGCCGGGCACAGCCCAGCTGGGCGGTCAGTTCGCCAAGGACTGTCAGTTGAAGCTCGACAGCAACGGCGAGGTAGGGCTCGCTTCGGCTGGCCTGCATGATACGCCCGACGACCGGCATGTCGGCGCTCACGATCACCGACTGCCCGGCGGAGAAGGTTCGTTGCTCCCGCCCCACTGTCATGTGTTTGGCGCCCTGCAGTACCAGGCAAATCAGCGGCCGGTAGACGGAATGGAGATCGCCGCGCGGCGCCTCGATGCACATCATCCGCAGCCCCGGAACGGGGGTAAGGGCAAGCCCGTCAGGGTTTGCCTGGGCAGTGGCATAGGTCCGTACGGCCTCTTTGAGCGCGTCCATGGGGCTCTCCAGCGATCCGGATCGAATATAGCGTGGACGCGACTGGAAATCACCTAGAGTCCCGACCCAGCTACAGGATTGGGCAAGTTTTACGCATGGCTTGGCAAGTTCCGGATCCTCTCAAGCCGTATGGATGTCCCTACAGTTTTCTCGAACAGGAAAGGGACTCCGATGGCTGAACGAAACGATGTACCACGACGGACTGTGCTGACGGCGGCGGCTCTGGTTCCCGCCGTGATGGCGATGGGCACGGCCAGCGCTCAAACC
>NZ_JBHFJG010000043.1:0-100149 GCF_057559155.1 Rhizobium moroccans | reverse complement strand
CCGATTCCTGATTGGTGATCGCCGCGGACAGGTGGTTGCGGGCAGCCGTCTTGTCGCCCGCCACGATCGCCATGGCGCCGAGGTGATAATCGGTGAAGACCTTGAACCAGTCCGGGCCCTTGAGCGCGCGCACGCTTGCCATCGCCGCCTTGCCCTTGCCGGCGCCGACATCCGCCCATGCGGTGATCAGCGCATGGGTCAGCCGGTCGAGGTCGTTAGGCCCCTCGTAGGGGAGTAGCGCCTTTGCTTCCTTGAACTTGCCGTCGCGAATGGCGTCGAGCCCACGTACGATGGTGGTGATCCGCTCGACGGCCTTGTCGTCCTTGAGGGCGTCGGCTTCCTTGAGGCCCTCCTCGAACTCGCCATTGAGGAAGAGCGCGATCATCAGCCTTTCGCGGATTTCGAGATTGGCGGGATCGAAGCCGAGCGCCTTGCGGTAGAGCGTGATCGCGGTCGGATAGTCATGATCCACGTCGGCGGTGCGGGCTGCGAGAAATGCGCCGGAGAAGGAATGCACGTTCTCGGGGGTGAAGGTTACGATTTCCTTCGCGGTGGGAGCTTCCTCGGAAGGAGCGGCCTTCGCCGTCATGCCGAAGGAGAGTACTGCGACGAGAGCCGCGCTGGAAAGCAGAAGAAGGCTGGAGTTCCGCCGCATGAATATGCCTTTCGCTGATGGTGGCGCGACGTTTCGCGCTCGCCGTCCCGCATCACTTGATTCACGATAGAATGGCTTTTTTGGTACCGGACTGCAAGAAATCTCGGGCTTCGTTTCCTGCCGCGGCGATCACGAAGCGAGCAGCGCCATCCGTTCCAGGTCCTTCGGCCGCCCGCAAAGCCGGAAGACGGCGAGAAGGTCGTCACGGCTGGCGATGAAGGTTTTGGCGGTGCGATAGCTGACTTCCTGTCGCTCCTTGATTGCCACTCGATGCCAGGCACCCTCCGAGAGCGCGTCGAAGCCGGCCATGATTTCCACCGGTATTTTGCCGAGATCCGGGCGCAGCAGGATTTGCGAACGAAAACGCTCGGTACCGGTGCCGGCCACGTTGGGAAACCCATGCCGGCGGACAAGCCGCTCCGCGTCGGCAATGGAAATCAGAACATCGATATCGGCAATCGGCGTCGGCATCCGGTATCCGTGGAGCCGCATCGCGGTTCCGCCGAACACGCACCAGGGATCCCGGCACGCCGACATCAGGTCGGCGAGACGGTTCAGCGCCTCTTCGAGCCGATGGTTGTCGTCCCCAGCCCTGTCGTCCGGAGCACCCATCAGCTTTAGTTGACGCGCTGGATCGAGAAGTCGATCACTTCCATGAGCGCGGATTTGAGCGGCGAGGCCGGCAGCGGTGCCAGGGCATCCCGCGCGATGGTGCCGTAATGCTCCGCCCGGCTGATAGTGTCGTTGAGCGCGCCGTATTTGTTGATGAGCCCGAGCGCCTTTTCCAGGTTCTCGTCGCTGCTTTCGCCCTTCTCGATCGCCTCGCGCCAGAAGGCCCGCTCGGCTTCCGTGCCGCGGCGATAGGAGAGAATGACCGGAAGCGTGATCTTGCCTTCGCGGAAATCGTCCCCGACATTTTTGCCGAGATCGGCTGCCTTGCCGCCATAGTCCAGCGCGTCGTCGACGAGCTGGAAGGCAAGCCCAAGGTTCATGCCGTAGGATTTGAACGCGGCGCGGCCGGCCTTGTCGGCATTTGCGATGATCGGGCCGACTTCAGCCGCCGCAGCGAAGAGGGCCGCCGTCTTGGCGCGGATGACGGCGAGATAATCGTCCTCCGTCGTCTCCATGTTCTTGGCGACGGAAAGCTGGAGAACTTCACCCTCGGCGATCACAGCCGCGGCCGTGGAAAGCACGTCGAGCGCCTCGAGCGAGCCGACATCCACCATCATCCGGAAGGCCTGGCCGAGCAGGAAATCGCCCACCAGCACGCTCGCCTGATTGCCCCATATGGTGCGCGCGGTGGATCTGCCGCGGCGCAGGTCACTTTCGTCCACGACGTCGTCATGCAGCAGCGTCGCCGTGTGCATGAACTCGACGCTGGTCGCGAGCTTCACATGGCCATCGCCCCGGTAGCCGAAGAGCGAGGCGGACGCGAGCGTCAGCATGGGCCGCAGGCGCTTGCCGCCCGAAGAGATCAGGTGGTTGGCGACCTCCGGGATCATCTGCACGTCGGAGCCCGCCTTCGACAGGATAAGCTGGTTCACCCGTTCCATATCCGCTTTGGTGAGATCCACCAGTGGCTTGACGGAAGCCGGTTTGTTTTTGCCTTCTTCAAGCGGTATCACGACGCCCAACGATCGGACTCCTGTTCAAATCTTGTGCAGGACAATAGAAAGGGGAACATAGTGCGGCAAGGGCCAAATCGCTTTTTCGCCCAGTTTTGGAAGGGTTTCCCAAGGGATGCGTGAATTAATCCGAACGAATGATGCCGTGCTTCTGTCGTTTGCGGAAAGCCTCATGAAGGATGCGGGCATCCATTGCCTGATCGCCGACCAGGCGATGAGTGTGCTCGAAGGCTCGCTCGGCCTCCTGCCGCGCCGCTTCCTGGTCGATGAGGAAAGGGCGAAACAGGCTCGCCGCATATTGATCGACGCAGGATTAGAGGCGGAGTTGAGGGACGACCAGGCATGAAGGAGACCGTCGATGCCTTTCATCGCGGCCGCTTCCATGTAATCCAGCCGAAGGGGGAAGGACATCGCTCCGGCGTCGACGCAATGCTGCTTGCCTCTCTTGTCGAGGGGGAAGGGCCGATCAGCGTGGCCGACCTCGGCGCGGGCGCGGGCGCGGCCGGACTGGCCGTAGCGTCACGCCTCGATCACGCGAAAGTGCTTCTTGTCGAGCGTTCGCCGCTGATGGCCGACTACGCCCGCAAGACGCTCGCCTATCCCGAAAACGAAAGATTTGCCGATCGGGTGCGGGTGATCGAGGCGGATGTGACGCTCACCGGTAAGGCACGGCTTGCCGCGGGGCTTGATGACGAGGTCCATGACCACGTCATCATGAACCCGCCGTTCAACGATGCAGCGGACCGGCGCACGCCCGACCAGTTGAAGGCCGAGGCTCATGCGATGAGCGAAGACCTGTTCGAGAGCTGGCTTCGTGCCGCGGGCGCGATCATGAAGCCGGGCGGGCAACTTTCCCTGATCGCCAGGCCGCAATCGATCGGCCAGATCATTGCCGCCTGCGGGAAGCGTTTCGGCGGGCTGGAGATCACGGCCGTCCATCCTCGTCCCGGCGAGGATGCCACCCGGATACTGGTTACCGCGATCAAGGGTTCGCGAGCGCGGCTTACATTCAGGGCACCCCTCATCCTGCATGGCGAGACGGGGCATGGTTTCACGAAGGAGGCCGACGACCTCAACAACGGCCGCGCCGTCTATTCCCGCCGGAAACGCTGAAATTACTGAATTTTCACCGATCAACCATTGCGTTTGCGGTCCGCTTACATACATCACGGGTTCACGATTTGCGTCTGACAGGATGGACAATGGCAGGTTTTTTTCAGCGTTTGATGCCGAAACGGTTTCGCAAGAAGGGGGTGACCATCCCCGTCGTCAGGCTTCACGGCGCAATCATGACCGGCGGCGGGCAGTTCCGCCCGGTTCTGAACCTTGCCACCGTCGCGCCCGCTCTGGAAAAGGCCTTCGCCAGGAAGGACGCGCCGGTCGTCGCCATCTCCATCAATTCGCCGGGCGGCTCGCCGGTGCAGTCGCGGCTGATCTTCCAGCGCATCCGGTCGCTGGCCGAGGAGAAGGACAAGAAGGTCCTTGTCTTCGTTGAGGATGTCGCGGCCTCCGGCGGCTACATGATCGCGCTTGCCGGCGATGAGATATTCGCCGATCCGACCTCGATCGTCGGATCGATCGGCGTCGTTTCGGGCGGCTTCGGTTTTCCGGAACTCCTGCGCAAGATGGGTATCGAGCGCCGCGTCTATACCGCTGGGGAGAACAAGGTGATCCTCGATCCCTTCCAGCCGGAAAAGGAAGGCGACATAGAATACTTGAAGACGCTGCAGCTCGAAATCCACACGGTCTTCATCGACATGGTGAAGGCGCGCCGCGGCAGACGGCTGGCAGATGATCCGACGGTCTTTTCCGGCCTGTTCTGGACCGGCACCCGCGGGCTGGAGCTGGGGCTGGTCGATAGCCTCGGCGAGATGCGGGATACGTTGAAACGCCGTTATGGGGCGGATACGAAGCTGGAATTGATCGGCAGCGCGCGGACGCTTTTCGGCCGCAAGGTTCCGGGCGTCGTGTTCGGCGGTGGCCATGCCGGCGAAATTGCCGCGGGCGCCACGGCGGGCCTTGCAGCCAGCCTCGAAGAAAAGGCATTGTGGAGCCGTTACGGGCTTTGAAGACCGCGCGAGGATACGAGGGGAAATGGCGCAGCTCATATTTCTGATTATTTTGTTGGGTGGCGGATGGCTGCTCTACAAGAAATTCATCAAGGATGCAGAAAAGCTGACGGAACGTTCCCGCCGGCAGGAAAAGGAGCGCCAGACCGGCGCGATTGCCACGCTGGAAAAGGATCCTGTGACCGGGGAGTATCGCGTAAAGAAGGACGAGGAGTGAGGCCCGGCCTTCTATTTTCTCCCTTTTATCTGTCGTTCCCAATTTGAGCCCGCATAGCCCACACAGATGATGAACACCGTGCGCGTTTCATCATCCACCGTGAAACAGATGACAGCTTTTTCCGCTGCGGGAATGGCGCGGAGCCTTGGCCGTAGATCGTCGCGAATGCTGCCGATCTTGGGAAGGTCCGCCAGTCGATAAGTGGCAGCTTCTATCTCTGCAAGTTTCCGATCTGCTGTGATTTTGCCGCTATAGTCCTCAATGAATTTGTGGATATCGACCAGATCTTGTTCGGCTCGGGGATGATACTCAAGTCGATAGACTGGCATCAGCTACCCTTGTGCTTTTCTTCGAGCCGTGCACGTACGCGGTCGAAGAGATTATCCTTGTCCATCGCTATCCACTGATCCCTGGGCAATTCCATCCGTCGACGGATTTCGTCCGCCATGCCTGCGAGAGGATCACGGGCCTCGGTTGTTTCCTCGCTCTGTCGCAGGGTGTCGATGCCGGCTTCCAGCACCTTCTCGACCGAAGGAAATTGACCGCTCTCGACCAACTGCTCGGCATAATGCAGATATCGCTCCGATAGGGTCACGTTGTTTTTGACGTTCATCGCGGTTCTCCGGAAATTGCCCGATCCTACCATAGATCGAAATTCAGCGGCATAGTGCAATATGGGCGAACGCATAAATCCTTGACCCTTGGCTGCCCTCGTGGCACTCGTCCGCGACGAAATCACAAAATTCCGGCCATAATCCATGACGAACCTGCCCGACCATATGTCTCCGAAGCGCTCCTTCCAGGGGCTCATCCTCGCGCTCCACAATTATTGGGCGGACAAGGGCTGCGCTGTACTGCAGCCCTATGACATGGAGGTCGGCGCCGGCACCTTCCACCCCGCAACCACGCTTCGCGCGCTCGGGCCGAAGCCGTGGAAGGCGGCCTATGTGCAGCCGTCCCGCCGCCCTTCGGACGGTCGTTACGGCGAAAACCCGAACCGGCTGCAGCACTATTATCAGTATCAGGTCATCCTGAAGCCGAATCCCTCCAACCTGCAGGAGCTCTATCTCGGCTCGCTGGAGGCGATCGGCCTCGATCCCCTGCTGCATGACATTCGCTTCGTGGAGGACGACTGGGAAAGCCCGACCCTCGGCGCTTGGGGCCTCGGCTGGGAATGCTGGTGCGACGGCATGGAAGTCTCGCAGTTCACTTACTTCCAGCAGGTCTGCGGCATTGAATGCTCGCCGGTCGCGGGCGAACTCACCTATGGCCTGGAACGGCTCGCCATGTATGTGCAGGGCGTCGACAACGTCTACGACCTGAACTTCAACGGCCGCGAGGGCGAGGAAAAGATTTCCTATGGCGACGTCTTCCTACAGGCCGAGCAGGAATATTCCCGCCATAACTTCGAGTTCGCTGACACCGCCATGCTGCACCGGCATTTCATCGACGCGGAAAAGGAATGCCAGGCGCTTCTCGCTGCCGGCGCTCCGGGCGCCAGCGCCAATCAGATGCTGCACAAATGCGTCTTCCCGGCCTATGACCAGTGCATCAAGGCAAGCCACGTCTTCAACCTTTTGGATGCACGCGGCGTGATCTCCGTCACCGAGCGCCAGAGCTACATCCTGCGCGTACGTACGCTCGCCAAGGCCTGCGGCGAAGCTTTCCTTCTGACGGATGCCGGCGGTGCGAATTTCGGCAGGGAAGCCGCCTGAGGAAGGCTGGATTTCTCCAGCCCTTTGGCTCTAACCCTTTGGAAATTTGACGCAACCGACGATTTATGCCTAGTGTCCCGCCGTAGACTTCCGGTCTCAGGGGGATTCGCGCATGTATATCCTGCTCGGCATCATCGTCGTCGTCGGCCTCTATCTGGTCTTCCTCTACAACAGCCTGGTGAAAAGCCGGCAGATGGCCGAAGAGGCCTGGTCCGGCATTGACGTGCAGTTGAAGCGTCGCGCCGATCTCATCCCGAACCTCATCGAGACGGTGAAGGGTTACGCGGCGCACGAGAAGAGCACGCTTGAGGAAGTGATTTCGCTTCGCAATCAGGCACAATCCATCCCGAGCGGAGATGTCGCTGCCCGCGCGCAGACAGAAGGGCTGCTCTCCCAGGCGCTCGGCAAGCTCTTCGCGCTGGCGGAGGCCTATCCCGATCTCAAGGCCAACCAGAACTTTTCGGAGCTGCAGGCCTCGCTGGAAACCATTGAAAGCGAGATCCAGATGTCCCGGCGCTACTATAATGGCGCCGCCCGCGACCTGAACGTCAAGGTGGAAAGCTTTCCGTCCAATCTCGTCGCCGGCCAGTTCGGCTTTTCGCAGCGCGAGTATTTCGAAATCACCGACGAGGCGGATCGCGCCGTGCCCGCCGTCAAGTTCTGACGCCGTTGGACTTTGGCGAAGAAGGCATTTATGAGCGGGCTCGCGCCCTTTGATCGACTGCGCGAGCGACGGAAGAGACAGACATCATGGCCAGAGCCAAGCTCACGATAATCCCCCCCGGCAAGCCGCTTATCGGCCGCGCCGCTCCTCCCGGCTCGAAATCGATCACCAACCGCGCATTGCTTCTGGCCGGTCTGGCTAAGGGTACGAGCCGGCTCACTGGTGCGCTGAAGAGCGATGATACGCGCTATATGGCGGAGGCTCTGCGCGCCATGGGAGTGAAGGTCGAAGAGCCCGACGCGACCACCTTCGTGGTGACCGGCTCCGGCAAGCTTCAGCCCCCCGCAACACCGCTCTTTCTCGGCAATGCCGGTACTGCGACCCGCTTCCTGACGGCCGCTGCGGCGCTCGTCGATGGCAAGGTCGTGGTCGATGGCGACGAGCATATGCGCAAGCGGCCGATCGGCCCGCTGGTCGAGGCACTCCGCTCGCTCGGCATCGACGCCTCAACCGAGACCGGCTGCCCGCCGGTGACGGTCAACGGCAAGGGCGGCTTCGAGGCAGAGCGGGTGCGGATCGACGGCGGACTTTCCAGCCAGTATGTCTCCGCACTTCTCATGATGGCGGCAGGCGGCGCCCGCCCCGTCGTCGTGGAATTGCTCGGCGAGCATATCGGCGCGCTCGGCTATATCGATCTCACGGTTGCCGCCATGCGCGCCTTCGGCGCAAAGGTCGAGCGCACCAGCCCCGTCACCTGGCAGGTGGAGCCGACTGGCTACCGCGCCGCCGATTTCCACATTGAGCCGGATGCCTCCGCCGCGACCTATCTCTGGGCCGCGGAAGTGCTGACCGGCGGCCAGATCGATCTCGGCACGCCGGCCACAGATTTCACCCAGCCCGATGCTAAGGCCTACGATCTGATCGCGAAATTCCCGCATATGCCCGCGGAAATCGATGGCTCCCAGATGCAGGATGCCGTGCCCACGCTCGCCGTGCTTGCCGCCTTCAACGAGACGCCGGTGCGCTTCACCGGCATCGCCAACCTGCGTGTGAAGGAATGCGACCGCGTTCGCGCGCTATCGACAGGCTTGACCAATATCCGGCCGGGTCTCGGCACGGAGGAGGGGGATGACCTGATCGTCGCCTCCGATCCGGCGCTCGCGGGTCAGGTGCTGCCTGCCGATATCGATACTTTCGCCGATCACCGCATCGCCATGAGCTTCGCGCTCGCGGGCTTGAAGATCGGCGGCATCACCATTCTCGATCCCGATTGCGTGGCGAAGACCTTCCCGGCCTACTGGGATGTGCTGGCCTCGCTCGGGGTAGCTTACGACGAAGACGCATAAAGGTTTGCAAAAGGCGCGCGGCGCGCAAAGAGGAGGAAGGTCGTGATACGGTGGTTCTCCGGTTTCTGCGTCGCGTTCTTCGCCTTTCTGTCGGTCTTCGTTCTCGCCCTTCCGGCGGTGGCTGAGGAATATATCCGCTCCTATCATTCGGAGATCCGGGTGGCGCCGAATGGCGAACTGGCGGTCGTCGAAACTATTACGGTGAATGCCGAGGGCCGGAATATCCGTCGCGGCATCTTTCGCGATTTTCCTCTGACCATGCAGGATGCGGCGGGCCGCACGGTACGCGTCGGCTTCGATGTGGTATCCGTCACCCGCGATGGCCGGCCGGAGCCCTGGCAGACCGAATCCGTCACCGGCGGCACCCGCATTATCGCCGGTTCGCAGGATGTGCTGCTCGATTATGGCGAGCATACCTACGTCATCACCTACACGACCGACCGGCAGATCCGCTTCTTCGACGATCATGACGAACTCTACTGGAACGTCACCGGCAATGGCTGGCAATTCCGCATCGCCAATGCTTCGGCGCGCGTGACGCTGCCGGAGGGCGCGCGTATTACCCAAACGGCAGCCTTCACCGGCGCTTTCGGCGCGAGGGAACGCGACGCGACCATGTCGGGCAACGGCAATACGGCCGTGTTCGCCACCACGAGAACGCTCGGCCGGCAGGAAGGCCTTACCATCGTCGTCGGCATTCCGAAGGGCGTGATTGCGGCTCCGTCCGCCGATCAGCAGCGAGCCTGGTGGCTGCGCGACAATATGGGTCTTCTGATCGGTTTCGGCGGGCTCGTTCTGGTGGCGCTCTATTATGGCCGCAGTTGGCTTGCGGTCGGCCGCGATCCGGCGCGCGGTGTCATGGTGCCCCGCTGGGATGCGCCGGACGGCATCTCCCCGGCGCTCGTCAATTACATCGAGAACAAGGGCTTTTCCGGCGCGGGCTGGACAGCGCTTTCGGCAAGCGCGCTGGACCTTGCCGTGAAGGGCCATGTCACGCTGGAGGATCTGGATAAATCCATCACCATCCGCCGCACGGACAAGCACGCGGAAAAGGCCCTTCCGGTCGGTCAGGCGGCGCTCCTGCAGGCCGTCGGCGGTCCGGGCGATGCGCTGGTGATCGACAAGGCGAACGGCGACCGCGTGCAGACGGTCGGGGCGAGCTTCCGCCGCGCCATGGAAAGAGAGCACCGCGGCAAATACTACCGTTCGAACACCGGCTATGTGATCGGCGGCATCGCGCTGAGCCTGCTGATCCTGGGCGCGGTGCTCATCTTCGGCAATCTCGATCCGGATATGATCGCCGTTCTGATCGTGCCCACCTTCTTCGCCGTGTTCTTCGGCATCTTCGCGGTGAATTTCGGCAAGGCCATGCGGCGCAAGAGTTCGCTGGCCTCCAAATTCATGATGATCCTGATGATGGGTTTCTTCGGTTTCGTGGCGATCTCCACGCTCTCGGGCATCGTTGTCGGGCTTGCCTCGGAACTGACTGGCATGGACCATTGGCCGATCTTTGTCGCCGTTGGCGGCATCGTTCTCCTGAACGTCATCTTCTTCTTCCTGATGGGCGCGCCCACTCCGCTCGGGCGGAAGATGATGGACGGCATCGAGGGATTGCGGACCTACCTCACGCTTGCCGAAAAGGACCGCATGAACATGGCGGGCGCCCCGCAGATGTCGCCGCAGCATTTCGAAACGCTGCTCCCCTATGCGGTCGCGCTCGATGTCGAAAAACCCTGGAGCCGCGCCTTTGAAACCTGGCTCGCCACGGCGGCGGCCGGTGCGGTGGCAGCGGCTTACGCGCCTACCTGGTATAGCGGGCATTCCATCGGTAATTTCGGCGAGCGCATCGGCGGCTTCTCCTCCTCCATGGCGGATACGATCGCCTCCACCATCCCGACGCCGAAATCCTCCTCGTCCTCCTCCGGCTTCGGCGGAGGCGGCTTCTCCGGGGGTGGCGGCGGCGGAGGTGGCGGTGGCGGGTGGTAGCTTCTGCCGGCGACGGTTCGGCATAGCGTCACCTCCCCCTCAAGGGGAGGGTGAGTGTCTGCCTCGACGGCCTGCCCATATCCGATATGTTGCATCTTGAGATTGAAATTCGGCCGGATGACATGATCAAGAAGAAGCCCTCGAAAACCACTCCGTTCAAGGTTGCCAATGCACGTCGCCTGCGCAATGGCAGCACTGATGCGGAGGCGAAGCTTTGGCGCAATCTGTACCGCATTCCCATGGAAGGGACGCATTTCCGTCGTCAGGTGCCAATTGGCAGGTATTTTGTTGATTTCGCCTGCCATCAAATCGGTCTGGTGATCGAGCTCGATGGCGGTCAGCACGCGGAAGACGCCGCAGTCCTATACGATAACGAGCGCACGGCATTTCTCGAAAACCAAGGCTATCAGGTCATCCGTTTCTGGAACCATGAGGTGACGAGCGAGCTGGACGCCGTTCTCGACACGATATTTGCCATTGTGCAGCAGCGCCTAACTTTGCTAGCAGAGGCCGACAATTTTCACCCCACCCCGGCACTGCGTGCCGACCCTCCCCCTCAAGGGGAGGGTGAGTGCGGCACCGTCAGAAGATAAAAAAGAAAGGATGGCCCGATGGATGAGCAATCGAACGGTAGTTCGCTCTGGAACAAGTTCTTCGACACGGATTCGATCGCCGGCACCGGCCGTATCGTCGGCCTGATCGTCGTCTTCGTCGTCATCGGCGGCGGGATCTCCTGGTTTTTCGGCTAGGGCGCACCTGAAATTTTTTCCGGCCCTGTCGGATCGGCGAACTTCGGTTCGTCCTAGTGTCGTACGCTCCATCAATTCAGAAGGATCACGACCATGCCAAGCACTATTCGTCTGCATCGCGTCCTCGCAACCAGCCCGGAAAAGGTCTATCGCGCCTTCATCGAGGCTGACGCACTTGCCAAATGGCTTCCGCCGAACGGCTTCACCTGCACCGTTCACCAGTTCGAGGGAACGGAAGGCGGCAAGTTCAAAATGTCCTTCCGCAATTTCACGACCGGCAATAGCCACTCGTTCGGTGGCGAATACCTGGAACTCGTACCGGGCGAGCGGGTGCGCTATACGGACAGGTTCGACGATCCCAACCTGCCGGGCGAAATGCAGGTAACCGTCATCCTGAAGAAGGTTTCGGTCGGAACCGAGATCGATATCACGCAGGCCGGCGTGCCCGACCTCATTCCCGCCGAAGCCTGCTATCTCGGCTGGCAGGAATCGCTGCGAAACCTGGCGAAGCTTGTCGAGCCGGATATCAACGAATAGCGCATTCTCCAGGACTGCTCCTTCCAAGCGCGGATTCCTCCCTTGGCTCCACGGTCTCTTCGTCATCCCGGCCCTGAGCCGGGATCCAGCCACGCGAAGTCCTTCGCGTGAAAAGACTCTTCCGCGCCGCCGCCGCGGCGCTGCTGGATCCCTGTGACTGATCCTCGGATCAAGTCCGAGAACAGGGATGACGGAGGAGGCGTTTCGCCTTCTCATACGCCCTGGCCACGCCCGGCATGCCGTCGTGGTTTGGATTAGGATCGGACGGGGCGCTGAAAGCTGCCTCGTAAGTTTTAGTTTAGGTGACACCTCTCAGCGCCCCGTTCGGCGGTTTATGCCCGCGACTTCGATCTCTCTGCCGTGGCCGCGCAAGGGACATTAAGGCGAAGAACTTGCCGTTTTTAGGCCGAACCCTCTCGCCACCCATTCACTGTCGCCACCATGTGTGCCGCACAGGCACGCCCGGCGCGCTTTTTCGGGCATCAAGAGATGATGGGCCGGTCCGAAACCCGTCATCTCTCCCCGTGTCGCCGGAGGGAGACCATTTTCCGCGAACCCGGATCATGAGGTTTTGCGTCTTGCCCTCATGACCCGCGCCGGTTCCGCCTCGCCGGGACGCCTCCCGGTGTATCCGTGACGGAACGGGGAGATTGTAGGCACAGGTTCGGAGAACGGGGATGAAGGGAGGCAAAAATTTCTTTAAGTCGCTGATATAATTGAACGGCTTATCGGGGAACGTCCCCGCCCCTGCGACTTGTCAGCGACGCGCTTCCGTCGCCATTCGCACGGCAAGGCCCGCCAAAACCGTCCCCATCAGCCATCGTTGGATGACGAGCCATGTCGGGCGATTGGCGAGGAAGACCGCAATCGTTCCAGCCGCAATCGCGATCATCGTGTTGACGATGACGCTTATGGAGATCTGCGTCAAACCGAGGACCAGCGATTGGGTCAGCACGCTGCCATGATCCGGGCTTATGAATTGCGGCAGCAACGAGAGATACATGACCGCTATCTTGGGATTGAGCAGATTGGTTAGAAATCCCATCAGGAAAAGCTTACCGGGGCTGTCTTTCGGCAGATCCCTCACCTGAAAGGGAGACCTCCCACCCGGCTTCACCGCCTGCCATGCCAGATAAAGCAGGTAAAGCGCACCTGCGAACCGCAGCGCATCATAGGCATAGGGAACAGCCATGACGATCGCGGTAATCCCGAATGCGGCGCACATCATGTAGAAAACGAAGCCAAGGGCAACGCCGCCCAGGGATATCAGCCCCGCTGTGCGGCCCTGGCAAATGGACCTTGAAATCAGATAGACCATGTTCGGGCCGGGTGTCAGCACCATGCCCAGTGCAATCAAAGCAAAAGCAAGCAGACTGGTTGTTTCCGGCACGAACGAAGCCCCTCTTTTGATCCTGTTTACAGGACCGCTTTCGAAACGTCACTGGATCGATTGCTCGGGCTTCGCCGTCGCTGCCCCGGCCCTTCGCTTTGGCTCAGGGCGTTCGGTCCTCGAAACGATTCACTGGATCGTTTCGTCGGCTACGCCGACCGGACCTCACCCCACAAATGCCCGCTCGATGACGAATTCGCCCGGCTTGTTGTTGGCGCCTTCGTTAAGGCCGGCCTTTTCAAGCAGTTCCTTGGTGTCCTTCAGCATGGCCGAAGAACCGCAGATCATGCCGCGGTCGATCGCCGGATCGAGCGGCGGAACGCCGAGATCGGTGAAGAGCTTGCCGTTTTCGATCAGGTCCGTGATGCGGCCCTGGAAGGGATAATCCTCGCGGGTCACGGTCGGATAATGCTTGAGCTTGTCGCCGACGATTTCAGACAGGAACTCGTGGTTCCGGATCTCTTCCATCAGGTCGAAGCCGTATTTCAGCTCCGCCACTTCGCGGCAGGTATGGGTGAGGATCACCTCGTCGAATTTTTCGTAGGTTTCCGGATCGCGGATGAGGCTTGCAAACGGCGCGATCCCGGTGCCGGTCGAAAACATGTAGAGACGCTTGCCGGGGGTCAGCGCATCGAGCACCAGCGTGCCGGTCGGCTTCTTGCGCATCAGAACCGTGTCGCCCGCCTTGATCTTCTGGAGATGCGAGGTCAGCGGCCCGTCCGGCACCTTGATCGAGAAGAATTCCAGCTCCTCGTCCCAGGCGGGGCTTGCCACCGAATAGGCGCGGTAGATCGGCTTTTCGCCGACCATCAGGCCGATCATCGCGAACTCGCCCGAACGGAAGCGGAATGCGTCGGGTCGGGTCATCCGGAAGCGGAACAGGTGCTCGGTGTAATGCTCGACGTCAAGCACCGTCTCGGCATAGACGCCGTCCGGGATCTTCGCCGCTACGAAATCTTCATTCTTTGCTGGAGCGTTCATGCCTGGTCCGTCTTGGTCTTTTTGGGTTCGCGACAAGCGAATTATACCATGCGAGGCCGCTTTTGAAGGCATCACAATGCCTTTGTCGCCGCCTCGCGCAAAATATGTGCCTCATTCTCCGGTTTTTGAAGAGGCCAGCCCAGTTTAACCGGCAGCCGCGGCCTTTCGCCGCCAGCTATAGGCCTGCTGGCCTTCGGCTGGCCGCGCCGTAGGCTGATAGTGGACGGCGATCCCCGGCAGGCGGCCCTCTTCCAGCCGCTTCAGCGCGGTTTCGTTCTTCACGGCGAAGCTGTCTATCCCCACCCGCAGCATCAGCGGGATCTGGTCAATCAGCACATCACCGACCGCGCGAAGCTCGTTGCGATAGCCGAGCCGCTCGCGCAGCAGCGAGGCATGGCTGAACGCCCGGCCGTCGTTGAAGGCGGGGAAGGCCACCGCGACGATCTCGAGGCGATAGAGATAGGGTTCGAGCTTGCGCACGTCGTCGGCGGGCTTGACCAGCACGCCGAGCCCGACATCGTTGCTTTCCTCTGCCCTGGCGATCAGCTCATCGAGCGGCAGCAGCACTTTCTGCTCTTCCGTCGCCTTCAGCTCCTCGGTTTCGATCACCCAGGGATCGTTTTCGACGAAGCCGGTTTCTCTCCATATCTTCGTCATCATGCCGCCTCCGCCTTGGCATCGCCATAGAGCGCGTCCTTGAAAGGCTGCGGCCCGACGCGGCGATAGGCATCGAGAAAGATCTCATCCTTCGAGAGGCGAAGGCTGAGATAGGTGTCGACGATGGTCTCGATCGCGTCCGTCACCCGCTCGGGCTCGAAGCCGCGGCCGATGATCTCGCCGATCGAGGTATTCTCGTCGCCGGAACCGCCGAGCGTGATCTGGTAGAGCTCGGCCCCCTTCTTCTCGACACCCAAGAGGCCGATATGGCCGACATGATGGTGGCCGCAGGCATTGATGCAGCCGGAAATCTTGATCTTCAGCTCGCCGATCTCTGCCTGCCGCTCCGGCGAACCGAAGCGGGTGGAGATTTCCTGCGCGACGGGGATCGAACGGGCGTTCGCCAGCGCGCAGTAGTCGAGCCCAGGACAGGCGATGATATCGGTGATGAGCCCGGCATTGGCGGTCGCCAGCCCCTGCGCCACCAGCGCGCGATAGACCGGCTCGAGATCGGCAAGCGCCACATGCGGCAGGATGACGTTCTGCTCGTGGCTGATGCGGATTTCGTCGAAAGCATATTCCTCGGCGATATCGGCGATCGCATCCATCTGCTCATGCGTGGCATCGCCCGGAATGCCGCCGATGGGCTTGAGCGAAATCGTCACCATGCCGTAGTCGGGATGCTTGTGCGGCTGCACGTTCTGGCTCACCCAGCGGGCAAAAGCCTCGTCGGTCTTCTTCCAGCCGGCGAGCTGCGCCCAGCCTTCGGCGCGATCGGCCAGCGCCGGAGGCGCGAAATAGGCGCCGATCGCCTGGACATCGGCTTCCGGCAGCTTGAGTTCGGTGCCCTGCAGATGGACGAATTCCTCCTCGACCTGGCGGGTCAGCTCTTCGACGCCGGTCTCGTGCACGAGGATCTTGATGCGCGCCTTGTACTTGTTGTCGCGCCGGCCATAAAGATTGTACACGCGCATGATGGCGGTGATGTAGGAAAGCAGATCCTCTTCCGGCAGAAAATCGCGGATCTTCTTGGCAACAAGCGGCGTACGCCCCTGCCCGCCGCCCACATAGACGGCAAAACCGAGTTCGCCGGCCTCGTTCTTCTTCAGATGCAGGCCGATGTCATGCACCTGGATCGCGGCGCGGTCGCGCTCCGCACCGGTGACGGCGATCTTGAACTTGCGCGGCAGGAAGGAAAATTCCGGGTGGACGGAGGACCACTGGCGCAGGATTTCCGCATAGGGACGCGGATCGGCGACCTCATCGGCCGCAGCACCGGCGAAATGGTCGGCGGTGACGTTGCGAATGCAGTTGCCGGATGTCTGCAGTGCGTGCATCTCGACGGTCGCAAGCTCGGCCAGGATATCCGGCGTATCGGAAAGCTTCGGCCAATTGTACTGGATGTTCTGGCGGGTGGTGAAATGGCCATAGCCGCGGTCGTATTTGCGCGCGATATGCGCCAGCATCCGCATCTGCTTCGCGTTCAGCGTGCCATAGGGTATCGCGACGCGCAGCATATAGGCGTGCAGTTGAAGATAGACCCCGTTCATCAGGCGCAGAGGCTTGAAGGCATCTTCCTCCAGCTCGCCGGAAAGGCGGCGCGCCACCTGATCGCGGAACTGCTCCACGCGGCTCGTTACAAAAGCGTGGTCGAATTCGTCGTAACGGTACATGATTTCCTCAGACTGCGATGAATGCCGGATCGGCGGGGCGGAAGCCGGCGGCATATTCCATGGTCGGGCCCTGGGCCCGAATGCGCTCGCGCAGGCGAAGCGGCCAGATCTGCCCGCCGGCTTCCTGCACCTCGATGACGTTCACATCCACGACGCGATTGGCGGCGAAATCGCGCTTGCCGATCGCTTCCAGGGAGGCGATGGCCTCCGGATGGCGCGCAATCAGTGCGTCCTGCAGCTTCTCCGTCCACTGGCCGTTCGCATCGAGCCAGACGGCGATGCCGTCGGACAGGCGGTTGGCGGTCAGAACCTTGTCGGTCATCCTCTCATTCCCACTTCCTCGCGAGCCTTCGCATGTTCGGCCTTGAATGCCGAAAGCGGCTCGGACTTCTCGAAATTCGCACCGGCGACAGCCTCGCCGATAATCACCATTACCGGGCCGGAGAGATCCTCCCGCGCCTCGAGATCGGGCAGCTCCCGCAGAACGCCATGGAAAAGCCGCCGGTCGGCGCGGCTGGCATTCTCGACCACCGCAACGGTCGTTTCAGGCGCAAGCCCGGCTCCCATCAGCCGCTCGGCGACGGAGGCGGCGACCGTGCGCCCCATATAGACGGCAATCGTCGCGCCGGAAACGGCAAGGCTCGCCCAATCCGGCAGGACGTCGCCGGCAAGGTCATGGCCGGTGGTGAAGATCAACGACGAAGCGACACCGCGCAGCGTCAGCGGCAGGTCGAAATCGGCGGCGGCGGCGAAGGCCGAAGTAATGCCCGGCACGATCTCGTAGGTGACGCCCGCCTCGCGCAAAGCCGCCATTTCCTCGCCGGCGCGGCCATAAACCAGCGGATCGCCGGATTTCAGGCGAACGACGCGCTTGCCCTGGCGGCCAAGCTCGACCAGCAGCCGGTTGATCTCATCCTGGGACTTCGAATGGCAGTTCTTGCGCTTGCCGACGGAAAGGCGTTCCGCGTCGCGGCGGCCCATATCGACGATCGCCTGCGGCACGAGCGCGTCATAGACGATCGCATCGGCCTCCATCAAAACGCGCTGGGCGCGCAGCGTCAGCAGGTCTTCCGCGCCAGGACCCGCGCCCACCAGCCAGACATGGCCTTCGGCGCGGCCGGAACCCGAAAGCAGCGCATTGGCCGAGCGGCGAGCACCGGCCAGATCGTTCGCATCCACTGCGCCTGCGACATCGCCGGAGAAGAAGCGGCGCCAGAAGATGCGGCGCGAGACGCCACGCGGCACCAGCCGCTCGGCTGCGTCGCGATATTCGGCGGCAAGGCCTGCAAGCCGGCCGAGAGAGGGCGACAGCATCTGATCGATGCGGGCGCGGATCATCTGCGCGAGAACCGGTCCGGCACCCTCGGTGCCGATGGCGACCGCCACCGGCGCACGGTTCACCAGTGCCGGCGTGTAGAAATCGCAAAATTCCGGCTGGTCGACGGCATTTGCGGGAATTTTCCTCGCCCGGGCGGCAAGAACGATGTCGCGATCGAGGGCCGCATCGCCGGTCGCGGCGAACACGAGAGCGGCATTTTCCACCTGTTCGGGAGAGAATTCGGCCGCGACGATCTCGATACCCTGCCCTGACAGGAAAACGGCATAATCCGCTTCCGGATCAGATGCATAGGCGACGATCTTCGCATCCGTGTTCAACAGAAGCCGGACCTTCGCAAAGGCTTCGTCGCCATTCCCGAACACGGAAACCCTCTTGCCGCTGACGCGGAAGAAGGCGGGAAAGACCGAAAGGCGCTCGGATTTGTTGAACATGCGGACATCCTGATCCATGCGCGCACCCTACCCTGAAGACGGCTGCAAGATGAAGAAACGGATATGCCAAGAGATTGCACCTACAGCATTTTCCTTCTCGCAAGCGCGCGATCTGGAGTAAAAGCCACCGCATGGCGGAAATCTGGCCCTTTCCACCGGGGTTTATGGGGGAATCGCAATTTTCGCCTTCCGCCATCAACCTCGTCCGCCTAGACTGCAACGCACAATCCGGAAGCTGAACATCGATGACGATTGCCGCCCGCCTGCTCGACGTGATCGAGCACGATATCCTGCCTTTGACCCATCGGGGCGTCGCCGCCGGCAACAAGGTTTTCGGCGCCGCGATCCTTAAGAAATCCGACCTTTCGCTGGTGATCGCCGAGACCAACAACGAACTCGAAAACCCGCTCTGGCACGGCGAAGTCCATGCCCTCAAGCGGTTCCACGAAACGACTCCCGGCATCCCGACCAAGGATCTGATCTTCCTTTCGACCCACGAGCCCTGCACGATGTGCATGTCGGCGATCACCTGGGCCGGTTTCGACAATTTCTACTATTTCTTCAGCCATGAGGATTCGCGCGATGCCTTCGCGATCCCCCACGACCTCAAGATATTAAAGGAAGTCTTCGGCCTGGAGCCCGGCGGCTATCGGCGCACGAACGCGTTCTGGCATTCTTATGCGCTTGCCGACCTCGTCGAGGCCGAAAGCGAGCCGCGGCGCACGGAGCTGAAGACGCAGGTGGCGCGCATCAGAGCGGCCTATGACGGACTTTCCGGCATTTATCAGTCCGGCAAGGACGATAACAAAATCCCTCTCGCCTGAGATCAGGACACGATCATGGAAGCATCCAAGGATATTTCGCGGCTGATCGAGATCATGGCGGCGCTCCGCACGCCGGGCACCGGCTGCCCCTGGGATCTCGAGCAGAATTTCTCGACGATCAAGCCCTATACGATCGAGGAAGCCTATGAGGTCGCCGACGCGATCGAGCGCAACGACATGGACGATCTCTGCGAGGAATTGGGCGATCTTCTGCTGCAGGTCGTGTTCCACGCCCGCATGGCCGAGGAGGCGGGAGAGTTTTCCTTCGGAAACGTCGTCGAGGCGATCACCAGGAAGATGATCCGCCGGCATCCGCATGTCTTCGCGGTTTCGGATGCCGCGACCCCGGACGCGGTGAAGGTGCAGTGGGATGCGGTGAAGGCCGAGGAAAAGCGCGAGCGCGCCGAAAGGCGGGCCAAGCGTGCCCTCGGGTCAAGCCCGAGGGTGACGGAGGATTTCAATGCGGGCTTTCTCGGCAGCGTCCACCGCAGCCAGCCGGCGCTGACCGAGGCGGTGAAGCTCCAGCAACGGGCCGCCAAGGTGGGGTTCGACTGGTCGGAGGCGGAACCCATTCTCGACAAGATCGAGGAGGAGATCGGCGAACTTCGCGAGGCGCTGCACAGCGGCAGCCAGGACAAGGTGGCCGACGAACTCGGCGATCTCATCTTCGCACTCGTCAATATCGGCCGGCATGTGAAGGCCGATCCGGAAGAAGCTCTCCGCAGCACGAATACGAAGTTCCGGCGGCGTTTCAACTATATAGAAACGTCTCTTCAACAATCGAATGAGACATTGGAGGCCGCCACGCTGGAGCGCATGGAAGAGCTCTGGCAGGCGGCCAAGGCGATCGAGCGGCAGATCGGCTGAGCATTCCCGCTGGCGCTTGCCTTGCCGGAACCCGACGATATCTATTTTTGATCGATCCGGATCGGGAGAATGGCATGCAGGAAGATAGCGCTCGGCTGGGCGCCCGCACGGCGCGGGCGACAGTGCTTTTCATCGTCTTTCTCGCCATCCTGATATTCGTCACGGCCGGAACGCTGAACTATTGGCAAGGCTGGCTCTATCTCGCAAACTTCACGTTCTGGATCGCTGTCACCGGCTGGTATGTGGTGACCTACGATCCCGCGCTGGCCGCAAGGCGGATGAGATCGGGGCCGACGGCGGAAACCGAACCGGCGCAGAAACGCATTCAGGCCTTCAACAGCGTCGTCATGATAGCGCTCTACCTGGTGTCCTGCCTGGACTACCGGTTTTCCTGGTCGTCGGTGCCGACGGCGATCGTCATCCTCGGCAATATCTTCACGGCGCTAGGTTTCATCGGCTGCCTGATCGTCTTCCGGCAGAATTCCTATGCGGCGGCGACCGTTGGCGTGCAGGCCGGGCAGACCGTCGTTTCCGACGGCCTCTACGGCATCGTGCGGCACCCGATGTACAGCGCAGCACTACTCCTCTTCGCCGGCACGCCGCTTGCTCTCGGATCGTACTGGGGACTGCTGCCGGTGCTTTTCATCGTCGGCGGACTGGTGGCCCGGCTGCTGGACGAGGAGAAACACCTGCGCCTGAATCTGGCGGGATACGCAGCCTATTGCGAGAAGGTGCGATACCGGCTGATCCCGCTGCTCTACTAGTTCGCCGTGTTCAGCGCGCTGCAGTTCCGAGCGCTGCGGCGAGTAGATCGGCCAGGCCGCGCCCGGCGCTGCCGTCCTCATCAAGGCGCGGATTGTAGATAGTGATCTCGATGCCGACTGCCTTGCCGCTCGCCAGGGCAACCCGAAGCGCGGCCCTGAGCTCGTCCCACGACAACCCGCCCGGCACGCGGAAATCGACAGCCGGCATGATGGCGTCGTCGAGGCAGTCTGCGTCGAGATGGATGAAGAAGCCGTCCAGCTCCTCACGCGTCAGGTGGTCGACCGCTTCGCGCGCGGCGGCCTCGATGCCCATCGCGCGCACGGCGAGAAGGTCGAGCGCCTTGAGCTCTTCGGGGAGCGGCTGGCTTCCGTACTCCTCCTGATCCTTGTGATCGCGATACGCGAACGCGACGGCGTCTTCGGGGCGGACCAGAGGAGCGCGGCCTTCGATGTCGGTCAAGAGCGACGGGCCGTGGCCGGTCACGAAGGCGAGGTCCATCGAGGCACCCTCGCCATTGGGTTCCGCCTCGGGCTGGAAGAAATCGGCGTTGCCGTCGATGAAGAACAGGCCGTGGCGGCCGCGCCGTCGAAACGCGAGCATCGAGCCCAGCAGGATCGTGCAATCGCCGCCCAGCACCACCGGAAACTCGCGAGCGTCAAGCACCGCTTCCACGGCGTCGGCGAGCTTGGGCGACCACGCCGCAATTGCCCCGGCATTCAGGACGCCGGTCTCGGGATCGGGCTTAGGGTCCTTCGGAGGCACCGCCAGTCGCTCGGCGCGGCGCGCATGGATACGCTCCGCAAGACCGAGATCCAGGAGCTGGCCGGACAAGCGCTCCACACCGTCCGTCGCCAAGCCCAGCGTAGACGGGGCTTCGACAATTGCATAGGGAAGGGTCGGCATGCGCACCTCCGTCAGCGGCTATTTTGCGGAGCCCGGCTTCGTCCCGTAACGGCAGCTTCTGGTAATTGTTCCCTCAAAGCCGAGTGTCGTTTGTCCACCCATCTCAGCCGTGCGCGTTTATGGGCTCGCGGCAAGGACAGCAACCTATACCGTCCGCTCTCCGGTGATGCGCCTCTGCAGATGGTTCTCGAAGAAGCGGTTGAGCGCCCTTCTTGTGGGTTTCTCGACAAGGTAGAAACTCGTCAATGCGGCCAGGACGCCAGCCAGGAGCAGCAGAAGCGTCGGAGCCGTGTCGGCCCGGTAAAGCTTGTAGAACGGCTGCTGCCAGAGATAGAGCGAATACGACCACAGCCCCGCATAGGTGAGCACCCTGGTCGACAGGAACTTCTTGAAAACCGGCGCGGCGCTGTCGATCGTGGTGATCGAAAGCGCAAGCATGGATGTCGACAGGCCGAACGAGAGGGTGTGATCGGGCAGCATCTTCGCCACCACCGCGACCAGCAGCGCCGCCGGGGACAGCCACCACGGGCTTCGGCGCCCGCGGAGAATCAGCCAAAGGCCGCCGGCCATGAATATGCCCGCGACCGACACGTCGCTGCGCCAATGGGTGTAGAGGACACTCGCGCCGAGTTCCGTCCGGACGATGCCGTTCAGCATTGCCGCAGCGCCGAGCGCGACCACCAGGGCGCCGACCGGAAACAACCAGCGGCGGTGTAGAAACGCGATTCCCGCCAGGAGAATATAGGCATGCTCCTCGACGCAGAGCGACCATAGGTGATCAAACAATGCCACCGTATGGGTATAGATCATCGCGTAGTTGATCGTGAACGTCAAAGCAAGCAGCGCCGCCACGGGACCGTGCGACAACTCCGTACCCTGAAAGAAAAGCGTGGTGATGACTACAAACGCAAGGAGAGCCGGGTAAATTCGCGAAAAACGCCTGAAGAAGAAAGTAGGCAATTCTGCTCGCTTCACGAACAGTATTTCCGACATCAATCGCCCCGATAAAACGAAGAACAGATCGACGCCGAATGTACTAATACCAGGCTTGAATTCGTCCAGCCAGAAATGGCCTAATATTACGAAGAGTACCGCTATACCGCGCCAGCCATCCAGATAGGCAAGATGCGTTCCGGTTTCTTCACGCGGCTGATTTTGTACCATGCGAATACCATAATTGCCGGCCCCGCAACGATACTGCAAAATTCCCGGCCGTCGTCAACGCTTCATTTTGCACTGCAAAAAACCGGCAATATCATGACGCGGCACGGCAGACGGCTCCGGCCATTGATGCCAGCCGCGGCGCGGACGGAAGTCCTAGCGCTCCCAGTCTTCCTTGGCGGGTTTGGGGCCGTTGCCGAGCCGGCGCTCCAGTTCCGCGGCCTGGCGCTCGGTCAGCCGGACGTCGAGCGTCACCGAACCGTCCTCGTTATCCTGGCGATCGTCCACCACGGCGTCGCTGTAGATCCAGGAAACCAGGGAAAGCTTGTCCGCCGGAATGGTGATCGTGGTCTCGGTCAGCACGCCCGAAAGCCGCCTGGCGATCTCCTGCATCAACGCGTCGATGCCCTCGCCCGAAATGGCGGAAACCGCCATCACGTTCTCTCGGGCACCGGCCTTTTCCGTGATCGCCTCGTGGGTTTCGGGATCGAGCTTGTCGACCTTGTTCCACACCTCGATGATGCGCTCGGCTCCTTCCTTTTCGCCGATGCCGAGATCGGCGAGAATGCGAAGCACGTCGCCCGCCTGGGCGGCATTGTCCGGATCGGACATATCGCGCACATGCAGGATGAGGTCCGCCTCCAGCACCTCTTCGAGCGTCGCGCGGAAGGCGGCGACGAGATGCGTCGGCAGGTCCGAGATGAAGCCGACCGTATCGGACAGGATGACGGTCCGCCCATGCGGCAGCTTCATGCGGCGCAGCGTCGGGTCGAGCGTAGCGAAGAGCATGTCCTCGGCAAGCACCCCCGCGCCGGTGATGCGGTTGAAGAGAGTCGATTTTCCGGCGTTCGTGTAGCCCACCAGCGCCACGATCGGGTGCGGCACCTTGCGGCGCTTGGCGCGATGGAGCTGGCGGGTGCGAACGACCTGCTCCAGCTCGCGCTCGAGGCGAACGATTCGGTCCTGCAGGAGCCGGCGGTCGGCCTCGATCTGTGTTTCGCCGGGGCCGCCCATGAAGCCCGCGCCGCCGCGCTGGCGTTCGAGGTGAGTCCAGCTCCGCACGAGCCGGCCCTTCTGGTAGTTGAGATGGGCGAGATCGACCTGCAGCGTGCCTTCCTTGGTGGAAGCCCGGCGGCCGAAGATTTCGAGGATGAGGCCCGTCCGGTCGATGACCTTGGCGTTCCATTCCTTTTCGAGATTGCGCTGCTGCACCGGCGTCAGCGGATGATCGACGATGACGAGACCGGCATCATGCTCGTCGAGCAGCGCCTTGATCTCTTCGATCTTGCCGGTGCCGATGAGGGTTGCCGGACGCGGCTGGCCGACCGACACGATCATGCCCTCGGTGATCGTCAGATCGATCGCCTTGGCAAGCCCAACCGCCTCTTCCAGACGCGCCTCGTTGGAGCGCTGGGGAGCGGGCATGGCATCCCCCTGCCCGGCCCGCGGCTTGCCCTGTTTCAGGACAGGCACGACGACGGCCGCACGCATGTCGTCCCGGTGACGCTTGGTCTCCGGGATCATCGAATCGTTCGAGGTATCGCGAATGACTATCTCTACCTGTCCTTAAGCCGCGTTCTCTTCGGTTTCGAACATCTGCAGGGGCTGGCCCGGCATGATGGTCGAAATCGCATGCTTATACACCAGCTGAGAATGGCCGTCACGGCGAAGAAGGACACAGAAATTGTCGAAAGAGGTTACGACACCGGTCAGCTTTACGCCGTTGATCAGGAAAATCGTGAGAGAGATCTTCTGCTTGCGAACTGTATTGAGAAATAAATCCTGCAGGTTCTGAGAACGTTCCGCCATAGCGCCGCTTCTTTCTTTTTTGCCGGCCGACGAGGACCGGGAGTGATCACGCTTTTAGAGACGGGTGGGAATGCCTCGTGCTTCCCCTTCCCCCCGGATGCCTTGGTTATCAAATCGCTGTCTTCTCCGCAACTTCGAAAAAGGCGTCGCGGATGCCCTGGGAAACGCCCCCCGGATGGCCGTTCGCGATGGGTCTGCCATCCACTTCGACGATGGGAACGCAAATGCCCGTCGCGGAGGTGAAGAACACTTCGCGCGCCGACATCATCTCCTCGACGGAGAACTCCCGCTCGACATATCGCAGCCCGAGCTTATCGGCCACGTCCATGGCCGTGGTGCGGGTGATTCCCTTGAGAATGCCGTGTTCGGCCGGCCTTGTGACCAGAACGCCATCGGCATCGACGATCCAGACATTGGAGGAAGCGCCCTCCATCACGATGCCCGCGGCATCGATAAAGATGGCGTCCTGCGCGCCGGCATCCTTCGCCTGCTGCTTGGCGAGCACGTTCGGCAGCAAGCCGACGGTCTTGATGTCGACCCGATCCCAGCGGTTCTCCGGAACCGTGATGACCTTGATGCCGGTCGCATATTTGCGGGCGGCGACCGAAGGATCGGTGCTCTTGGCGGTGATCGTCAGCGTCGGCGGGGTCGTCTCGGCGGGGAAATAATGGTCGCGCCGCGCAACCCCGCGGGTTACCTGCAGATAGAAGATGCCGTTCCTCACCCGGTTGCGCCTCAGAACCTCGCGGAGGACGAAGGTGAGCGCCGCACGGCCCATGGGCGACGCCATGCGCAGTTCGCGCAGGGAGCGGTCGAGGCGATCGAGATGCCGCGTCAGGTCGACGATGAAGCCGTTGCGGACCTCGCAGACCTCGTAGACGCCATCGGCGAACTGGAAACCGCGATCCTCCACATGCACGGCAGCTTCCGAATGCTGCACATACCGGCCGTTGACATACGCAATCCTCGACATGGACTTTCCTTGCTCGAAATCTGTCAGAAATATTGGATGGAAACGCGAAACAGCTGCTCGACATCGCGAACGGCCTCGGGAACGGCGAAGAGGACGACCCGGTCGCGCGATTTGATCTTCGTATCGCCGCTCGGGCGGAGCACCTCGCCGCCCCGGTAGATCGCGCCGATGCGGATGCCGTCGGGCAGATCGAGTTCGCGGAACGGCCTTCCGACGAGCGGAGAGGTTTCCAGCGCCTCGGCCTCTATCACCTCGCCCGTGCCCTGCTGCACCGAATAGACGGAGCGGATGCGCCCCTTGCGGACATGCTGGAGAACGCGCGAGATCGTGACGGCGCGCGGATTGATCTGCGCGTCTATGCCGAGCGAATCCGTCACCTTGTTGAGGGAGGAACTGTTGATCAGCACCAAGTTCGACTTGCAGCCATTGGCCTTGGCCATGACCGCCGAGAGGATGTTGATCTGGTCGCTGTTGGTCAGCGTCACCATCAGGTCGGCTTCCTGAATATCCGCCTGGGCGAGGATATGCTGGTCGAGGGCCGAACCGTGCAGCACGATCGTGTTGCGCAACTGCTCCGAGATCGCAAGCGCGCGCTCACGATTGCTCTCAATGATCTTGATGCGCGTGCGCGGCTGGTGCTCCTCGATCGTGCGGGCGACGTAATAGCCGATATTGCCGCCGCCGGCGATGATGATGCGGCCGGCCTCCTGCTCCTCATGCCCGAAGAGGCCGAGCGTGCGCCGCACATGCTCTCGCTGGGCGATCACATAGGCAAGATCGCCCACCTGGAGCTGATCGGCGGAGCGGGGGATGAGCACGCGGCCGTTGCGATAGATGCCCACCACGGTCGCCATCAGATCCGGAAAGAGCTGCGAAAGCTGCTGGAGCGGCGTGTTGACGACCGGGCAATCCTCCATGCATTCGATCGCCACCATCGAGATACGGTCGTCCGCGAACCGCACGACATCGGTGGCACCCGGAAAGGAGATGCGCCTGAGCACCATCTTGCCGACCTCGATCTCCGGCGAGATCGTGACGTCGATCGCCATGTTCTGGCGGCTGAAGAGATCGGCATATTCCGGCTGCAGATAGTTCTGCGCGCGAATGCGGGCGATCTTGGTCGGCACGCTGAAAAGCGCATGCGCCACCTCGCAGGCGACGATATTGACTTCGTCGTGCAGCGTGACCGCGATGATCATGTCGGCGTCTTCCGCGCCCGCCTTGGCAAGCACGTCCGGATGCGCGCCATGGCCCACATAGCCGCGCACATCCAGCGTCTCGGTGATCACGTTGATCAGCGAAGCCTCGGTGTCGATCACCGAAACGTCGTTGTCCTCCTGCGACAGGCGCTCGGCGATGCCGTAGCCCACCTGCCCCGCTCCGCAAATTATGACTTTCATGACTGGACTTTCATCGGATGACGCCGCCCGGAGGACTCAAGGATACGGGCCCTTATACGCCAAGCGATTTCAGTTTGCGATGCAGCGCGGAGCGCTCCATGCCGACGAATTCGGCCGTGCGGGAGATATTGCCGCCGAACCGGTTGATCTGGGCGATGAGATAATCGCGCTCGAACATCTCGCGCGCCTCGCGAAGCGGCAGCGTCATGATGTGATAATCCCCCTTGGCGGAAACCTTGGGCAGCATGTCGCCGAGATCGGTGGGCAGCATGTCGGCGGAAATGGCGGTATCGGGACCATCCGAGCGGGCGAGAATCATCAGCCGCTCGATATTGTTGCGCAGCTGGCGGATATTGCCCGGCCAGTCATGCGCCTGCAGAACGGCAAGCGCATCCTCGCCGATCTTGCGCGGACGGATGCCCGCCTGCTCGGAAATCTGGCGCATGAACATGTCGATGAGGAAGGGAATGTCCTCCCGCCGCTCGGCGAGCGCCGGCACCTTGACCGGCACCACAGCGAGCCGATGATAGAGGTCCTCGCGGAAGGAGCCCTCGGCGATCAGGCTCTCCAGATTGTAGGCGGTCGACGAGATGATGCGCACGTCCACCTTCACGCGCTTGGAACCGCCGACACGCTCGAACTGCTGGTCGACCAGCACCCGCAGGATCTTGTTCTGGGTCTCGCGCGGCATTTCGCCCACTTCGTCGAGATAGAGAATGCCGCGATGGGCCTCCTCCAGCGCGCCGATCTTGCGCGGCTGGCCGGGAGCGCCTTCCGTGCCGAACAGCGCGACCTCCATCCGGTCCGGGGTGATGGTGGCAGCATTCAGCGCCACGAAGGGACCGCCTGCGCGGGAAGACTTCTTGTGGATCATCCGGGCGACGAGCTCCTTGCCGGCTCCGGACGGCCCGAAAATCATGATGCGGCTGTTGGTGGGCGCAACCTTGTCGATCGTCTGGCGAAGCTGCGAGACGGCGACCGACGTGCCGACGAGCTCCGCCGCATCGCCGGCGCGCTTCTTGAGCTCGCTGACCTCGCGCTTGAGCTTGGAATTTTCCAGCGCCCGCTCGGCGATCAGGATCAGCCGGTCCGCCTTGAACGGCTTCTCGATGAAATCGAAGGCGCCGCGCTTGATCGCCGAAACGGCGGTCTCGATATTGCCGTGACCGGAGATCATCACCACCGGCATTTCCGGATGGCGGCTCTTGATCTCGTCCAGCAAGGCCAGACCGTCGAGCTTGGAGCCCTGCATCCAGATATCCAGGAATACGAGCCGCGGCGCACGGTCCGAAATGGCGGCAAGCGCGCTGTCGCTGTCGTAGGCGGTGCGCGTTTCGTGCCCTTCGTCGGACAGAATGCCGGAAACGATCTCGCGGATATCCGCCTCGTCATCCACGACCAGAATATCAGACGCCATATGCCACTTCCTTGTTATTGTCGGTTCCGGGCGCGGCCGCATGCGCGACATGCGGCAGCAGCACCCTGATCATGGCCCCGCGGCCATGATCGAAATCGGCGGGCGCATCGTGCAGTTCGAGCTGCCCGCCATGTTCCTCGATGATCTTCTTGACGATCGCGAGCCCGAGGCCCGTGCCCTTCTCGCGCATGGTCATATAGGGTTCCAGGATCCGGTGCCGGTTCTCGGTCGGAAGGCCGCTGCCGTTGTCGACGACATCGACCACGAAAAGATCGCGGTTGTGATCGAAGCGGGCGCGCGCGAGCACCTTGCGCCCGTCGCGCTCCTGATCGCTGGGAACCGCCTCGATCGCCTCTACCGCGTTCTTCACCAGATTGCCGAAAGCCTGGCCGAGCATGCGTGCATCGAACATGCCGATCAGCGGCTCCTCGCCGAGATCCTTGAAGAAGTCGATATGGGTGGTTCCCATCTCCCTCAGGAAGACCGCGTCCCGCAGGATATCCCTGAGGTCGGCCTCCTCCTTGGCGGGCTTGGGCATGCGGGCAAAGGAGGAAAATTCATCGACCATGCGGCCGATATCGCCCACCTGACGCACGATCGTATCGGTGCACTGGTCGAAGACGGCACGGTCGCTCTCGTCGATCTGCTTGCCGTAGCGCCGCTTCAGACGTTCGGCGGAAAGCTGGATCGGCGTCAGCGGGTTCTTGATCTCGTGCGCGATGCGGCGCGCCACGTCCGCCCAGGCGGTGGAGCGCTGGGCGATGACGAGATCGGTGATGTCGTCGAGGGTGATGACGTAGGAATCGTTCGGCGAGCGCTGCTCCTCGCGCGTCACCTGCACGGAAAGCGTCCGCTCCTTGCCGCCGCGCATCAAATTCACCTGCTTGCTGAATTCGCCGCGGGCGCGCGCCGCCGCTTCCGTCAGGACCTGGTCGATCTCGGGCGCGACGTCCTGCAACCGCTCGCCCACCAGCTTATCGGCCGGCAGGCCGAGGAATTCCTCCGCCGAAGGGTTGGCGATGGTGATACGGCGATCGTCCTCCACGCCGATCACGGCGGCGGTCACGCCCGAAAGCACCGCCTCGATGAAGCGGCGGCGATCGTCCACCTCGTCCTTGGCCTCGAGGATTTCGTCGTGCTGGCCGCGGATTTCCGAAATCATCTTGTTGAAGGTGCGCGAGAGGTTCCCGACGTCGCCATCGGCGGCGCGCACCGGCACCACCACGTCCAGATTGCCGGTCGCCACGCTGTCGGCCGCGCTGATCAGCAGGCGGATCGGCCGGACGATCCGGTCGGCGACCGCGATGGCGGCCCAGATCGCGGCAAGAAGCACGATCAGCGCAAAACCGAGATAGAGCACCGCGAAGGCGAGCTGCAGCGAGGTCCGGCCGGCCTGCATGGCCTGGTACTCGACCGTGTTCTCCTCCATGAGCCGCATCGCCGACATCACCTTCGGATCGACGGCCCGGATCGTATAAAGAAGCGTGCCGGAAATTCCGTCGAGCTTGATGACCGCGCCGACGAGATTGGTGACGCCGGGCGGGATGAGCGTCGGCTGGCCCTTGGCGGCACTTTGCAGCGCATCCTGAGGGATCGCCGGAAGCGGCCGCTCCGTCTTGATATCGGCCTGCGCGACCGCCTGCCCGTCGTCACGCACGAGGAAGGCCCCGAGCATTCCGCGCCCGCGCGCCTGGCGGGTCATCAGCTCGATGAAGCCGGTACGGTCGAGATAGAACATCGCCCTGTTGCGTTCCAGGTCGTTGCCCATGGAGGCTGTCTGCCCCTGAAGGTAGCTCGCATTCTCGAGCTGGTAGGCGCGCGCCACATCCAGCGACGAGCGGACGATCGCCTGGGTTCGCAGCGAAAACCAGCGGTCGAGACCGACATTGAGCGTAAGGCTCGCGAAGATCGCGACCAGCACGGCCGGCGTGATGGCGACGATGGAGAACAGGACGACGATGCGCACGTGAAGGCGTGCGGCCGCCCGCCCCTTGGCCCGTGCCTTCACGAGACGCGAGACCTCGCGGCCGATCAGGTACATCAGCCCCAGGATGAAGAAGGAATTGAGGACGGCGGAAGCGATCACCACATTCGTGGTGGGCGCGATCGGGGTGAGCCCGAGCAGCACGAAGAGCGTGAGCATCGCGCAGATGAGCGCGCCGCCGCCAAGCAGAAGCCCCGGCAGAGCGAAGGAGGCTCTCCGGTCCTGTACGGCCCCTGACGGCTCCTCGTCAGCCATCGGCGCGGTCGCACGCTGCGTCATTGAATAAACTCCGATCTCCCCGTTCCTCGCGGAATCATTTCATCGGGTGAAACGAACGCCGTTCGAGGAAGTCGCCGGTCTGCCGCCACCGGAAATTCCAAGTCCGCCATGCGTGACCTTTAAGCAACGCATTGTGGCGAAAATGCAACGAATTCCGAGCAGGTGTCAAGCGGAGCTCAGCTCGCGCGGGAGCTGCGGTAGACCGATACGCCGAGTTCGCGGATCTTTTTCCTCAACGTATTGCGATTGAGGCCGAGGAGATCGGCCGCCTTGATCTGGTTACCGCGGGTTGCGGTGAGCGCCGCGAGAATCAGCGGGTATTCCATTTCCGTCAGCACGCGGTCGTAGAGGCCCGGAGGCGGCAGGTTATCGCCGAAGCCCGCGAAATAGGTCCGCATGTTTTCCTCCACCGCCTGGGCGATGGTGAGCGAGCCCGAGCGGGCGCCCATCTTGTCGATCGGGCTGTCCGGCACGTCCGCACGCAATTCCGCCTCGATGATCTCGCGGCCGATCACATCCTGGGGATAGAGCGCCATGAGGCGGCGCACGAGGTTTTCGAGTTCGCGGACATTGCCGGGCCAGGCATAGGACTTCATCAGGTCGAGCGCCTCGATATCGAAACGCTTGGGATCCAGGCCTTCCTTCTCACCCATCTGGATGAAGTGGCGGACGAGATCGCCAATGTCCTCGGCACGGTCGCGAAGCGGCGGCAGCCGCAGCGGCACGACGTTCAGCCGGTAATAGAGGTCTTCGCGGAACAGCCCCTGATTTATGAGCTGCTTCAGGTCCTTGTTGGTGGCGGCGACGATGCGCACATCGGTGCGGATCGGCGTGCGTCCGCCGACGGTCGTGTATTCGCCCTGCTGCAGGACGCGAAGAAGGCGCGTCTGGGCATCCATCGGCATGTCGCCGATTTCGTCGAGGAAGAGCGTGCCGCCCTCGGCCTGCTCGAAACGGCCGGTCGAACGGTTCTGCGCGCCGGTGAAGGCGCCCTTCTCGTGACCGAAGAGTTCCGATTCGATGAGGTCACGCGGAATTGCCGCCATGTTGATGGCGACGAACGGCCCGTTCCGGCGCTTGCCGTAATCGTGCAGGGCGCGGGCGACGAGTTCCTTGCCGGTGCCCGATTCACCGGTGATCATCAGCGTCAGGTCGGTCTGCATGAGGCGCGCCAGCACGCGGTAGATTTCCTGCATGGCGGCGGAACGGCCGACGAGCGGCATGCCGTCCTGCATCTCGTCATCCAGCCGCGCCGGCTTGCGCTTCGGCTCAGCGAGCGCCCGCCCGATGATGGCGATCAGCTCCGTCAGATCGAAAGGCTTCGGGAGATAGTCGTAAGCCCCCTTCTCCGATGCCTTGATGGCGGTCATGAAGGTGTTCTGCGCGCTCATGACCAGAACCGGCAATTCCGGCCGCGACTTCTTGATGCGCGGCAAGAGATCGAAGGCGTTCTCGTCCGGCATCACCACATCGGTCACCACCAGATCGCCCTCGCCCGCGGAAATCCACCGCCAGAGGGTGGCGGCATTGGACGTGATCCGCACGTCATAGCCGGCGCGGGTCAGCGCCTGGTTCAGTACGGTGCGGATGGCCGCGTCGTCGTCGGCGACAAGGATCGTGGCAGTCATATAGCAGTTCCTGTGGTGTTCAGGGGTCGGCCTTCGAGGCTGTCTTCCCTATGCATGGGCATCAGAACGCGGAAGATGGTGCGGCGGGCCTGGCTGTCGCATTCGACAATGCCGCCATGCCCGCCGATGATCTTGGCCACGAGCGCGAGCCCGAGGCCGGAACCGTTGGTCTTGGTGGTGATGAAGGGATCGAACAAATGCGGCAACAGGTCTGGCGGGACGCCCGGTCCGTTGTCGATGACGCAGAATTCGAGCGGCAGGGAAATCTTTTCGCGCGTACCCGCAACCGAAAGGCGGATGCCCGGCCTGTAAGCCGTCGTCAGCATGATTTCGCCGTCCTGCTGATCCCCGACCGCTTCCGCGGCATTCTTGATGAGGTTCAGGAATACCTGCACGAGCTGGTCCCGGTTGGCGTAGACCGGCGGCAACGACGGATCGTAAAGCTCGGAAATCTTGATGTCGCGCGCAAAGCCCGCCTTGGCGACCGCCTTCACGTGATCGAGCACGGAATGGATGTTGAGCGGCACCCGATCCACCGGGCGCTCGTCGGAAAACACCTCCATCCGGTCCACCAGCGAGACGATGCGGTCGGTCTCGTCGCAGATGAGCCGCGTCAGCGCACGGTCCTCGTCGGCCACCGAGGTTTCCAGCAGTTGCGCGGCGCCGCGAATGCCCGAAAGCGGGTTCTTGATCTCGTGCGCCAGCATCGAAGCCAGCCCCGTGACCGAACGCGCGGCGGCGCGATGGGTGAGCTGCCGGTCGATCTTGTCGGCCATCGAGCGCTCCTGGAAGACCACCACGACCGATCCGGGTTCGCTGACGACCGGCGCGACGTAGAGATCGACCAGTTTTTCCTGGCCAAGCCGTGGCGATGACAGATCGACGCGATATTCGTTGACCGGCGCCTTGCGCTCGCGCACCTGGTCGATCAGCGCCAGAAGCGGGCTGCCGAAGGGAATGAAGGTGGAAATCTTCTGCTTGGCCAGATGCGGGGCGCTGGCGCCGAAAAAGGCCTCCGCCTCCCAGTTGGCGAAAGCGACCCGGCCCGCGGCATCCACCAGAATGACCGGATTCTGCACGGAATTGAGGACGGCCATGGCAAGGCCGTCCGCCTGGACGGACGACTTCGTCATGCGGCCTCCCTGCGGGCAAGATCAGCCGTCTGGCTCAGCGCCGAGACCATGCGCCGGGTCACCTCGGCGGGCTCTTTCGACACCATGATCGCCGCTTTCTCATCGACCGGCAGGTCCGGAGCGAAGCGGTCCAGATACCAGCCGAGATGTTTGCGCGCATGGCGAAGGCCGGCTTCGCGGCCGTAGAATTCGAGCATCATTTCGTAATGTTCCGCAGCGAGCGCGGCAATCCCTTCACGGTCCGGGCCCAGGTGGCCGGCAAGGACGCCGACATGCCAGGGCCGGCCCTGCGCGCCGCGCCCGACCATGACCGCATCTGCGCCGGAGCGCCTCAGAATATCCTCGGCATCCGCCGGCGTTTCCACGTCCCCATTGGCGACAAGCGGAATGGAAACCGCATCGCGGACGAGGCGGATGGCATCCCAGTCAGCGCGGCCTTCATAGAACTGCATGCGGGTGCGGCCGTGAATGGTGACGAGCTGGATACCCGCCTCCTCGGCGCGCCGCGCGATCTCCGGCGCGTTGATGGAGTTTTCGTCCCAGCCGAGCCGCATCTTGAGCGTCACCGGCACGTTCACGGCCTTCACCGTCGCTTCGATCAACGAAAGCGCATGGTCGGGATCGCGCATCAGCGCGGAGCCGGAATAGCCGCCCGTCACCTTCTTCGCCGGGCACCCCATGTTGATATCGACGATATCGGCACCGTTATCGACGGCGATCCTGGCGGCCTCGGCCATCCATTGCGCCTCGCGTCCGGCGAGCTGCACCATGTGCGGCGTCATACCGGCATTTTTCAGCCGCGCCCAGGATTCGCCGCGGTTCAGTACGAGCTCGCGGCTCGCGACCATCTCGGTCACGACGAGCCCTGCCCCGAAGCGCCAGGCAAGCTGTCTGAAGGGCAGATCGGTGACGCCGGACATCGGGGCCAGCACGACACGGTTGCGGATGGCGACCGGTCCAATCCGGAAAGGCTTGGCGAGATCTTGAAAAAGCAAATGATGATCTTTCGGGCACATAGAATTTCTGCACTATTTTTATTCAGCTTGCAGGCGTTTGCCAAGAGCAATTCCCTGATTGCGATATTTTTGTGCGCCCTGCTGGAAAACGGCCTTTTGAGTCTATAGTTCTCGCCTGTCAATTCCCTGAGGACGAGAACGGGTTAAGCCGCGTGAGCGACAAATCCATGACAATCGGCATCGTTATCGTCGCGGCCGGCCGCGGCGAGCGGGCCGGTGCGCCCGAAGAAGGGCCGAAGCAGTATCGTCCGATCGGCGGCCGGCCGGTGATCGCCCGCACGCTCGAATGCTTCCTTTCCTGGCCACGGAGTGGGCCGGTGGTCGTCGTCACCCATCCCGACGACGACGGACTGTTCGCCGCCGCGACCGCGGGGATAGCGAATGTCGAGCGCGTCGTCACCACTGCCGGCGGCGATACGCGCCAGCGTTCCGTCTTCGAAGGTTTGCGGGTGCTTTCCGGCACCGATGCCACCCATGTGATGATTCATGATGCCGCCCGCCCCTTCTGCGACCATGCGCTGCTCGACCGGGTGGCGGATGCGCTCGCGGCCGGAGAGGACGGCGCGCTGCCGCTCATGCCGGTGACCGATACCCTCAAGCGCGGCAGCGCCGAGGGCCTCGTGCATGAGACCGTGCCGCGCGCCGGGCTCTATTCGGCGCAGACGCCTCAGGGCTTTCACCTGGCATCGATTCGGGCGGCTCACGAGAAGGCTGCAGCCCTGCGGCGCGGCGATTTCACCGACGACGCCTCCATCGCCGAATGGGCGGGACTTGCGGTCCGGATGGTGGAGGGCTCGCCCGACAACATCAAGCTCACCCTCAAACGGGACATCGATTTGGCTGACGAAAAGCTTTCCCGCCGGGCGCTTCCAGATGTGCGCACCGGCAACGGCTACGACGTGCATCAACTGGAGCCCGGCGACGGCGTGACGCTCTGCGGCGTGTTCATTCCGCACGACCAGACGCTCAAGGGGCACTCCGATGCGGATGTCGCGCTGCATGCACTGACCGACGCGCTGCTCGCCACCTGCGGCGCCGGCGATATCGGCGACCACTTCCCTCCCTCCGACATGCAGTGGAAGGGCGCGCCTTCAAAGATCTTCCTGGAACATGCGGCGAAGATCGTGCGCGAGCACGGCGGAACGATCATGAACGCAGATGTTTCGCTGATCGCCGAAGCGCCCAAGATCGGCCCGCACAGGCAGGCCATGCGTGAAAACCTCGCCGCGATCCTCGGCATCTCGCTCGACCGCTGCTCGGTCAAGGCGACGACCAACGAAAAGATCGGCTTCGTCGGCCGCCGCGAAGGCATCGCCGCGATTGCGACTGCGACGGTCGTCTACCGCGGAGAGAGCCGGTGAGCCTCTTTCCCGCCGATATCGAGGAACAGGCGGGGCGCATCATCGCCGATTTTTCGGCACGCAAACTGATGATCACCACAGCGGAATCCTGCACCGGCGGACTGATCGCAGGCGCCTTGACTGAGATTTCCGGCTCGTCCGCCGTGGTCGACCGCGGCTTCGTGACCTACACCAACCAGGCCAAGACCGACATGCTCGGAGTGACAGAAGGCACGCTTGCCGCTTTCGGAGCCGTGTCGAAGGAAACCGCGCTGCAGATGGTTCATGGAGCGCTTTACCGGTCGCGCGCTTCGGTGGCGGTTGCGGTCACCGGCATTGCCGGCCCCGGCGGCGGATCGGCGGAAAAGCCGGTCGGCCTCGTCCACCTCGCCGCAAAAACTCGAGCGGGAAAGCTCATCCACCGCCAGATGCGTTACGGCGATATCGGCCGCGACCAGGTGCGGCTCGCGACCGTGAGAACGGCGCTGGACATGCTGGTTGAAGCTGCCGGAAGATAAGGGATCAGGCGTAGATCTTGTCCGCCCTCGTCTCGAAGGCTTCGGCGAACATGCGGAAGGCGCGGTCGAACATCGAGCCCATCAGCGCGCCGAGGATCATGCTCTTGAACTCGTAATCGATGAAGAAATGCACCTTGCAGCCGTCCGCCACCGGCTCGAAGCGCCAGCGGTTGTCGAGGTATTTGAACGGTCCTTCGATATATTTGACATCAATGATCCGCTCGGCTGGGTTGAGCAGGACCTGGGTGGTGAAGGTTTCCCGGATCGCCTTGTAGCCGACCGTCATATCCGCGACGAGCAGCGTCTTCTCGTCCCGCTCCTTGCGGGAACGGACCGTGAGCGCCTCGCAGAGCGGCAGGAATTCCGGATATCTCTCGATATCGGCGACCAGAGCGTACATCTGCTCCGGCGTATGCTGCTTGACGTGGCGGTGGACTTCGAACTTGGGCATAGACGGGAGTTAAGCTTCCCTATCGAGAAGATCAAGCAGATGGCGCATCTGGCGGCGCGATTTCAACACCAGAACCGGGACGCCTCGCCCGTATCGCTCGAAGTTTCGAATGAAGATCGGCGCATGTCGCTCCTCGAAGTTCCAGACGTAGCTGACGAACTCGCGGTCGGGCAGTTTCTCCGGGCAGCCGGGAGCCATGTCAGGCCGTGTGCGCCCAAAGGTGCGAATGCTCCTGCTGAAAATCCCCCAAAGGCAAAGCAGCCGGGGCAACCTCACCCAGATGACGATATCGGTTCGCGGCAGCCGGATATCGAAACTGGAAGGATTGCTGCCGTCCATGATCCAGCGATCCTCAGTCACGCGGGCGGCAATCATGCTCCTCTGCTCGGCGCGATCACGCGCAACCCATCCCGGCAGCCAGAAAAACTCGCGGTCCATCGAAACATAGGGGAGATCGAACCGAGCGGCGATCTTCCGGGAGAGCGTCGATTTGCCGCCGCCCGAAGAACCGACCACCAGGATGCGGTTCGCCCGCCGGATCAGCACGGCGGCTGTCTCATCACTGGCATAATCGACGGCGGATCGCGGCGTTTCATCCATATCCCGGCTCCGAATCAGGTCCTGCGGACGAGCAGCTCCAGTAATCTATCGGCGTGACGGTAGGATTTCACCACATGCACGCAAAGATGGCGACCGTGGAGCTCCAGCATCTCCTCGATCTCGGGCACCTCGGTCTTCTCGAAATTCCAGACGTAACGCAGGAATTCCCGGTCGATCTTTTCGGGACAGCCTTCCGCCATCTCCGGCCGCGTCTTCCGCCAATAGCGAACCCAGCGGAAGATCACCCCGAAGAGGGAGACGAGGCGCGGCGGGCGCATCCAGATCACCAGTTCGGCGCGCGGCAGGCGGAGCGGCAAAGAACCGGGGCTCGTGCCGTCCATGATCCAGCGATCCTCGGCCACCGCCTTGCGGATCAACTCCATCGCTTCGGCCCGCGGCCGCACTTGCCAGCCCGGCAGCCAGAAGATTTCGCGGTCCATGGAAATGTAGGGAAGCGAGAGCAGGCCCGCGAGCTTGTGCGAAAAAGTGCTCTTGCCGCTTCCGGAGCAACCGATCACAAGTATGCGGCTCGACCTTCCAAGAAGGCTTACAGCTTCGCCGCGATCGATTATATAACGAACCATAAGTCTGCCGGGATTCAATCAGAAGACGGTGAAGAGCAAACCGTTTGCTATGATCCTCGAGCGCAGTCAAGACATGAGGGGCGTTGCAGCCAGCATACCAAAGCATCCGAAAGACAAGACCGATGGACGACTTCTCCCAGATGATAAAGCTGCTCGAATCAGCAAAGCAGCTCGCAGACATGAACCAGATGCCGATGCTGGCCTATCTGATAGAGATGGCCAAGGCCGAAGCGCGCGGCAACCGCTTCACGCTGCGCGATAGAAAGCGCGGCCAAGACAAGCAGGACAAGAAAGAGAAGCCGCAGGCCGCCGAGTGAGGATCGGCGGCGCTACGGCATCGGGAAGTTTGGGGGAGCTTCGCTCTATTCCGCGGCTGCGAGCAGCTTCTTTTCCCGCGCGGCCCTCAACCGGGCAAAGTCGTCGCCGGCGTGGTGCGACGAACGGGTGAGCGGGCTGGAGGAGACCATCAGGAAGCCCTTGGTGTAGGCCACCGTCTCGTAGGACTTGAATTCCTCCGGCGTTACGAACGCTTCCACCTTGTGATGCTTGCGGGTCGGCTGGAGATATTGGCCGATCGTCAGGAAATCGACGTCGGCGGTCCTGAGGTCGTCCATGAGCTGCAGCACTTCGTTGCGCTCTTCGCCCAAGCCCACCATGATGCCGGACTTCGTGAACATCGTCGGGTCCAGCTCCTTCACCCGCTGCAATAGGCGGACGGAGTGAAAATAGCGGGCGCCGGGGCGAACAGTCAGATAATTCCCCGGAACGGTCTCCAGATTATGGTTGAAGACGTCCGGCTTGGCGGCGACGACACGCTCCAGCGCACCGGGCTTTTTCAGGAAGTCCGGCGTCAGGATTTCGATCGTCGTCGTCGGCGAAGCGGCGCGGATCGCGAAGATCACCTTCTCGAAATGCTCGGCGCCGCCGTCATCCAGGTCGTCGCGGTCGACCGAGGTGATGACGACGTGCGACAGGCCCATCTGCTTGACGGCCTTGGCGACGTTTTCCGGCTCGTCCATGTCGAGCGCGTTGGGCTTGCCGGTCGCGACGTTGCAGAAGGCGCAGGCGCGGGTGCAGATCTCGCCCATGATCATGAAGGTGGCGTGCTTCTTGTCCCAGCACTCGCCGATATTGGGGCAGCCCGCCTCCTCGCAGACCGTCACGAGCTTATGGGAGCGCACGAGATCGCGCGTTTCCATATAGCCCTTGGACACCGGAGCCTTGACGCGGATCCACTCGGGCTTGCGCAGCACCTCGGTATCCGGGCGATGCGCCTTTTCCGGGTGGCGGATGCGCTTTTCCTCGCCTGTGCCGATCCTGTCGAGAATGGTGACCATTAAAACCTGCCTTCAACCCGCCTTACGTGCGGTATTCGTCAACGCCGGACGATCTTGGCCAGAAATAGCAAAATGCACGAACCCACGAAACCCTGCACCAGGTAACCCAGCCATCCGCTGGCGACATGGATGCCGAAGCGATCGAAAATGGCATTGGCGAGCAGCGCGCCGAGAATGCCGATGACGATGTTCATGAAGACGCCGAAACGTATATCCATCAGCTTGCCGGCAATCCAGCCCGCTATGCCGCCGATGACCACCGTGGCAATCAAACCAACACCTTCCATCCGCTTCTCCTGTTCGTTCGGAACCCTTCATATGGTGGGGCACGCGGCCTGGAACAATGGCGCGAGCCCCGAGGGTATTATCAGACGTTCAATGCCCTGCCATAGGCGTCGAGCACGCTTTCCTTCATGGTTTCGGAAATCGTCGGATGCGGGAAGATCGTGTGCATCAGCTCTTCCTCGGTCGTCTCGAGGTTCATGGCGACCACGAAGCCCTGGATGAGCTCGGTGACTTCCGCTCCGACCATATGCGCGCCCAGGAGCTCGCCCGTCTTCTTGTCGAAGATCGTCTTGACCATGCCCTGATCCTCGCCGAGCGCGATCGCCTTGCCGTTGCCGACGAAGGGGAAGCGGCCGACGCGGATATCGCGGCCCTGCTCCTTGGCCTTGGCTTCGGTGAGGCCGACGGAGGCGACCTGCGGATGGCAATAGGTGCAGCCGGGGATCTTCAGCTTGTCCATCGGGTGGACGTTCGGAACGCCGGCGATCTTCTCCACGCAGATGACAGCCTCGTGCTCGGCCTTGTGGGCCAGCATCGGCGGACCGGCGACGTCGCCGATCGCGTAGATGCCGGGCACGTTGGTCTTGCCGTAGCCGTCTATGACGATGAAGCCGCGATCGGTCTTCACACCGACTGCCTCGAGCCCCAGGTTTTCGATATTGGCCTGCACGCCGACGGCAGAGATCATCCGGTTGGCGGTGATCTTCTCGACCTTGCCGTCCTTCATCTCGACATGCGCGGTGATGGAGTTGGCGGCCTTGTCCACCTTGGTGACCTTGGCCTCCAGATGGATCTTCATGCCCTGCTTCTCGAACTGCTTCTTGGCAAGCGCAGAGATTTCCACGTCTTCCACCGGCATGACGGTCTTCATGACCTCGACGACGGTCACGTCGACTCCGAGCGTGCGGTAGAAGGAGGCGAACTCGATGCCGATCGCGCCCGATCCCATGACCAGCAGCGACTTCGGCATTTCCTCCGGCTTCATTGCCTCGAAATAGGTCCAGATCAGCTTGCCGTCCGGCTCGATGCCGGGCAGCGCGCGCGGACGCGCGCCGGTGGCGACGATGATGTGCTTGGCGGTGTACGTGCCTTCGCCGAGCGTGTTCTTCGGTACCGGCCCCATCGGCTCGACCAGCTTCTTGGTGGGTTTGGAAACGAGGACTTCACCCGGCTTGGTGATCTTCGCCTCGCCCCAGATGATGTCGATCTTGTTCTTCTTGAAGAGGAAGCCGACGCCGTTGTTCATCCGATGCGCGATGCCGCGCGAGCGATCGACGATCGCCTTCAGGTCCGGCGTCACGGTTCCCTCGATCTTCACGCCGTAATCGCCCGGATGCTGGGCATAGTGGAAGATTTCGGCCGAACGCAACAGCGCCTTGGTCGGGATGCAGCCCCAGTTGGAGCAGATGCCGGCGAGATGCTCGCGCTCGACGACGGCGACTTTCATCCCGAGCTGGGCGGCGCGGATGGCGGCGATATAACCGCCGGGGCCGGAGCCGATGACGATGAGGTCGTAGGATTGAGCCATTCTCTTCCTGCCTTTTCCTTGTGCTTTCCTTGGGGGCGGCCAGCGGATCACGCGGCCTGCCTCATCAGGAACGTGTTTAAAGCCCCAGCATCATCCGGGCGATGGGCTCGAGGCCCCGCCCGATGGCGCGGGTGTTTTCCGCATCGAGATGCACGCCATCGACGGGCGTGGCGCTCGCGACCGATCCGGCATCGAAGAATCCGCAGCCCAATTCATCCGCGAGATCGCGATAGAGCGAGGCGAGCATCCGGGACTGCTCGATGGCGCCCCTGTACAGGGCGCCGGTCAACGGGTTCGCCGTCTCGCAAAGCGGCGGCGGCGATACGACGAGGATCTCGGGCGGCTCGCATTCGCGCGCCCAATCGTGAAAGCGGATGAGGCTGACGAGCTTCTTCACGCCCTGGCGCGCGCCTATGGCCGTGCCATGGATGATCGGCTTCATGTCATTGGTGCCGAGCATGATGACGACGAGCTCGAGCGGGCCGTGGGTATGAAGCACGGTCGGCAGCAATCGCGCACCGTTGCGGTCGCAATCGCCCAACTGGTCGTCATAGGCGGTGGTACGGCCGCCAAGCCCCTCGGCGATCACATTGACGGAAGGGCCGAGTGCCGCCTGCAGCACGCTCGGCCAGCGGTCTTCGAAAGCATGTCGGCCGCCGGTCTCGGCATCCGTGCCCCAGGTTAGCGAATCGCCATAGCAGAGAACGGTTTTCATGGACGCACCTCGGATTCCCCTCCCTTGCGGACACCCTCCCCGCAAGGGGGAGGGAAAGGCTGGACTACACCAGCATGGCCATCGGGTTTTCGATGTAGCGCTTGAAGGCGGACGCGAGTTCCGCGCCGAGCGCGCCGTCGATGACGCGGTGGTCGAAGGCGAAGGTCGCCGTCATCACCGTGCCCACCTTGATCTCGCCGTCCTTCACGACCGGCTTCTCGATGCCCGCGCCGATCGAGACGATCGATGCCTGCGGCAGGTTGATGATCGAGGTGAAGTTGGAGACGCCGAACATGCCGAGGTTGGACACAGACGTCGTGCCGCCCTGGTATTCCTCCGGCTTCAGCTTCTTGTCGCGGGCGCGCTTTGCAAGATCCTTCACCTCGTTGGAGATGACCGACAGCGCCTTCTCTTCGGCCTTGCGGACGATCGGCGTGATCAGCCCGTCCGGGATCGCCACGGCGACGCCGACATCCGCGTGCTTGTGCAGAACGCGCGCGGTCGAGGTCCAGGAGGCGTTCGCCATCGGGACGTCACGAAGGGCGAGCGCCATCGCCTTGATGATGAAGTCGTTGACCGAGAGCTTGAAGGCCGGAACTTCGCCCTTCTCCGTCTTCTTCACCGGCGCGGACTTGTTGATCTCGGCGCGCAGCTTCAAAAGCGCGTCGATCTCGCAATCCATCGAGATGAAGTAGGACGGAACGGTCTGGCTCGACTCGGTAAGGCGTGAGGCGATCGTCTTGCGCATGCCGTCATGCGGCAGGAGCTCGTAGGAGCCTTCCGCGAAGAGCTTGAGGACGGCATCGTCCGACGGGCCCTTTGCAAGCGCCGGAGCGCCAGCCTGGGCGGCGGCCGGAGCAGCCTTGCCGGTGCCGGAGGCGACGGCCTTCTCGACATCCGCCTTTACGACGCGGCCGTGCGGGCCGGAGCCGGTGACGGCGGAAAGCTCCAGGCCGGCTTCCTTCGCCAGACGGCGCGCGAGCGGCGAAGAGAAGACGCGCTTGCCATCGGCGGTCGGCGCAGGCGTGGACGGCGCCGGAGCGGCATCCGTCACCGGCGTCTTCGGGGTCTCAGAGGTTTTTTCCGCCGGTGCGGCTTCCGCCTTCGGAGCAGGCGCGGCTTCCGCCTTGGCTTCGGCCTTCGGGGCGTCGCCGCCGCCGGCAGCCGCCGCCTTCACATCCTCGCCCTCGGCAGCGAGGATGGCGATCAAGGCGTTGACCTTGACCGCTTCCGTGCCGGCCGGAACGACGAGCTTGGCGACCGTGCCCTCATCGACGGCTTCCACTTCCATGGTCGCCTTGTCGGTCTCGATCTCGGCGATCACGTCGCCAGGGGCAACCTTGTCGCCTTCCTTGACCAGCCACTTGGAAAGATTGCCCTCCTCCATCGTCGGCGAAAGGGCGGGCATGGTGATGTTTATGGGCATCGCGATACCCTCCCCTTACTTGTAGCAGACGGTTTTGACTGCCTGGACGACTTCGCCGACATTCGGCAGCGCCAGCTTCTCGAGGTTCGCGGCATAGGGCATCGGAACGTCCTTGCCGGCGATCGTCAGGATCGGCGCATCGAGATAGTCGAATGCCTGCTGCATGACGCGGGTGGCGATTTCGGTGCCGACCGACGACTGCGGGAAGCCTTCCTCGACGGTGACGAGGCGGCCGGTCTTCTTGACCGACTCGATGACGGTCGGCAGGTCCATCGGACGCAGGGTGCGCAGATCGATCAGCTCGACATCGATGCCTTCCTTGGAAAGCTCGTCGACCGCCTTGGTGGCATAGGTCATGCCGATGCCCCAGGAAACAACCGTGGCGTCCTTACCCTGCTTGTGGATACGGGCCTTGCCGATCGGCAGCACGAAATCATCGAGCTTCGGCACCTCGAAGGAGTGACCGTAGAGGATTTCGTTTTCCAGGAAGATGACCGGGTTCGGATCGCGGATGGCAGCCTTCAGAAGACCCTTCGCATCGGCCGCCGTATAGGGCTGGACGACCTTGAGGCCGGGGATGTGGCTGTACCAGGCGCCGTAATCCTGGCTGTGCTGGGCGCCGACGCGGGCAGCAGCACCGTTCGGGCCGCGGAACACGATCGGAGCGCCCATCTGGCCGCCGGACATGTAGAGCGTCTTGGCGGCGGAGTTGACGATCTGGTCGATCGCCTGCATGGCGAAGTTGAAGGTCATGAATTCGACGATCGGCTTCAGGCCGGCCATGGCCGCACCAACGCCGACGCCGGCAAAGCCGTGCTCGGTGATCGGCGTGTCGACGACGCGGCGCGGGCCGAATTCCTGCAGCAGGCCTTGAGTGATCTTGTAGGCGCCCTGGTATTCGGCGACTTCCTCACCCATGATGAAGACGTCTTCGTCGCGGCGCATTTCTTCCGCCATGGCGTCGCGCAACGCTTCGCGCACGGTCATCGTCACCATCTCGGTGCCGGCCGGGATATCCGGATCGGAGGCGGTCTCGACCTTCGGCTGAGCTGGCACCGGAGCGGCGGCTGAGCCGGTCTCGGTCGGCTTTTCCTCCTGCGGAACGGCGGGAGCCTCCGGCTTGGGAGCCTCGGCAGCGACATCGATGCTGTCGGCGCTCTCGCCCTCGGCGAGCAGAACGGCGATCTTGGTGTTGACCTTGACGTTCTCGGTGCCGGCCGGAACCAGCAGCTTGCCGATCACGCCTTCGTCCACGGCTTCCACTTCCATGGTCGCCTTGTCGGTCTCGATTTCGGCGATCACGTCGCCGGAGGTGACCTTGTCACCCTCGTTCTTCAGCCATTTGCTGAGTGTGCCTTCCTCCATGGTCGGGGAAAGGGCGGGCATAAGAATATCGATCGGCATTATAGTTCCCTCCCCGCGATCAAAGCAGAATGTCGGTATAGAGCTCGGATACATCCGGCTCCGGATCGTTCTGTGCGAAATCGGCGGAGTCCGAAACGATGTCGCGGATATCCTTGTCGATCGTCTTCAGCTCGTCCTCGCTGGCCCAGCCGTTTTCGATCAAGCGGTTCTTGACCTTCTCGATGGGATCGTTTTCCGAGCGCATCTTCTGCACTTCATCCTTGGAGCGATACTTCGCCGGGTCGGACATGGAGTGGCCGCGATAGCGATAGGTGAGCATTTCGAGGATGATCGGGCCCTTGCCCGAACGGCAGTGTTCGAGAGCTTCATCGCCCGCGGCCTTCACGGCGCGAACGTCCATGCCGTCGACCTGGATGCCGGGAATGCCGAAGCCGGAGCCGCGCAGCGAATAATTGGACTGAGCCGTGGCGCGAGCCGTCGAGGTGCCCATCGCATAACGGTTGTTCTCGACGATATAGACGATCGGCAGCTTCCAGAGCGCCGCCATGTTGAAGCTCTCGTAGACCTGGCCCTGGTTGGCCGCGCCATCGCCGAAATAGGCGACGGAGACGGCATCATTGCCACGATACTTGTTGGCAAAGGCAAGACCGGTGCCGAGCGAGACCTGGGCGCCGACGATGCCGTGGCCGCCGTAGAAATTCTTTTCCTTGGAGAACATGTGCATCGAGCCGCCCTTCCCCTTGGAATAGCCGCCCCGACGCCCGGTAAGCTCGGCCATGACGCCGCGAGCCTCCATGCCGGTCGCCAGCATGTGACCGTGGTCGCGATAGGCGGTGATGACCTGATCACCATCCTTCTGCGCCATCTGCATGCCGACGACGACGGCTTCCTGCCCGATGTAGAGATGACAGAAGCCACCGATGAAGCCCATGCCGTAAAGCTGGCCGGCCTTCTCTTCAAAACGGCGGATCAGAAGCATCTCGCGATAAGCGTGAAGATCCTCGTCCTTGCCGAAATCCGGCGTGTTCTTGCCGGTGAATTCCTTCGGAGCGGATTTCGAGGTCGTCTTGGTAGCAGACTTCGCCGCGGATCTGCGGCCGGATACAGACGCGTTTTTGCTCGGCGCCATTCATCCCTCCCTTGCGTGCTGCACTAGGTTCGTTCGGCGCGCAGCATAGGGAAGAAAGGCGACCCCAGCAATGCTATAAATGCATGGCTAGCATTCCGCACAAGTCGTTGAAAATAAACGGAAATATCCGATTAACCGAATTCCGGTTAATCAGAAATAATCGTTGAAGATGACGATCTCGTCGCCCCGCGAGACGTTGAGCTGATAGCGGGCAGTCTCGTCCAGCATGTCCTTTTCCAGCGATCCGTCGCTCAAAAGCTGAACCTGGCGCTCGAGCGCCTCGCGCCGTTCGGTGAGCTTGGAAAGTTCGGCGGCGCGGGCCACCCGCTGGCGCTCGAACTCATCGGTCGCGATCAGACCCAGATCGCCGTGAATGGAATGATAGCCGAAATAGGAAAGGAAGGCGACAGTTATGGCGGGAAGTACGAAACGACCGAATTTTCTCTGCTTATGATGCCTGGTCCACATGCCTTGCCAACCTCGTCACGCATTACGAGGTTTCAAATTCGCAGAACTTGCTTAAGCAATCGTTGACCACGATGAAATGCGAAAGCCCGCGCTTGGCACGCGCGGGCTTTCCAGTTCAGGAATGACAGCCAAGATCAGCCGCGAAGAACACTCCGGCCGGCATAGACGGCCTGCGGGCCCAGCATTTCCTCGATGCGGATGAGCTGGTTGTACTTGGCCATGCGATCGGAGCGCGACAGCGAACCGGTCTTGATCTGACCGCAGTTGGTGGCAACCGCGAGATCGGCGATCGTCGCATCTTCGGTTTCGCCGGAACGGTGGGACATGACGGCGGTGTAGCTCGCCTTATGGGCGGTCTCCACGGCGTCCAGCGTCTCGGTGAGCGAGCCGATCTGGTTGACCTTGACGAGAATGGAGTTGGCGACACCCATGCGGATGCCGTCGCGCAGGCGCGCCGAATTGGTGACGAACAGGTCGTCGCCGACGAGCTGGCACTTCGAACCGACCTTGTCGGTCAGCGCCTTCCAGCCGTCCCAATCGTCCTCGGCCATGCCGTCCTCGATCGAGATGATCGGGTACTTGGCGACCAGTTCCGCGAGGTAGTCAGCCATGGCGCCGGATTCCAGCGTGCGGCCCTCGCCTTCCATGGCGTATTTGCCGTCCTTGAAGAACTCCGTCGAAGCGCAGTCGAGAGCGAGATAGACGTCCTCGCCCGGGCGGTAACCGGCCTTCTCGATCGACTTCATGATGAAGTCGAGCGCTTCCGGCGCGCTCTTGAGGTTCGGTGCGAAGCCGCCCTCATCGCCGACATTGGTGTTGTGGCCGCCGGCATGCAGCTCCTTCTTGAGCACGTGGAAGATTTCAGACCCCATGCGGACGGCATCGCGCAGCGTATCGGCGCCGACCGGCATGATCATGAATTCCTGGAAATCGATCGGATTGTCGGCATGGGCGCCGCCGTTGATGATGTTCATCATCGGAACGGGCAGAACATGCGCGTTCGGGCCGCCGACATAGCGGTAGAGCGGCAGGCCGGAGGTTTCGGCGGCGGCCTTGGCGACGGCGAGCGAAACGCCGAGGATGGCATTGGCGCCGAGGCGCGACTTGTTCGGGGTGCCGTCCAGCGCGATCATCGTCTTGTCGACATGGATCTGGCTCTCGGCATCGAAGCCGCCGATCGCATCGAAGATCTCGGTATTGACCGCCTCGACCGCCTTTTCGACGCCCTTGCCGTGATAGCGCTTACCGCCGTCACGCAGCTCGACCGCCTCATGCGCGCCGGTGGACGCGCCGGAGGGAACCGCGGCACGGCCCATGGAGCCGTCTTCCAGATAGACATCCACCTCGACGGTGGGATTGCCGCGGCTGTCGAGGATTTCACGGGCGATGATATCGGTGATGGCGGTCAAAGGTCTCTCCCTCGAGTTGACGTCCATTGGGGTCACTGACCATGTCTCATAGTCGATGACATGAAAATTACAATGCGGAGCCGGCGGGCGCTTTTATGCCGCCTTGGCCACCGCGTCGAAGGCGAGCAGCTTTTCGAGAAGCCGCGGCATATCCTTCAGGTGAACCATGTTCGGGCCATCGGACGGCGCATTGTCCGGGTCCTCATGGGTCTCGATGAAGACGCCGGCGACGCCGACGGCCACGGCCGCCCGCGCCAGCGTTTCCACGAACTCGCGCTGTCCGCCGGTGGAACCGCCCTGCCCGCCCGGCTGCTGCACGGAATGGGTGGCGTCGAATATGACGGGTGCACCGAGCGAGGCCATGATCGGCAGCGAGCGCATGTCGGAGACCAGCGTATTATAGCCGAAGGAGGCCCCGCGCTCGCAGAGCAGCACGTTGGGATTGCCGCTCTGGGTGAACTTGGCCAGCACGTTCTTCATGTCCCAGGGCGCCAGGAACTGCCCCTTCTTCACGTTGATGACGCGGCCGGTCTTGGCGGCGGCGATCAGAAGGTCCGTCTGGCGCGACAGGAAGGCGGGGATTTGCAGTATATCGACGGTCTTTGCGACGATCTCGCACTGTTCCTCGGAATGGATGTCCGTCAGAACCGGAAAGCCGTATTCCTTCTTGAGATCGGCGAATATTTCCATGGACTTTTCGAGCCCGATACCGCGCTTGCCCGAAAGGGAGGTGCGGTTCGCCTTGTCGAAGGAGGATTTGTAGACGAGGCCGATGCCGAGCTTGGCGCAAAGCTCCTTCAGCGCGCCCGCCATCATGAAGGCATGATCGCGGCTCTCCATCTGGCAGGGACCGGCGATCAGCGACAGCCGCGACTTCTGCGAAAACAGGACGCGCCCCTCGCCTTCACCGGCGAAGACCTCAGTATTGGCGGAGACTTCCATTATCACTCCTCGAAACCGAACAATACGCCCTGGCCGGGCGCCGCGGCGACCAGAACGCGGCCCGCCTTGCGAATGAACGCGACGTCATTAGCAGCAAGGGTGATCTCTGTCACGGCAAGATCGGCAACCCGGAAAATTATGGCGCGGCCGTGAAGGCCGGAAGGTGCGTCATCCGGTGCGAGCGCGAATTCGGGCTCGAGTTCGCCATCCGGCGCGATGCGGACCGCGCAATTCGACGCCTGGATGCGAACTGCCCCCGATTCGGCCTCCGCTTCCGCTTGCGTCTCCATAACCGTCTCCAGCATGGCTGCAAAATCCGAAGGCGCCGGCGCGGAGAGGACGATTTCGCTGAACCCCAGGACATGGTTCGCATGCCGCTCCAGATCGCCCCGGTTGGCGGGCAAGGGATTGACCCTCTCGGCGGCGAACAGCAGGAAATCCGGCGCGCGCTCGTCCGCCGCGAAAGCCAGGCGAAAGCTCGCTTCAGACACCGAGCCATCCGGCAATGTCACCGGGCGGGAGAAATGCAGCATCTCGCCTCTGGAAATGCCATGCCGGCGAAACCGCGCTTCGTCCGCAGCCGCGTCCGTGGATGCAACGACGAGCGCGGACAGACCCTCGCGATGCCCGCCGCCGCGGAATTCGAGATCATGCGCGGTAAAGACATTGCCGCGCTTCGCCGTGCCCGATGCCTGACGGCGATTGGCGACCCCAAGCGGCTCCAGATAGCTGCCGTCGGGAAGGAAAACACAGGCATTGCGGGTGCCGAATGGATGATCGGCATCCGGCGCGACGGTGAAGCCGAGTTCGGAAAGGCGGCTTCTGGCGGCCGCGAGATTCGATACCGGCAGGACGAGATGGTCGATCGGTCTTGGGGAATTCACGGCGACTCCGGAAACAGGCGGATGGAACAGACGTTAGAATATTTTAGAATATATGGTGCGCCTGCGCACAACGGCCAGACGAGGCGTCTCGTCGCCGTTCGCCTCAACGAAATTCATGAGACTTTCACGGAAATTTAGGGACTTGCGGAACACATATGGAACATATAGTGTCCGTTCTGGATTTGTTTCCGATTCAAGGGTTCGCCGCCATGCTCACGCGCAAACAGCAGGAATTGCTTCTGTTCATCCATGAACGCATGAAGGAATCCGGCGTCCCGCCGTCCTTCGACGAAATGAAGGACGCACTCGATCTGGCCTCCAAATCGGGCATCCACCGGCTGATTACCGCGCTGGAGGAAAGAGGCTTCATCCGCCGCCTGCCCAACCGCGCCCGCGCTCTGGAGGTCATCAAGCTTCCGGAAGCCTACACGCCGAGCCTGCAGCCGCGACGGGGCTTTTCACCGAGCGTCATCGAAGGCAGCCTCGGCAAGCCGAAGCCTGCCCCCGCGCCTCCGAAGGCCGCCGAGGAGCAGTCCAATTCCGCTTCGGTGCCGGTGATGGGCCGTATCGCCGCAGGCGTTCCGATTTCGGCGATCCAGAATAATACCCACGATATCACAGTGCCCTACGAAATGCTGGGCGCGGGCGAGCATTATGCCCTCGAGGTCAAGGGTGATTCGATGATCGAGGCCGGCATTCTGGACGGCGATACGGTCATCATCCGCAATGCCAATACGGCTCATCCGGGTGACATCGTCGTCGCCCTGGTGGATGACGAGGAAGCGACCCTGAAGCGCTTCCGCCGGCGCGGTGCCTCCATCGCGCTCGAAGCGGCCAATCCGGCTTACGAGACGCGCATTTTCGGACCGGACCGCGTCAAGATCCAGGGCAAGCTGGTCGGCCTCATCCGCCGCTACCACTGATAAGTTTCGCGAGCGGTTCCGGCAGCGCGGCGTCATAATCGCCGCTTCTCCAATCGTAGTGTCGATGACGGCTCCACGGGCGGTTTTTTCCGTCCATGGCGGCGCGAAAACTCCATAGCGAGGGATCGCCGCTGCCGTTGAATTCTATTTCCAATGCTCCGGTCCGTCGCAGGGTCTTGCCGTTGAAGAGAAGCGCGCCGGAACGGCAATGATCGAACCTTGCGCGCGGCGCTATGACGATGGCCGCGACATCGCAGGCCACGCCCGTCAATCGCCAGTCCTCCACCATCACGATGCCGGCGGCTTGCGAGGTCTTCGCGGCACACCAGGCTTTCGGCTCGCAGGTGAAACGGGCCGCACTTGCCGATACAAGCGCGTTTCGCAACCTCTCACGCGCGCTCGCCACTTCCTCGGGAGTTAAGTCGCGGCGCTTCGCGGCTTCCGCGGATGGCGTTGCGGCCTTGTCACCAATCAGGGACAGGGCGGGGCTTTCCGGAGGTTCCAGAAGCAGGGCGCGATGCCATTGCGAGAAGATGAAGCTCGGCGGCCGGGTGCGGTTCGTCGCCGTCCTTCCCGCTTCGGTCAACGCGGCCATCGTCCCGTCCTCGGCAATCAGCAGGTCGGGGGGAGCGGCCGGCCGCCCGAGCACCGAGAGAAGGACGGCCGCAGCGAATATGGGTAGCCCCATCAGCCGCAGCCTGGTTCTGAGCAGCGTCAGGAACAGAAAGCCGATGGTCGCGACGGGCATAAACCAGGGATGCTGGCGCCCGGCCCCGATATCGCCACCCCAGGACGCCACATGCCTGGCGACCGCGATCACTGCCTCCAATCCCAACCCCATGAGTTTCAGGAAAAACTCCTCCAGACCGAATGGCATCAAGAGCATGCCGATCAGCCCCATCGGCATGACAAGGAAGGAGATGATCGGCATTGCAGCGAGATTGGCCGCCAGTCCATAGGTGGCGATCCGGTGAAAATGCTCGATGGAATAGATCGCCGTGGAGAGCCCTCCGATGAGCGAGGTCGCGAATATCCCAGCGATGAAGTTCCAGCCCGTCAGCAAGGGCGTCACCGCACGGTGACGCAACGGGAATATTTCCGGTTCGCGCCCTGCGGCGCGGCGTTTCCAGAGCGCATAGCCGGCCACCAGCGCGACCGTCGCCGAAAACGACATCTGGAAGCTCGGCCCCATGATCTCGGAGGGCGAGATCGCGATGATGACGAGCGCGGAAAGCGCCACATTGCGCAGGCTGATCGCAGCGCGGTCGAAAAGGACGGCAACCAGCATGACGGCCATCATCAGATAGGCGCGTTCCGCCGAAACCGCGAAGCCGGAGATCAGGTAATAGGCCGTCGCCATGAGAAGCGCGCCGAAGGCCGCGATCTTCTTCACCGGCCAGGCTTGCGCGAAGCCCATGAAAAGCCCCAGCACCATCCGCACGCCGACGAAGAAGATGCCCGCGGCAAGCGCCATGTTGAGCCCGGAGATCGCAACGATGTGGGCGAGGCCCGAAACCCGAAGCGCCTCCGTCGTCTCCTTCGAGATCGCCCGCCTCTCGTCCGTGACGATCGCGGCGGCAAAGGCACCCGCATCGCCGGGAACGACCGCACGGATGCGCGAGGCGATCATGCTGCGCAGATCGAAGAGCTTCCGCTCCATCTCGTCCAGCCAAGGGGCATCATCCTGTCCGGCTGGCTCCGCCCGCTTCGGCGCGCCGTAAAAGAAGCCCACCGCGCCAATATCGTCGAAATAGGCGGAAAAAGCGAAATCCACGAGGCCGGGCAAAGCCGGCCCGGAGGGCGGCGAGAGCCGCGCCCTGCCGGTGATTGTCTCCCCGCTTGCGATTGGTTCATGGCGGCTGCGGGCAAGCAGCGACACCTTCTCCGGAGGGCGACGCAGCACGGGGTCCGCCGTCGCGGCGAGGCGGACGATATAGCGCCACCGGCCCTGCCCGTCCGGCTCCAGGCGCTCCACGCGGCCTGTGATCATGGTGGTCACCGGCGAGTCGAGGATGACGGTCGAGCGGCGCCAGGTCTCGAACTGCGCAAGCATCATTCCGCCAAGGAAGAGCGCAAGCGCAAGCGAAGCAATGCTCCAGGGGCTCGGGCGATAGCGGGTCGCAAGCGCGACAGCCGCGAAAAAGACGAATGCAAGGGCGAGTGGCGATAAGAGAGGATCCTTCGGCAGGCAGAACCAGAAAGCGGCCCCTGCTCCGATCGCAATGGGCACGAACAAAAATCCGTGACCATGCGCCGCTTCTTCGCGGATCATCGCGGGAACGAGGTGCCGGAGGCGGTGAAGGCCTTCCGCGGCCCACGCGGCAAACCCACGGTTGATCCTGGTCGGCCGCCGGATGCCGGACGGAACCACCGCGCCTTGCGGATGTGCCGAAAAAGCAGGCAAAAAGATGTCCTGTTCTACCGGAGGTTCGGCGTGCGGCAGGCGTGGCTTCGCCGCCTCCGCGATATCCGGAACCTCCTTTTCCACCGGCACCCCCGCACCACCCGAAATACAAGCCCTAAGTGCAGAGTGCGGCAGCACGGCGCAACCGTCAACTGCAGATGCAAACCCATGTTTTGCGGGCTTTTGCCGGGCCGGCCGCCTTGCAACTTCCAGGTGCCGGGCCTGTGCCTAATATGATTTCGCGCTGCACAATTTCCCGTCAGGATAGCTTGGCATCCGCCCTCGGATCATATAGCTAAACTCGTGACGCTTAACCCTTATGGCGCTTTTAGGGCGCCATGCCGCCAGAAAGTTGGAGGATCAGCATGACGGATAAAAGCGCAAACCTCGCCTTGGGTGATAAGAAAGTGGAGCTGCCGGTACGATCGGGTTCGATCGGTCCGGACGTCATCGATATCGGTGCCCTCTACAAGAACACCGGCGCATTCACCTATGATCCGGGCTTCACCTCGACGGCGTCTTGCGAATCCAAGATCACCTATATCGATGGTGACGCAGGCATCCTTCTGCATCGCGGCTATCCGATCGAGCAGCTCGCCGAGCATGGCGACTTCCTGGAGACCTGCTATCTGCTGCTCTACGGCGAACTGCCCACCGCCGCACAGAAGAAGGACTTCGATTACCGCGTCACGCACCACACCATGGTGCACGAGCAGATGAGCCGTTTCTTCACCGGCTTCCGCCGCGATGCCCATCCGATGGCCGTCATGTGCGGCGTGGTCGGCGCGCTTTCGGCCTTCTATCACGACTCCACGGATATCACCGATCCGCACCAGCGCATGGTCGCCTCGCTGCGCATGATCGCAAAGATGCCGACGCTCGCCGCCATGGCCTACAAGTACCATATCGGCCAGCCCTTCGTTTATCCGAAGAACGATCTCGACTACGCCTCGAACTTCCTGCACATGTGCTTCGCCGTCCCTTGCGAGGAATATGTGGTGAATCCGGTGCTCGCACGCGCCATGGACCGCATCTTCATCCTTCATGCCGACCATGAGCAGAACGCGTCGACCTCGACCGTCCGCCTCGCCGGCTCTTCGGGCGCCAACCCGTTTGCCTGTATCGCGGCCGGCATCGCCTGCCTCTGGGGTCCGGCTCACGGCGGCGCCAATGAAGCGGCGCTCAACATGCTGACCGAGATCGGCACCGTCGACCGCATTCCGGAATACATCGCCCGTGCCAAGGACAAGAACGATCCGTTCCGCCTCATGGGCTTCGGCCACCGGGTCTACAAGAACTACGACCCACGCGCCAAGATCATGCAGAAGACCACGCATGAGGTGCTCGGCGAGCTCGGCCATAAGGACGACCCGCTGCTGCAGGTCGCCATGGAGCTGGAGCGCATCGCGCTCACCGACGAATACTTCATCGAGAAGAAGCTCTATCCGAACATCGACTTCTATTCCGGCATCACACTGAAGGCGATGGGCTTCCCCACCACCATGTTCACGGTGCTGTTCGCGCTCGCCCGCACGGTCGGCTGGATCGCCCAGTGGGCCGAAATGATCGAAGATCCGCAGCAGCGCATCGGCCGTCCGCGCCAGCTCTATACCGGCGAGCCGAAGCGCGATTATCTGCCGATCTCCAAGCGCTAATCACGCTTCAAGCCTGCAAAAACAAAGAAGCCCGGTCAGCGATGACCGGGCTTCCTGTTTTCCAGGACCTGCATAACGATGCCTGCCGCCGCCTCGCCCGAAGGCACCGGCACCTGCAGCCTTTGCCAGACGAGGTCGAAGCCCTCCAGCATGGCGCGACGCTGAGCGGTGTCGGCGGAAAGCCGCTCCGCCCAACGACAAAGGCTGCCGGCGCGCACCACCTGGTTGAAATATTCCGGCACGATAGGATAATCGGCGATGAGGTTCGGCAGCGCCGCCGACCAGATCTTGATCCGCTTGTGCAGCATCGTGATCAGCCAGTCGGACCTATAGGCGGAAACAACCGGAACCGTGGCGAGCCCCAGCTCCAGGATGACCGTACCGGAAGCGGCGATAGCCGCATCGGCTTCCGCAAAGGCGGTCCACTTGCCCTCCTCGCCCGTCACGATCTCCGGCTTCACCGGAAGTGAGCCGACGATCTCGCGCACCAGCTTCTCCTGGCGCGCAACCGTCGGCAAGAGGAAACGGGTGGGGCCATTACGCATCTCGAATTCCCGCGCAGCCTCGCAGAAGACCGGCAGAAGCGCCTTGATCTCGGCGGAACGGGAGCCGGGCAGCAGGAGAATAGTGCGCTGCTCGCCCTTCCCCTTTACGGGGCGCGCGGCGCGAAGACCGCGAACCTTCACGAGTTCCGGTTCGTCCGTCAGCCTATGGCCGACAAAGCTCGTTTCCGGGCCACCGAGACGCCGCATCGCTTCCGGTTCGAAGGGCAGAACCGCAAGCACATGATCGACATATTCGAGCATCGCCTTGGCGCGGTATTCCTTCCACGCCCATACGCTCGGGCAGACGTAATCGACGATGGGAAGGTCGGGCAGTGCTGCACGCACCTTCTTGGCGACCCGATGGGTGAAATCCGGGCTGTCGATGATGACGAGAACATCGGGCCTTGCGGCGATAATGGCCGCGGCCGTCTGGCTGATGCGCCTGACCAGGCCCGGCAGGCGCGACAGAACCTGCGTCAGCCCCATGATGGAAAGCTCGGAAAAATCGAAGAGCGAGCGCAGGCCTTGCGCCTCCAACGCCTCGCCTCCGACGCCGACGAGTTCGACCGGTCCGCCGTGGGCCGCCTTCAATGCCGCAATCAGGTTGCCGCCCAGCAGATCGCCGGACACCTCACCGGCGACGACAGCGACTTTCAGCGTATCCGCCATCACAAACCTCCACCGGCCAGGCCGGGATCGATACCGCAGACGAAAAGCCCGGCTTCATCGGCCGCCGCGATCAGCGCAGCCTCCTCCAGCACCAGGGCGCGGCCCGCCTCGACGACTATGCCTGCGAGCCCGGCCGCGGCTGCGGTGCGAACCGTCGAAGGCCCGATGGACGGCAGATCGGCGCGAACATCCTGCTGAGGCTTGCAGAGCTTCACGACCACGCCCTTGCGGCGGCTGGAAATCCGCCCTTCGGCTCTCAACCCGGCGACGCGCTCCAGCATCCGGTCCGTGCCTTCCACGCCCTCGAGCGCGACGACGCGGCCGCCGACGCTGACAGCTCCCTGCCCGATATCGAGTTCGCCCAACCGGCGGGCCGCCGCCGCGGCGGCTTCGATATCGCGGCGATCCTCCTCGGAAGGCACCTGCCTGCCGAGCGGACCGGTCCTGGCAAGAAGGTTCGGAGCGATCTCGTGGGCGCCGATGACGCGGCATCCCTGAGCTTCGAGTATGCCGATCGTCATCTGCAACAAGGCATCGTCGCCGCCCGAAACCAGAGTACGGAACAATGCCGGCAATTTGCGCAGCATCTTCCAGTTCGGCCGAACGTCGCGCCAGTCCGGCCGGCGCGTCACCCCGCCGGAAAGCACGACCCGGTCAATGCCGCGCTGGCGGAGAATTCGATTGAATCCGGCAATGTCGGCAATCGCCATGGTCGTCGTCTCGAACCCCTCGAAACGCTGATCGGTTTCATGCCTGAGAAGAATGATGAACGGATCTTCCCCCGCCGCCCGCGCGGCCTCCGCCAGATGCACGGGCAGGAGACCGTTTCCCGCGATGATGGCCAGCCGGCCTTTTGCCGCCAGGCTCGCAGGCGCGGCCATGGGCATCAGCCCTTGCCGCGATAGGGCGACGAAAGCGCGCGGTCGCTGTCTGCAGCGATGAAATCGAGGATTTCCATCACTTCCGGGCAATCCTGGTACTCGTCCCGGATCGCAGCCGCGTTGACGCGGATATTGCCCTCACCCTCGAATATCTGCTTGAAGGCGCGGCGCACCCGATGGATCGTGGCGCGCTCGACACCGGCGCGCGTCATGCCGACCACGTTAAGGCCGCCGAGAATGCCCGGATTTCCGTTGAGCATGCCGTAAGGAATGACATCGTAATTCACGGCAGACAGCCCGCCGATGAAGGCCTGTCGCCCGACACGGGTGAACTGGTGCACCGCGCAGCCGCCGCCGAGAATGGCGCGGTCTCCGACATGCACATGGCCGGCAAGCATGACATTGTTCGACATGATGATGCCGCTGCCGAGCTGGCAGTCGTGCGCAACGTGTGAATTGGCGAGGAACAGGCAATCGCTGCCGACCACCGTCTTGCCGCCGCCGCCAACCGTGCCGCAATTCATCGTCACGCCTTCGCGCATGGTGCAGTTGTCGCCGACCGTCAGGGACGAATCCTCGCCCGCTTCGTGAAGGCTCTGGGAAACGCCGCCGATCACCGCCATCGGAAAGATACGGCAATTACGGCCGATCTCCGTATTGCCGGTCACCACCGCATGGGAGATCAGCTCCACTCCGTCCTTCAGCACGACGCGCGGGCCGACCTGCGAGAAAGGGCCGACCACGACGTTCTCGCCAATGACGGCGCCGTCCTCGACCAAGGCAAGCGGGTGAATGCGAGCGCTGGCAGCGATCTTGCTCATTCTGCGTCCTTACGCACGATCATCGCGCCTATATCCGCTTCCGCAACCAGGGCGCCATCCACCTTGGCGTCACAGTGGAACTTCCAGATATTGCCCCGCTGCTTCTGCTTCTTCACATGATATTCGACACGGTCTCCGGGCACGACGGGTTTGCGGAAACGGGCGTTGTCGATGGTCATGAAATAGACCAGGTTTCCACACTCGCCTTCCTTGCGCGCGCAGATGGCGCCGGCGGTCTGCGCCATGCCTTCCACGAGAAGAACACCCGGCATGATCGGACGTTCCGGGAAATGTCCGGTGAAATGCGGTTCGCTTGCCGTCACGTTCTTGATGCCGATCGCGGAATTGTCGCCGTCGATCTCGATAATCTTGTCGACCAACAGAAACGGATAGCGATGCGGCAAAAGCTTCATGATTTCCTGAATATCGGCCGCGCCGAGGACCGGCTTGGTCTCATCAGTCATTCTTTTCTCCTTTGCGTTTTGCCCTTTCGTCGGAGCGCGCCATCTTTTCCGCCACCTCGCGAAGGAAATCCTTCATCGGCCGAGCCGGAATACCACCATAGCGCGCGCCCGCGGGCACGTCGGCCACGACGCCGCTCATGGCTCCGATCTGCACGCCGTCGCCAATAGTGATGTGACCATTGATGCCCGAAGCGCCGCCGATAAGCACGCCATTGCCGATCTTGGTGGAGCCGGCGATGCCGGCGCCGCTGGCAATACCACAGTGGCGTCCGATCTGCACGTTATGCGCGATCTGAACCTGATTGTCGATCTTCGTACCTTCGCCGATGACCGTATCGTCCATGGCGCCGCGATCGACGGTTGTATTCGCGCCGATCTCGACATTGTCCTGAATGATGACGCGGCCTACCTGCACGATCTTCAGCATGCCCCTGGGACCGGGTGCGAAACCAAAACCATCCTGGCCGATACGCGCGCCGTTATGGATGATGACCCCATTGCCGATCAACGCCGCGAGAATGCTGGCCCCAGCCGCAATCGTGCAATCCCGGCCGATCTTCACATCCGCGCCGACGACGCTGCCCGCACCGATGCGGGTGCCCGAGCCGATTTCCGCGCGCGCGCCGATCACCGCCATCGGCTCCACATGCACGCCGGGCTCGAGCTTCGCGGTCGGATCGATGAAAGCGGCCGGAGAAATCCCCTCGGCTTGCGAAGTGACCGGCGCCGGGCGCATCGCGATCGGGTGCAGCAGCGCTCCCGCTTGGGCGAATACCGTATGCGGGGTCTTGCTGAGAAGGACGGGAATATGTTCGGGGATTGCCGACCGCAAAGCCGCGTCACAGAGAATGGCCGAAGCCCGGCAGGTCGCCAGTTCGTCCTTGCTCTTGCGCGAAAGAATGTAGCAGAGCTGCCCTTCCCGCGCGCGCGCGACCGGCGCCACCGAGTGGATCAGCCGGTCTCCTGCCGAATCGTCAAGCAGTTCTGCCCCAAGATGGGCAGCCAGCTCGCGCAGGCGCACACCACCATGGGGCGGAAAGAATTCATTGTTCTCCATCAAGCCTAAAGCTCCAGAACAGTTGTTGTCCGCAGTTCTGGACGGGCGTGATCAGAACTGGTTCGCCATGCTGAACCGGAATTCCTGGGTCTCGTCGAAGTCTTCCTTCGCGACCGGTACGGCATAGTCGAAGCGGAGTGCGCCGAAGGGCGAAGCCCAGGTCACACCGACACCGACCGATGCACGGATCGAAGAGTCCGTACCGACCACACCGCCGCTATTGGCAACCTCGTTGCCCCAAAGCGAACCGGCATCAGCGAAGAGCGCGCCGCGCAGACCGAAGTCCTGCGGGAAGCCCGGCATCGGGAAGGAGACTTCCGCCGACGCGTTGAAGTAGGTCGTGCCGCCGAGCGGATCGCCGTTCGGCATACGCGGGCCGATACCGTCGTTCTTGAAACCACGGATCTGACGGCCACCGATCATGAACTGATCGAAGACGTTGAGCGAATCACCCGTGCCGACGACATGACCGGCACCCACCGCCAGCGAGCCGATGATATCGGATTCATCCGACAGCATGTGGAAGTAACGCGCGCGGCCAGTGATCTTGTAGAACTCCGAATCGCCGCCGAGACCCGCATATTCATGCGTCAGCGTGGCATAGATGCCTTCGCGCGGCAGCGTGGTGCTGTCGACCGTGTTGTAGGTCAGCGTCTGGGAAATGGACGACTGGACGAACTCGCCGTGCTCGATCAGATCACGGTAGGGCTCGGAGAGATTGTCGCCGACATCCCAGTCGTCTTCACCCTCGTAGTTGATCTGCTTGTAGGTATAGCGGAACGTCGTCGCCAGCTCTTCGGTGATCGGCGCGGTTACGCGCAGCGTCACGCCCTGCTCGTCGTAATCGTAATAATCTTCCGACGAAGTCTGGTTCTTGAAGATGTCGAAGCCGGCAGCCAGTCGATAACCGAGGAAATAGGGCTCGGTGAAGGAGAGCGTGTAGCTGCGCGCATTGTCGAAACCGCCGCCCACGGCGACACGGATAAACTGGCCGCGGCCGAGGAAGTTCTTCTCTTCGATCGAGGCTTCGAGGATGAGGCCGTCGCCACCGGCGGAATAACCGGCGCCGATGCCGAACGAACCGGTCGGCTGATCCTCGACGTCGACCACGACCACCACGCGGTCGGGCGAAGAGCCTGCCGAAGTGGAAATGTTGACGTTCGTGAAGTAGCCCAGCGCTTCCAGACGACGCTTGGCGCGCGAGATCATCTCCTGATTGAAGGCATCGCCTTCGCTGAAGTCGAACTCGCGGCGAATGACGTAATCACGCGTGCGGGTGTTGCCACGGATCTCGATGCGCTCGACATAGGCGCGCTCGCCCTGGTCGACCAGGTAGGAAACGCCGATGGTCTGCGTATCGAAATTGCGGTTGCCGCGCGGCGTGACGCGAGCAAACGGATAGCCGGCCGCAGCCACGCGACGGGAGATCTCTTCCATCGACCGCTGGATTTCGCGAGCGTTGTAGACGTCGCCGGCATGAGTGCGCACCAGACCCTGCAGATCCGCGGAGTTCACGCCATCGACCGTGGATTCCACCGCGATGTCGCCGAATTTGTAGCGAGGACCTTCCTCCACCGTGAAGGTGATGTTGTACTGGTTGGTCGACTCGTCGAGAACGGCCTCGGAGGAGATGATGCGGAAATCCGGATAGCCGTGATTGTAGTAGAACTGGCGCAGCGCCTCTTCATCGGCGCGCAGCTTGTCCTCGTTGTAGACGTCCTTGCGGGTCAGGAAGGACAGCGGACCCGATTCCTTCGTGGTGATGACCGACTGGAGACGACCGTCGCCATAGGCCTGGTTACCGACGAAGTTGATGTTGGAAATCTTCGTGCGCTCGCCTTCGTTGATGACGAAAGCGATGTTGACGCGGCCTTCGCCGACCGGAACCACCTGGGTGGTGATCTCGACATCGCTGCGGCCGGTTGCGGAATAGGCTTCACGCAGGCGCTCGATATCGGCGTTGACCAGTGCCTCGCTGTAGGGGCCCAGAGCCTGGGTCTGGACGACCGACTGCAGCTTGTCGTCCTTGATCTTGCGGTTGCCGTTGAAGACCACCTGATTGACGAGCTGATTCTCGCTCACCGTCACGACGAGCGCGCTGCCCGACACGCTGATTCGGACATCGGAGAAATAACCGGTCGCGTAGAGACGCTTGACCGATTCGTCGATGTCGGCATCCGAGAAGCTGACGCCCGGCTGAATGGTCAGATTGGAACGGACCGCCTCCTCGCCGGAGCGCTGCGCGCCCCGAACCTGGACACTGCGAATAACTGCCGCTTCGGCAGACGGCGCGGAAGCAAGCACCAAAACACCCGCGCCCGACGCGATTACACCAGCAGACAGCGCAAACGCCGACACTGCGTTCAAAAACTTTGAACCAGCCTTCATTTTCAATTCTTACCTTTTCCCGTTGTCCTCAGCGGGTTGGAACCCGACTCCGGCCACGTGTGTCGTTTTACCTGCTTTTACTCTACAAGCAAGGCATCGCGTTAATTTCTGTTTACTTCCTTCCAAGGCGTGACCCAATGGCCACGCAACTCTTCGAAACAGGGTAAACAAAGGGTTTATTGTGTAAAATGAAGGCCCTCACCCGATCAGGTTGCTGATGTCGTTCCAGGTTGCAAAGACCATCAGGCTCAGCACCATAGCCATTCCGATGCGAAACGCGATCTCCTGCGCCCCCGCCCCGAGCGGCTTTCCCCGAACCGCTTCGATTGCGTAGAAAACAAGATGCCCGCCGTCAAGTACCGGCACCGGCATCAGGTTGAGAAGGCCGATAGAAACGGAAAGCACGGCGGCAAGCTGGATGACCGCCGCGACCCCGAGCGTCGCCATCTGGCCGGAAGCCTGGGCCACCCGCACCGGACCACCGAGCTGATCTGCCTTCATCCGGCCGGTAACGAGATTGCCGATATAGCGGAACGTGCCGGTGACGATGTGGCCGGTTTCCTTCACCCCTTCGGAAACCGCTTCCATCGGGGAGAAGGTCTGGACGCGGAAATTGCCGCGCTCCCCATTGGTGACGATGCCGATGATCCCAAGCTCGATCCTGTTGCCGAACTGATCGGTGATCTCCTCGCGCTTTGGAACCATGGGCAGATCCAGTTCACGGCCGTTACGCTCCACCGTCACGACGATCGGCGTCTCCGGCCGCACGCTCACATAGCGGCGAACGTCGTCGAAAGTGTCGATACGCGTCCCGTCGAGCGCCACGAGCCGGTCGCCCGGCTCGACGCCTGCGGAAGCCGCGGCACTTTCCGAACGAACCTCGGCCACCACCGGATCGGCCACGACCTTTCCATAGGTGGCGAACAGGACGGCGAAAATGGCGATAGCGAGCAGGAAGTTGGCGATCGGCCCGGCGGCCACCGTTGCGGCGCGCTTCCAGAGCTTCGCCCCGGCGAGCGTCTTCGCCTTTTCGGCCTCCGTCATCCCCGCAAGGCCGCTGGCGTCCGGAAGGCTCGCGACATCATCGTCGCCGAAGAATTTCACATAGCCGCCGAGCGGTATGGCCGAGAGCTTCCAGCGTGTGCCATGCCTGTCGGTAAAGCCCGCGATCTCCGGCCCGAAGCCGACGGAAAACGCCGTCACCCGAATTCCGCACCAGCGGCCGATCAGGTAATGGCCCATCTCGTGAACGAAGACGAGCAGCGACAGGACCAGTATGAAGGGGATGATATAGCCAGTGATCAGTCCGAAAATCGCCATCGCCATGTCCGTTTCGTCATTCGCGCCGGTCAGAGCCCGAAAAGGAAGCTTGCCACCGACGCATCAGGATGATCTGCCGAAGCCCCATATACAAGCGTTAAAAGAAAGGCCGCGAAACAGGCGAAAACGAGGCCATCCACCCGGTCCATGACCCCGCCGTGGCCCGGAATGAGATGGCTTGAATCCTTCACCCCGAATCGACGCTTGATGAACGATTCGAAGAGATCGCCGATCTGGCTGGAAACCGACAGGAGCAGCGCAAGCGCCAGCGTCCAGAAGGAAAGCCGATAGAAGACGAGGGAGGCGACGGCCGAGCCGGCGATCACGCCCGAAACCGCCCCGCCGATAGCTCCCGACCAGGTCTTTCCCGGCGAGATCCTCGGCGCGAGCTTCGGCCCCTTCAAGGCCCGGCCGATGAAATAGGCAAGGATATCGGTTGCCCAGACGACTGCGAAGACGAACAGCGTCGCCACGAAGCCGGATTGGTCGGCGCCGCGGATCGCCGCAAGGGAAACGCCGGAAAGCCCCGCATAGAGAACGCCGCCCGGCAGCCACCAGTTGGCACTGCCGAGGGGGACGAGCAGCAGGGCCGTGATCGTGAATCCGCCGAGCAGTGGAACGTTGAGCGACGCTTCGCCGAAGGCGATATTGACCGCGATGAGGATGGTGGCCACCCAGCCGAACATGTTGCCGCGGAAAGCGGATTCGTCGAGCCGGGTAATCGTCGACCATTCGTAATAGATGAGCAGCGCCATCAGCGCTGCGATGAGGCGGAACGGCAGGCCGCCGGCCCATGTTGCGCCCAGGACGATAGCCGCCAGCGCGATCGCCGAAACGATCCGGCGCTTGAGTTCCGATCCCATCAGCCGACCACCGCAGCAGCGGCAGTCTTTGCCGAAAGACCTCCGAATCGCCGGTCGCGGGATGCGAAGATCCTCAGCGCATCGAAAAAGAGCTGCCGGTTGAAGTCCGGCCAGTATTCAGGCAGGAAAACCAGCTCGGAATAGGCGGCCTGCCAAAGCAGGAAGTTCGACAGGCGCTCTTCGCCGCTGGTGCGGATGATGAGATCCGGGTCCGGAATGCCGGCGGTGTCGAGATTGTCGCCAATGCTCCGCGCGTCGATATCTTCGGCCTTCAGGCGGCCAGCCTCGACCTCGCGGGCAAGCTTGGCGACCGCCCGCGTGATTTCGTTGCGCGCCCCGTAATTGAAGGCGATGACGACCGTAAGCCCAGTGTTCAGGCGGGTCGTCTCCTCGGCTTCCAGGAGGAGCGGCAGGATATCGCCGCGCAGGTTCTGCTTGTCGCCGATCACGCGGATGCGCACGTTCTCCCGGTGGAGCTCGGCGAGATCACGCCGGATGAACCTGCGCAAAAGACCGAGGAGATCGTTGATCTCGTCTTCCGGGCGGCTCCAGTTTTCCGAGGAGAAGGCAAAAAGGGTCAGATACCGGACCCCCGCCTCGCCCGCGGCGCGCACCGTCTCGCGAACGGCTTCCACGCCTTTGCTGTGACCGATCGCGCGCGGCAGGCCGCGCTTGTTCGCCCAGCGCCCGTTTCCATCCATGATGACGGCGACGTGTTCGGGTATGATCGGAAGATCAGGAGTGGCCATATTCAGAGCAGTTCCTCGGCGAGCGAAGGCAGGTCAACACGCGAGCTTCGTATCAGACCTGCATGATTTCCTTTTCTTTCTCCACAAGCAAGCGGTCGACTTCGGAAATTGTGTCATCCGTCATCTTCTGCACCCTCTCCGATTGCGAGCGGCTGTCGTCCTGCCCGATAACGCCATCCTTTTCGGCTTTTTTCAGGCCGTCCATGCCGTCACGGCGAACGTGGCGAATCGCGACCTTGGCCTTTTCGGCGTAGTCATGGGCGACCTTCACCAGGGACTTGCGGCGCTCCTCGTTGAGCTCGGGCAGCGGGATGCGCAGGTTCTGGCCGTCGACGATCGGGTTGAGGCCGAGATTGGACTCCCGGATCGCCCTGTCGACCGCGCCGACCATCGACTTGTCCCATACGGAGACGGCGAGCATACGCGGCTCGGGCACCGTGATGTTGGCGACCTGGTTCAGCGGCATGCGGGACCCGTAGGCCTCGACCGTTACCGGGTCCAGGATGTTCGCCGAGGCGCGGCCGGTGCGCAGCGATGCGATATCGCTCTTGAAGGCGTTGATGGCGCCGTCCATGCGGCGCTTGATGTCGTTGAGATCGATTGCGTCACTCATGCAACTACTCCCTGCATTTGTCTGTCCGGCAGTTTCCCTGCCGCGCTTCAGTTGTCCGATACGATGGTCTTGCGACCGCCGCCGGTCAAGATTTCAGCGAAACCGCCCTTTTCATGGATCGAGAACACGATGATCGGAATGGTGTTCTCGCGGGCGAGCGCCACGGCCGCCACATCCATCACCGCCAGCCCCTTTTCCAGGACTTCGCTATGGGTCAGCGTTTCGAAGCGCGTGGCATCGGGAACCTTCTTCGGATCGGCGGAATAGATACCGTCCACCTGCGTACCCTTGAAGATCGCCTCGGCGCCGATCTCGGCTGCGCGCAAGGCGGCGGCGGAATCGGTGGTGAAGAACGGGTTTCCGGTGCCGCCGGCGAAGATCACCACCCTGCCCTGCTCCAGATGGTGCAGCGCCCGACGGTGCGAGAAGCTCTCGCAGATCTCCGGCATGGCGATCGCCGAAAGCACCACCGTCTCGATGTCGAGCTTACGCAGCGAGGTGGCGAGCGCCAGCGCGTTGATGACGGTCGCCAGCATGCCCATGTGGTCGCCGGTCACCCGGTCGCCGCCCTTGGAGGCCACGGCCACGCCGCGAAAGATGTTGCCCCCGCCGACAACGACGCCAACCTCGACGCCCATGGCGCAGGCCTCGGCGATATCGGAGGCGATGCGGTCGGCAACCGCGACATCAATGCCAAAACCCTGGCTGCCCATCAGCGCTTCGCCGGAGGCCTTGAGGAGGACGCGCTTGTAGATGGGATCGGGCGACATGAAGGCTCCTTGAAATCGAACTGCCGGAGAAAATATCAAACCGCCTGCGGATACACGAAGGGCACCGGCTTGTCACCCGGTGCCCTCCGCTTTTGACAGGATAAGGTAGGCTCTATCAGCCCTTGGCGGCCGCGGCCACTTCGGCGGCGAAGTCCGTCTCTTCCTTCTCGACGCCTTCGCCAAGCAGCAGGCGGGCCATGCCGGTCACTTCGATCGGCGCGCCGACTTCCTTCTCGGCAGCCTTCACGGCTTCACCGACGGTCACTTCGGGGTTGATGACGAAAGCCTGCGAAAGAAGGGCGACTTCCTCGAAGAACTTGCGCATGCGGCCTTCGACCATCTTTTCGATGATGGCCTCCGGCTTGCCGGAAGCGCGGGACTGCTCGATGAAGACGTTGCGTTCGCGCTCGGCGACGGCTGCATCGACTTCCTCGGCGCGGATGGCCAGCGGCGCAGTCGCAGCGATATGCATGGCGACCTGACGGCCGATGGCGTTCAGGGCGTCCTTGTTGCCGGTCGACTTCAGCGCGACCAGAACGCCGAGCTTGCCGAGACGGTCGGCTGCGGCATTGTGGATGTAGGTCGCGACAACGCCGTCTTCGACGGACAGCAGGGCCGAACGGCGGAGATTCATGTTTTCGCCGATGGTGGCGATCGCGTCCTTGATCGTGTCGGTGACGGACTTGCCGGTCGCCGGATAGGTGGCGGCACCTACGGCCTCAACGGTGCCGTCGGTGGTGAGCGCCACGTCGGCAATGCCGCGAACGATCGTCTGGAAGGCTTCGTTACGGGCGACGAAATCGGTTTCGGAATTGACTTCGACGACAACAGCCTTGGTGCCGGCGCTGGCAACGCCGATCAGGCCTTCCGCAGCCGTGCGGCCCGACTTCTTATCGGCCTTGGCGATACCCTTGGCGCGCAGCCAGTCGATTGCTGCTTCGATGTCGCCGTTGTTTTCAGCCAGCGCCTTCTTGCAGTCCATCATGCCTGCGCCGGACTTTTCGCGCAGTTCCTTCACCAGTGCAGCGGTGATTTCAGCCATTGTGAGCCTCTTGTCGGTTCATGTTGCGTGCCGCCGGAAAACCTCGGCGAACTCAAGGTTTTGGGAACGAATGTACCCGGAAGTATGACAGGGTGATGAAGATCATCACCGGCCTGTCGCCTCAACCGCGAAGCCGCGGGCGGACAGGTCGTTAAACAGACCGAGGCCAGGGATATTCTCTCTGGCCTCGGTCGAATTGGGAAGCGGGAGCGACTTCAGCCGCTCCGACCTTGGCCTTAGGCTTCGGATTCGCCTTCGAGAGCCGGCTCGATCGGGGCTTCGGCGGAAGCGCCGATATCGCGGCCCGAAGCGCCCTGCTGGCGAGCGATGCCGTCGATGGCCGCGCGGGCGATCAGGTCGCAGTAGAGAGCGACAGCGCGCGAAGCGTCGTCGTTGCCCGGGATCGGATAGTCGATCAGGTCCGGATCGCAGTTCGAGTCGATGATGGCGACGACCGGGATGCCCAGGCGCTTGGCTTCATCGATAGCGATCTTTTCCTTGTTGGTGTCGATGATGAACATCAGGTCCGGGGTGCCGCCCATGTCGCGGATACCGCCGAGAGCCTTGTCGAGCTTTTCGCGCTCGCGCTCAAGGTTCAGACGCTCCTTCTTGGTGAAGCCCTGGGCTTCGCCGTTGAGGATTTCGTCGAGCTTGCGCAGACGGGCGATCGAGTTCGAGATGGTCTTCCAGTTGGTCATCATGCCGCCGAGCCAGCGGGAGTTGACGTAATACTGGGCCGAACGCTTCGCCGAATCGGCGATCAGTTCGGAAGCCTGGCGCTTGGTGCCGACGAAGAGAACGCGGCCGCCACGGGCTACCGTGTCGGAAACGACCTGCAGGGCGCGCGACAGCATCGGAACGGTCTGCGCGAGGTCGATGATGTGGATGTTGTTACGATCGCCGAAGATGTACGGCTTCATCTTCGGGTTCCAGCGATGGGTCTGGTGGCCGAAGTGAACACCAGCTTCCAGAAGCTGGCGCATGCTGAAATCAGGCAATGCCATGCCTTTTTCTCCTTTTCCGGTTGAACCTCCGCAAGGCGAACAGCAGATCCTTCGGACCTGCCACCGGCGGAATTGCCCGGATTTCTCCCGGACGATCCCATGCCTCACGTGTGGAATAGGGCTGCCCTTACAGTCGATCCGTCGGAAAAGCAAGGGCCGCAAGGAAAAAGATGACTTAAGCCATCCATCACGGTCCTTCCTCTTCGAATGAAAGTCAGCTCGCCTTCCTCAACGCCGAAAGCAGCTTTTCATAGGTGGGCGCGAGTCGGCGCAGCGAGGCGGCAGCAGCAGCGTCCTCGCGCGCAACCAGATGGTGCTGGAGGGAGCCGATGAGCTGCGCCTGTTCGGCGGCCGTCGCCGATGCCTCCAGATTGCCTATCCGGCGAAGGCAGACCGCGGCATCGTTTGTCCGGCGCGCGCCGACGCGGACCGCGAAGTGAATGAAATGCCCCCGGAGTTCCTCGTCGCAGCCCTTCTCGATCATCCGGGCAAGCTCTTCGGCTGCCTTGCCATTGCCGAGACTTCCCGCAGGCATCTTGTGATCTCCCTCCATGGAAAGCCAGCGGATCGCCGTCGGGATCGAGGCGAGGATCGTATCCTCCTCCGAAACCCGGCTCAGCCGCTCGAAGCCGGTGCGCATGGTATAGGGTTCGCCGTAATCGAGCGTTTCGGCGCGCCAGGCCTCCATGAAATCCGCAACCGGCAGCGAGGCATAGGGATAGCCTTGCGGATCGTGCATCAGCACCCTGCCCCCGGCAACTTCCAGCACCACGACATAATGATCGGCGCCGATCGGCCCGGTCATGCCCGGCTGGTGACGCAGATGCCCCATCTCGACGGGCCCGACCCAGACAGGACCGTCCCGCAGGGACAGTTCGAGATTGCGAAGCGCCTCCTCGGAGGAGCAGGCCTTACTGGTTTTGGAAGTCCAGCCGAGCGCCCGCAGGGCATCGTCGAAGCCCTTTTCCGGATCCCAGCCGTACGGATCGAAGAACGGCTGCTTGCCGCCGATCAGCTGCATGCCGAAAGGGCTGCCGGTCGCAAACTCGATCACCGCCGTCGAAGGTGCGTGATCGCCGAACATCATCGCGAAGGAGTTCGCGTAGCAATAGGGGCCGGAACCGATATAGGGAAAATGCTGCATATCCTGTCTCCTCGCATGGCTGGAGACACGACAAAGGGGGCAAATTTCCCAAAATTGTCAAGCGGTTGGGCGGCGTTCCCGCGGCAAGGTTCCGCCTATTGCGGCGCGGAGCAGTTTTCCGGCCCCTTGTCCAGCATTTCCAGCTTTTCCAGGCTGCCGGTCAGTACGAAGTCACCATAGTCCATGGTGAGGTCGCGGGTGATGCCGTTGCCGTAGAGCTTGAAGGACATGCTGTAGACCGGCGTGGGGTCACCGTCGGCGCCTTCATTGAAATAGGAAATGGTGACGGGCCAATAGGGGGTCTTGGAGAATTCTCCCGCCTTGTCCGCATCGGCATCGCCCGGCGCCGGCGCCTGTTCCTTGCCGAGCACTGTCGTGGTCATCAGGCTCTGATCGCCGTTTTCCGAACCGTCGAAAATCCGCGATTCGAAGAAGCGGTTGCCCTTCTTGGCATTCTCGATGACTTCGAGCATGTGCTCGGTCGGAAAATCGCTGGTCGCAAGATCGATCTGCCGTTGCTCGGGCGCAGATATCGCCACCTTCACGCCGCTCTCCCCCGCGACCGCCTCGCCCCTCACCTGCTTGTCGAGCTGCTCGTCGGTGAAGGATTTCGTCTCGAAGCGGAATTCGCGGGCCAGCGCATTTTCGAACGTGGTCGTCTGCTGGTCGGTCATGCGCGTTTCCTCACCGGTGCTGATCCTGGTGACGAAACGGAAATTGGTGGTGAACCCGGTACAGGCGGAGCCGGTGAATTCGTAGACCATGCGGCCGTACATGCCCTCGATTCCCGAGCGCTCCGAAGCTTCCTTGAGCTTGAGATCGTAGACGGCGCGGTGCGGCACGAGCATTCGCGCACTCTCCGCCCCGGCATTTGCGGAGATCGCTCCGCTCAAGGCGAACGCGGCGGTCAGGATGGCCCCGAAGCTCATGCGATACATTCATTATCTCCTGTTGGACTCAGGGCTCGGTGTTATAAGAACGCAATCAACAAGCTTATCTGCTTGATGCAGGATTTTGGAAGACATTACAACGAAACCGGGAGTCGAAAATGTCCGATGCCATCGATAGCCGATTGAAGGAACTGGGGATCACGCTTCCCGCCGCAGCAGCGCCGGCAGCCAATTACGTGCCCTTCACCATCAGCGGCAATCTTCTTTTCCTCTCGGGACAATTGCCGATCGAAGATGGCAAAGTTGCGGTGACCGGGTTGGTCGGCCGCGACGTGGACGTCGCAAGGGGCCAGCGCGCCGCGGAACTCTGCGCGATCAACATCCTCGCCCAGGCCAAGGCGGCACTTGCGGGAGACCTCGGCAGGATACGCCGCATCGTGAAGCTCAACGGCTTCATCGCCTCGTCGCCCGACTTCACCGAACAGCACCTCGTCATGAACGGCGCTTCCAACCTCATCGCCAATGTGCTGGGCGAGCCCGGCAAGCATGCCCGCGCCGCCGTCGGCATGGCATCCCTTCCGCTCAATGCCGCCGTCGAAATCGACGCGATCATCGAGATCGAAGCATGACCTCCGCATCCTGGGTCAAGGAATTGCCCGTCGCCCATCGCGGCTATCACGACATGAACAAATCCGTCTGGGAGAATACGCTGTCCGCCTTCTCGCGGGCGGTGGAAGCGGGCTTCGCCATCGAATGCGACCTCCAGCTCGCCGCCGATAGCGTGCCGGTGGTCTTTCACGACCACGACCTTGAGCGGCTCTGCGGCATCAAGGGCGATGTGCGCGAACGGACCTCGGCCGAACTCGGCATGCTCGCCGTCGGCGGGACGAAGGACCGAATTCCGACGCTGAAGCAGATGCTGGCGCTCGTCGCCGGAAAGGTGCCGCTCGTCATCGAGCTCAAAGGCCGCGCACTCAAGGGCCGCGAAGGCGAGGATGACGGCTTTATCGAAGCCGTGCTCGAAGTGCTGGAAGGCTATCAGGGCAAGGTCGCCCTCATGAGCTTCGATCATCACCTCCTGAAGGAGCTGAAGGCTGCAGAGGCTCCCTATCCGCTCGGCCTCACCGCCGAAGGAAACAAGCCGGAGGATTTCTTCAGGCACGACGAAGCCATGCAGCTCGGGCTCGATTTCATCTCCTATCACTGGGCGCATCTGCCGAACAGCTTCGTCACCGGGCAGAGACAGGCACAAATTCCGGTGATCACCTGGACCGTGAGGGATGCAAAGGCCCGCGAAGATACCTATAAATATGCGGACCAGATGACATTCGAGGGTTTTGACCCACGGGAGATGGCCGCCGTCTAAATGCCAGGCAACCTCACCATCCGCATCGAAAAATCCTTCTGCGCGATCAACCGGGAAAGCTGGTCGCGCCTTTCCGGCACCTCGAATGCTTCTTTAGACATCGCTTATAATCCATTCATTTCCCATGCGTTTCTCTCCTCCCTGGAGGAGTCCGGCTCGGCTGCCGCAAAGACCGGCTGGCTAGGGCAGCATCTGCTCCTGGAAAACGATGCGGGAACGCTGATCGGAGCGGTTCCGGGCTATCTGAAAAGCCATAGCCAGGGCGAATACGTCTTCGACCACGGCTGGGCGGACGCCTTCGAACGGGCCGGCGGCCGCTATTATCCGAAGCTTCAATGCACCGTGCCCTTCACGCCCGCGACGGGTCCGCGCCTCCTCATCTCCGCCGGCTATGATCCGGAAGCCACCCGCGCGACGCTTGCCGCCGGTCTCCAGGAGGTGACGCGCCAGCTCGGCGTCTCCTCCGCGCATGTGACCTTCCTGCCGGAGGCGGAACTGCCCGCCTTCGAAGAGGCCGGCTATCTGCATCGCACCGACAAGCAGTTCCATTTCTTCAACGAAGGCTATGCCGACCACGACGAGTTTCTGGAAACGCTGGCTTCCCGCAAGCGCAAGGCGCTGAAGAAGGAGCGCCGGGCCGCGGTCGAGAACGGCATCACCATCGAGTGGCTGACCGGCACGGACCTTACGGAAGACATCTGGGACCAGTTCTTCTCCTTCTACATGGATACGGGCGGCCGCAAATGGGGCAGGCCCTATCTCACCCGCAGCTTCTATTCGCTGATCGGCGAGCGCATGGCAGACGACATCCTCCTCGTCATGGCAAAACGCGCGGGCAAATACATCGCCGGCGCCATCAACTTCATCGGGGGCGATGCGCTTTACGGCCGGCATTGGGGCTGTATCGAGGATCACCCCTTCCTGCATTTCGAGGTCTGCTATCATCAGGCGGTGGACTTCGCGCTGGCCAAGGGCCTGAAACGGGTGGAGGCGGGCGCGCAAGGGGAGCACAAGCTGGCGCGCGGCTATCTGCCGGTCACCACCCATTCAGCGCATTACATCGCCCATCCGGGTCTGCGGCGGGCGATCGCCGATTATCTCGAGCGCGAACGCCATGAGGTCGAGTATATGAGCGAATACCTGTCCGAACACAGTCCGTTCCGTAAGGGTGAGCGGCAGCAGGAACAGGATTGAGCCCGGCGCAATCGGGTTCATCAATCAAGGAGAGGACATCACCATGAGCGGCCAGACCTATGACGAGAACAACATCTTCGCGAAAATCCTGCGTGGCGAAATCCCCTGCCACCGCATCTACGAGGACGACCATACGCTCGCCTTCATGGATGTGATGCCGCAATCGCCGGGCCACCTGCTGGTGGTGCCGAAGACGCCCTCCCGCAACATACTCGATGCCGATCCGACGGTGCTCTCGGAACTTATTCCGATCGTCCAGAAGCTTGCCAAGGCCGCGAAAGAAGCCTTTGAGGCGGATGGGATCACGGTCATCCAGTTCAACGAGCCCGCCTCCGGGCAGACCGTCTATCACCTGCATTTCCACGTCATCCCCCGCTACGAGGGTCTGGCGCTCAAGCCGCATTCCGGCAAGATGGAAGATAATGAGGTGCTCGCGTCCCAGGCGGAAAAGATCATCGGCAAGCTCGGGAACTGACCCGAGCCTTCACGGGGCCGGTATCAGAAACCGAGCCACCAGAGCCCGCTTGCGAGAAGCGCCATGGAAACGGCGACCCCGACGCCGACCTTCTGGCCGGACAGGAGGAAGGCGACGAACCCGAGGCCTGCAGCAGCCAGCCGCAGCCATAGCGGCGAGCCCGCAAGCGTTCCGGTCGGAAAAACGATGAGCTTGGCGGTGACGGCCATCACAAGTGCCGTCGCCACCGCCCTCACCCAGTGCAGCGCTTCCGAATCTTCGTTCAGGCGGTTGCCGGTGAGAACCCCCAGCCAGCGCCAGATGTCGGTTGCGAGAAAGCCCGCTACGGCGATCACCAGATAGCTCCACCACCAGGCCTCGGTCATCGCGCGCTCCCTGCCCGCCTGCGCCGGCGGATATAGAACCGGTCGACGAGATAGGCGGCCGTGCCGCCGCCGATCCCCGCATAGAGCACGTCGAACTCCGGCGCCACCAGCGCCATCAAAGGCCCGCCGACGATACCGACCACGAAAGCAAGCTTCACCACGCTGTGATGCGCCGTCGCCCAGATCGAGGCAACGAAATAGACCGGCGTCAGCATGAAGAGCGTGCCGGCGACAAGCGGCGGAAATTGCGACACCAGCCCATAGCAGATGGCGACGATGCCGGTGTTGATCGTCGTAAGCGTCAGGCCGAACCCCAGGAAATAGACGGCGCGGTGTTCGCGCGGCACGTCGCGAAGCGTTCGAAGCGCGAACACCCAGGCGGTGATTGCGATGAAATGGGAAGCGAAGAGCAAGAGCCAGGTGGGCGTCCGCCGCGTGCGCATCTCGGGCACGATCGAAGCGACCATCGGCATCATGCGGATGGACGACAGCGTCACCGCGAGGAAGCAGGCCGCAAGCGGCGCCCCGGTCGTCATCATGCCGACAAGGATCATCTGCGCCGGCAGAGCCCATATGCCGAAGGTCATGAACATCGCCTCGCCGCGCGAGATCCCCGCCTCCAGCGCAAAGGCGCTGAAGCCGACGAAGGACGTCATGAGTATGAGGGCGGGCAGCGAGGTGATGCCCTTCATTCCGGTATAGAACCAGAACGAAGCGGGCCGCGTATCACTGTCTAGGGACATGAAAAATCCGGATAGCGCAAAGGTACTTCAATACAGAAACGACAATGCCGGGACGAGCCCGGCATTGTCGGCTGGTGACGCCAGCCTCACTTCTTCTTCGGCACCCTTGGAACGGTGCTGCCCTTGCGGGGCGATGTCTTGGGCGGCTCTTCCGATGCTATCACATCGGCATCGACCATCGCGCGCGCCTTGGCCGATCCGCCGTCCTTGTCCTTGCCGGACTTCTTCGGCGTCTTGGCTTTTGCCTTGGGCGCAGCCTCTTCGGCTGCTTCTTCCACTTCGGCTTCCGGCTTCGGTTTCACCGGCGCGGTTTCCGGAATGGCTTCGAGGATCAGGCCATCCTTGCCGTCTTCCTTCTTGCCGACCGTGACGTTCACCACGCCGCCCTTGCGCAGCTTGCCGAACAGGATCTCGTTGGCAAGCGGCTTCTTGATGTGCTCCTGGATGACACGCGAGAGCGGACGCGCGCCCATCTTCTCGTCGTAACCCTTTTCGGCGAGCCAGGCGATCGCATCCTCGTGCAGGTCGAAGGTGACGTTGCGTTCCGAAAGCTGCGTCTCGAGCTGCATGACGAACTTCTGCACGACCTGATGGATGACTTCCGTCGGCAACGGTGCGAACGGGATCACGGCATCCAGGCGGTTGCGGAATTCCGGCGTGAAGAGGCGGTTCAATGCTTCCTCGTCTTCGCCGGTGCGCTTGGACGAACCGAAGCCGATGGCAGCCTTGGCCATTTCCGAAGCGCCCGCATTCGTCGTCATGATCAGAATGACGTTGCGGAAGTCGATCTTCTTGCCGTTATGGTCCGTCAGAGAGCCGTGGTCCATGACCTGCAGCAGGATATTGAAGATATCCGGATGCGCCTTCTCGATCTCGTCGAGCAGGACCACGCTATGCGGATGCTGATCGACGCTATCGGTCAAAAGGCCGCCCTGGTCGAAGCCGACATAGCCGGGAGGTGCGCCGAGCAGCCGCGAGACGGTGTGGCGTTCCATATATTCCGACATGTCGAAGCGCAGCAGCTCGACGCCGAGCGAGGAGGCAAGCTGCTTGGCGACTTCCGTCTTGCCGACGCCGGTGGGCCCGGAAAAGACATAGGCGCCGATCGGCTTGTTCGGCTCGCGCAGGCCCGCACGGGCAAGCTTGATGGCGGTCGAAAGCGCCTCGATCGCCTTGTCCTGGCCATAGACCACAGACCGCAATTCCTTTTCCAGGTTGGCGAGAACCATCTCGTCATCCTTGGAAACGGTCTTCGGCGGAATGCGCGCCATCGTGGCGACCGTGGCTTCGATTTCCTTTTCGGTAATCAGCTTGCGGCGCTTCGAGGCCGGCAGCAGCATCTGCGCCGCACCGGTCTCGTCGATCACATCGATCGCCTTGTCCGGCAGCTTGCGGTCGGAGATGTAGCGGGCCGACAGTTCGACGGCGGACTTGATCGCCTCGTTGGTGTAACGAAGCTTGTGATAGTCCTCGAAATAGGGCTTGAGGCCCTTCATGATCTCGATCGCGTCATCGATCGACGGCTCGTTGACGTCGATCTTCTGGAAGCGACGGACGAGCGCCCGATCCTTCTCGAAGAACTGGCGATATTCCTTGTAGGTGGTCGAGCCGATGCAGCGGATCGCCCCGGACGAAAGCGCCGGCTTCAGGAGGTTGGACGCATCCATTGCGCCGCCCGAGGTGGCGCCCGCACCGATCACGGTGTGGATCTCGTCGATGAAGAGCACCGCGCCCGGATATTCCTCGAGCTCCTTGACGACCTGCTTCAGCCGCTCTTCGAAATCGCCGCGATAACGGGTGCCGGCAAGCAGCGTGCCCATGTCGAGCGAGAAGATGGTGGCGTCGGAAAGCGCTTCCGGCACCTTGCCTTCGACGATCCGCTTGGCTAGGCCCTCGGCGATCGCCGTCTTGCCGACGCCGGGGTCGCCCACATAGAGCGGGTTGTTCTTGGAGCGGCGGCACAGCACCTGGATGGTGCGGTTCACCTCCGCATTGCGGCCGATCAGGGGATCGATCCTGCCCTCGCGGGCCTTGTCGTTCAGGTTGACGCAATAGGCCTTCAAGGCGTCCTGCGGCTTCTTGGCCGATCCCTCGTCCTGCTCGCGGGCAGGCTTGGAATCCGGATCGGCCTCCTCGGCGCCGCGCGGCGGACGGACCTGGGAGGAGCCGGGCCGCTTGCCGATGCCGTGGGAAATGTAGTTGACCGCATCGTAGCGGGTCATCTCCTGCTCCTGCAGGAAGAAGGCCGCATGGCTTTCCCGCTCGGCGAAGATCGCGACCAGGACGTTTGCCCCGGTCACTTCCTCGCGACCGGAAGACTGGACGTGGATCACCGCGCGTTGGATGACGCGCTGGAAGCCGGACGTCGGCTTGGAGTCCTCGTCATAACCGGTGACCAGATTGGAAAGCTCGTTGTCGACATAGTCGCTAACGGTCTTGCGCAGGACTTCGAGATTGACGTTACAAGCGCCCATGACCGCCGCTGCGTCCGCGTCGTCTATCAACGCGAGAAGCAGGTGTTCGAGCGTGGCATATTCGTGATGCCGCTCGTTGGCAAAGGTCAGTGCCTGATGCAGCGCCTTTTCAAGACTAGGCGAAAAAGTTGGCACGTGGGGTTCCTCACTTCTTTTCCATGACACATTGCAGCGGATGCTGGTGTTGCCGGGAGAAGTCCATGACCTGGCTCACTTTGGTTTCCGCCACCTCGTATGTAAATATTCCGCATTCCCCCACGCCGTGGTTGTGGACGTGGAGCATGATGCGCGTCGCCGCCTCGCGATCCTTCTGAAAAAAACGCTCCAGAATGTGAATGACGAATTCCATCGGCGTATAGTCGTCATTCAGGAGAAGCACGCGATAGAGATTCGGCTTCTTGGTCTTCGGCTTCGTGCGGGTGATAACCGAAGTTCCCCGATTGGCATTGTCTCCGTCCGTGCCTTTTTCACGTTCCATCAAGATCGGCCCTGCGATCATCTTCATTCATTCCCCAATCATCCGGTGGAAGTTCCGAACGGTTTCCGGCCGGACATCAGATTTTTACTAACTTAGTTCATTGGACGCAGATTTTAAGCCCCCTTCGCCGCCGCGCAATCACTAATCCGCTAACGCGCATGCATTAGCGGCGGAAAACTCCGGCCGCGAGGAGCGGAAACGAAAAAGCCGGCGCCGCGAAGCGACGCCGGCCTCTGACGATGAAGGCCGTTGACCGTTTTTCTTCCTGGCCGCTCAGGCGGCGGCGGTCGTCGCCGGGTTTGCAGGCTTCGCAATAGGCGCCTCGTACGGCTTGTAGACGGCCTTGGCGAGATCGGCATAGATTTCGCTCATTCTGGTCGCTTCGGCAATGAAACCTTCGTAGGACGACTTCAAATAATTCGCCTGCAGCTCGAAAGCCGCTTCGACGCTACGGGCGCTGACGAAGGCTTCCATGAAGACCGTCACGTCCTGGAAAGATTTGCGGGAGTAATCGTTTGCCTCGGTGGCGATCGTCTGGAACCCCTTGGCCACCTCGGAATAGCTCTTCAGCATGGCGTCCATCGCCTCCCTGGTCGTCCCCTCGGCATCGTCGAAGTGGAACATGGCATCGCCCCTTGTTCATTCGGAGATGCTCATAGAATTGCCTCGCCCCGTCAAAGTCAAGACGGAATTGTGCGCCGCACAATCATACGAGGCGCACATGAGCGGCGTGATTCGACGGCGGGCACCGGGAAGCTTTCGCTCTCCCGTGAAACTGAGGTGGCGAAACAAAAAACGGGCCCGTGAAGGCCCGCTGCATGGGATTTTCGCCCTGAAGCCGATCAGAGATCGACGTCGAGAATAGCCATGGAGAAATTGTAGGACCGGTCGCCGTCCTCATCGTCGATATAGACGACACCCAGGAATTCGTCGCCCAGATAGACTTCGGCGGAATCGGTCTTGCGCGGACGAGCCTTCACAACGACCTGCGGGTTGAACGTGCGCTTGAAATAGGCGTCGAGTTTCTTGATTTCGTCCGGTTTCACGAGGTTCTCCGTTGCTTTTCGCGTTGCGGCGCTTTTGGCACGGGATAAAGGCGAAAGTAAAGGCAGCAAAGCATCCACCGCCCACAGGCGGCGGAGCGGAACTCAGTCCTCGGACATCAAGATCTGGTCCATCAGGCGCGCGGGCTCGGAACATCCCGCCGTGCCGACCACCCTGGCTGGAACGCCCGCCACCGTCGACTTCGACGGCACCGGCTTCAGCACGACGGAACCCGCCGCAACGCGCGAGCAACTGCCGATCTCGATATTGCCGAGGATCTTGGCGCCCGCGCCGATCAGCACGCCGTTGCCGATCTTGGGATGCCGGTCTGCGCCTTCCTTGCCCGTCCCGCCGAGCGTCACGCCGTGCAGGATGGAAACATTGTCGCCGATGACCGCCGTCTCGCCCACCACGAGACCGGTCGCATGGTCGAGGAATATGCCCTTGCCGATGCGCGCCGCCGGATTGATATCCGTCTGGAAGACGCTGGACGAGCGGCTCTGCAGATAGAGCGCGAAATCACGCCGGCCGCACTCGAGCAGCCAATGGGCCAGCCGGTGGGTCTGGATGGCATGGAAGCCCTTGAAATAGAGGACGGGCTCGAGGAATCGCACGCAGGCGGGATCACGGTCGTAGACGGCCTGGATGTCGACCCGAAGGACGGCGCCCCATTCCGGCCGGTCGGCCAGCATTTCGAGGAAGGTCTGGCGAAGCAGCACCGCCTGCAGGTCGGGATGATCGAGCCGCTCGCAGATGCGGTGGATGACGCATTCTTCCAGCGACTGGTGATTCAGCACGGTCGAATAGAGGAACGCGGCCAGCAGCGGATCGCTCTCCGCGGCGGCCTTGGCCTCCTGGCGCATCGTATCCCAGATCGGGTCCACGGCGGAGACCATGTCCCTCTGGCGGATTTCGGTTCTTGCGGCCATCGCCGTCTCCCTGTTTGCCGTAGGCGACTTCATATAGAATAATCTTACAGGAAGACCAATGGGAGCGAAATCGCATTCCGTTGATCGTAACTGTGAGATTGCGGCAAAGGTTCAGAACTCGGCGTAGAAATCGAGGACCGCCTTCTTGAAGACCCTATCCCCCACGGCCAGCATGTGATCGCGGCCGGGAATGTCGAGCGCGCGGGCATTCTGCATCAGCGCGGCGAGTTCCTGGGGGGAGCCGGCGATATCGTCCTTCGTCCCGACGCCGATCAGCGTCGGCGCCTCGATGCGCCCCATGTCGGAGCGAGAAACCAGGTCGCGCGAGCCGCGAATGCAGGCGGCAAGCGCTTCCCGGTCGCTCTTCGTCTGGTCGGCGAAGGCGCGGAACATGCGCCCGCGGGCGTGTTCAACATCGTCCAGGGAAGGCGCGAGAAGCGCGTCCGCGATCGAGTCCCAATCGCCGACGCCCTCCGTCATGCCGCTGCCGAGCCCCCCGAGCACCAGCGAGCGGACGCGTTCGGGATGGCGCAGCGCAAGGAATACGGAAATCCGCGCGCCCATCGAATAGCCCATCACATGCGCCTCGGGAATGCCGAGATGGTCGAGCAGCGCGGCCGCGTCCTCGGCCATCACCCAGGGCCTGTAAGCCTCCGGGTCATAGGGCTTGTCGCTGGCACCATGGCCGCGATCATCCATGGCGATGACCCGGTAGCCGGCATCGCCGAGCGTCTTCAGCCAGCCGGGATGCACCCAGTTGACGAGCGCGCTGGAGGCGAAGCCATGAATCAGCAATACCGGATCGCCGGAGGGATCACCCTCGTCGAAATAGGCGAGTTTCAATCCGTCATGGGAAAAGGAAGAGAAGGAGGGAGCATTCAGGTTCATCGTCGGCGGTCCGCTTTTTTGGCGCGACCATAGAGGATAGCGCCGGGGGAATGAACCCTCATCCGCAGATTTTCCGCCGCTCGCCCGGCTTCCCTCCGGCGAACTCGCTCGCTATAAGCACGCCGAACGAAAGGATAGGAATTTTGGCAGCACGCGACCGCTATTCCCGCAAGCTCGAATGCCCGCAATGCGGCCACACCGGCTTTGCGGAAGTTTCCGAGGACGACGACCCGCGCCGCAAGGACCGCGGCTTTTCCGTCGATGAAATGCCGGGAGGTTTCTCCACCGAATTCGCATCGCGCGATCCGAAGAAATACATGCTGCGCTGCCTGTGCGGCCACAAGTTCCGGTTCGAAAGCAAGAGCTACTATCCGCCCGGCGGCGAGCCGCGCCGATAGCGGCAACATGGCCTGGCGGCTCGCCGGGTTTTATCACTACACATTCGGAGCCGGGAGAGATAATGTCCGGCGAAATCTTGAAGTTACGGAGATCATCATGGCGGGACACGGCATTCCCCACTTCCAGAACGACGGCGGACATCGGCTGATCCAGATCGGCGTGAAGGAATTCATGTGTACCGGCGCTTCCGTGCCCTTCGATCATCCGCATATCTTCATCGACATGGGCGACGACGTGGAGAAGGTCTGCTCCTACTGTTCCACGCTCTACCGGTACAATCCCGCGCTCAAGGCGGACCAGACCGACCCTCCGGGTTGCGTCTTCCACGTCCAGGCCGCCTGACCTCCCTGCGCGCGGCATAGGCGATGCCCGTCGAAACAGTTGCGATCATCGGCGCCGGAATGGCCGGACTTGCCGCGGCACTCGCCTTTGCGCGACGCGGGATAGCTTCCGATATCTTCGAACAGGCGCCGGCGCTCACCGAGATCGGTGCGGGCCTCCAGCTTTCGCCGAACGCCACCGGCATTCTGGCGAGGCTCGGCGTTCTCCACGAGCTGGAAGAGGTCTGGACCGAGCCGGAGCGGATAGAACTCGTATCGGGCACGACGCTGCGTCCCATCTCCCATATGCCGGCCGGGGCCTTCGCCCGCCATCGCTGGGGCGCGCCCTATGGAGTGCTGCACCGCTCCACGCTGCAACGCGCCCTGCTGAACGCGGTCGAAACCAACCCGCTTTGCCGCCTGCATCTCGACAGCCGGATCACGGACACCGACCCGCAGGCGCTTGCGATCACGGCGGGCCGAAAGCCTGATCTGGTGGTGGGAGCCGATGGGGTCTGGTCGAAAACCCGCTCGCGGATTTCCAATGCCCCGGTACCGAATTTTTCAGGCAATATTGCCTGGCGCTTTGCCATCCCGAATGCCGCCGCCCCCTCTTTCCTGAAAAAGGATGCGGTCACCGCCTTTCTCGGGCCGTCGAGCCATCTGGTGTCCTATCCCCTGAAGGAGACCGGCGGTTTCAACATCGTGGCGATCGCTTCGGGCGTGAACCCCGGCGAGACCTGGGAGGCGGAAACCACAGATAGCCAGCGGCGGATGCTGCTCCGGCAGTTCCTGCGCTGGAACAGGGCAATCATCGCCATGCTGGAAGAGGCCGCTCAGCCGATCTTCTGGCCGCTTTACGAGGTAAGCGCGGGGCGCTGGCAGAACGGCCGCGACATGGTGCTGATCGGCGATGCCGCCCATGCCATGATGCCTTTCGCCGCCCAGGGCGCGGCCATGGCGATCGAGGACGCGTTCGCGCTCGCCGCGAAGGTTAGCGGCCCCCTGCCCCTCGTGCGCGCCCTTTCTGAATTCGAAACCGAGCGCGGAGCGCGCATCGCCCGCGTGAGAGCGCGCGGCGCGTTCAACCGCTTCGCCTATCATGCCCGAGGCCCGCTGAGATTCGGCCGCGACGTGGTTCTATCGCTGCGTCCGCCGCAATCGCTCGCGGCGGATTTCGACTGGCTCTACGGTTACCGTATCCCGGACTGATCAGACGGCAGCGGCGGCAGCGAATCCCGCCTCAATATCCTTCCTGAGATCGGCGACGTCTTCGAGCCCGATCTGCAGCCGGATTACCGGGCCTTCCGCCGGCGCCTTCCGGATGGTGCGGTCGGAGAGGTTGACGTGCACGGCAAGGCTCTCGTAGCCGCCCCAGGAATAGCCGAGCCCGAAGATCGTGAGCGCGTCCAGGAAGGCATGGGCCTTGGCCTTGAACTTCTCCGGCGCATCAGCCTTCAGCACGAATGAGAAGACCCCCGTCGATCCCTTGAAGTCCCGCTTCCAGATTGCATGGCCGGGAAAGCTCGGCAGCGCCGGATGGAGGACCCTTGCCACGTCTTCCCGGCCTTCCAGCCACTCGGCGATCGCAAGCGCGCTTTTCTGGTGGTGCTCGAGCCGTACGCCCATGGACCGCAGGCCGCGCAGGATGTGATAGGAATCGTCCGGCGCGCCGCAGATACCGAGCGTGATCGTCGCCTCCTGAAGCTGCGGCCAGTATTTGCCGTTGGCGGAGACCGAGCCCATCACGATATCGGAATGGCCAGAGGGATATTTCGTCGTCGCATGGATCGAGATGTCGACGCCGAAATCCAGCGGCCGGAAATAGAGCGGCGTTGCCCAGGTATTATCCATGGTCACGATGCAGCCGTGCCGGTGCGCCGCATCCGCGATCGCGCGGATATCCTGCATCTCCATCGTGTTGGAGCCCGGCGCCTCGGTGTGGATCAATTTGGTGTTGGGTCTGATGAGCGCCTCTATCCCCGCGCCAATTTCCGGATCGTAGTATTCCACCGTCACGCCGAGCCGCGTCAGCATCGTGTTGCAGAAATGGCGGCAGGGCGTGTAGACGGAATCCACGATCAGCGCATGGTCCCCGGCAGAGAGAAAGGCCAGGAACGGCACGGTAATGGCCGCCAGTCCCGAGGGAACGAGGATCGTCCCTGCCGAACCTTCGAGTTCGTCCAAGGCCCTGCACAGCGCATCCGTCGTCGGCGTTCCGCGCGTGCCATAGGTGTACTTCTGCGCGCGCGTTTCCATGGCCCGGCTGTCGGGAAAAAGAACCGTCGATGCGTGCACCACCGGCGGATTGACGAAACCGTGAAAGCTGTGGGGATCATGGCCGATATGCGCCAGACGGGTATTGGGACCGGCATCGGCGAGCAAGGTATCTTTCTTCTTCATCTCTCGGGGAAGCTTTCATTAAGGAAACGAACGACGTTGTTTTGTTGCAGCCGGTTCGGGAAGGGTCAACCCCGTTGCAGTCTGTCCCGAACCGCCACGACAACCGCTGCGCGATCAGAGGCGAGATTTTCGGCAACGGATGCTCAATTGGTAATCATTTGCTCTCAAATCAGGCATGATTAATGAATTTACCTCGTTTCCGCCGCAATTCGGGCGAGCGAGGCTTGACCATGTCAGTATTTACGAATGAGATAGGAACGCTCGCGCCGGGAGGGTCAGCGGGCCGCCGGCTGCATTTCAAAGAACAAGGGGAGCGGCGCGGTGTATCAATTCAAGAAAACAGATAAAGGTTGGGAAAATGAAAAAGACGCTTCTGTCAGCCGCAATTGGCGCTGCAGTCATGGGCCTCGGCTCGGCTGCCTCCGCGGCCACGCTCGATGATGTCAAGGCCAAGGGTTTCGTTCAGTGCGGCGTCAATACCGGCCTTGCCGGCTTCGCAGCGCCGGACGCGTCGGGCAACTGGACCGGTTTCGACGTCGACTACTGCAAGGCCATCGCCGCCGCCATCTTCGGCGATGCGACCAAGGTGAAGTACACGCCGACCACCGCACAGGTCCGCTTCACCGCTCTGCAGTCGGGTGAAATCGACGTGCTTGCGCGTAACACGACCTGGACGATCAGCCGCGATACTTCGCTCGGCCTGAACTTCCGCTATGTCAACTATTACGACGGCCAGGGCTTCATGGTGCCCAACAGCCTCAACGTGAAGTCCGCGCTCGAACTCTCCGGCGCCGCCGTCTGCGTTCAGTCCGGCACCACGACCGAGCTCAACCTCGCCGACTACTTCAAGGCCAATAACCTGCAGTACAATCCGGTCGTCTTCGAAAAGCTCGAGGAAGTCAACGCCGCCTACCAGTCCGGCCGTTGCGACGTCTACACGACCGACCAGTCCGGCCTCTATTCCCTGCGCCTGTCGCTTTCCAATCCGGGCGATCACATGATCCTGCCGGAAATCATCTCCAAGGAGCCGCTCGGCCCGGCAGTCCGCCAGGGTGACGACCAGTGGTTCGACATCGTGATGTGGGCCGGCTACGCCATGGTTCAAGCCGAGGAATTCGGCATTACCCAGGCCAATGTCGACGAGATGAAGGAATCGACGAACCCTGACATCAAGCGGTTCCTCGGCACCGAAGCCGATACCAAGATCGGCACCGACCTCGGCCTCACCAACGAGTGGGCCTACAACATCGTGAAGCAGGTCGGAAATTACGGCGAGGTATTCGAGCGTAATATCGGCCAGAACACGCCGCTGAAAATCGAGCGCGGCCTCAATGCTCTCTGGAGCAAGGGCGGCCTGCAATACGCGCCCCCGGTCCGCTGATCGCTGGATCGTGAATTGATAAGGCGGCCCCGGCCGCCTTATCTCGCTTGAGAACTCATAAAAACGCATAAGAAAAAGAAGACCTGAACAAGGTCATAAGGGGATTTGGCTAGCATGACAGACGCTGCACTCGCGCCTCCCGAGGCGAGGACTCTCCGGTCCTATGTCTACGACCCCAAATACCGGGGTATTTTTTTCCAGGTACTCGCACTCGCAATCGTCGTCATCTTCGGCTGGTGGATATTCCATAACACGACAGAGAACCTTGCCCGGGCTGGTACGGCATCCGGGTTCAGCTTCCTCAATGGACGCGCCGGCTTCGACATCAGCACGACGCTGATCTCCTATACGAACGACTCCACCTATGGCCGCGCCATCGTGGTCGGCTTCCTCAATACGCTGCTGGTCGCCTCCCTCGGCATCGTCACCGCCACGATCATCGGCTTTCTCGTCGGTCTGGGGCGCCTTTCCAGAAACTGGCTGATCGCCAAGCTCTGCACCGTTTATGTGGAAATCTTCCGCAACATCCCGGTGCTGCTCGTCATCTTCTTCTGGTACAAGGGCGTGCTCGACACCCTGCCGCAGGTAAGAGATTCGATCGCGCTCCCCTTCAGCACATTTCTCAACAATCGTGGGCTGGCCTTCCCCAAACCGATCTGGGGCGAAGGTGCGGTGTTCGTACCCATCGCCTTCGTGCTCGGCATCATCGCCGCGCTCGCAATCGCGCAATGGGCCACGAAGAGACAGATGGCAACGGGGCAGCAGTTCCCGATCATCTGGACGGGCATCGGCCTTGTCGTCGGGCTGCCTATCCTCGCCTTCCTGGCGGCGGGCGCGCCCCTCACCTTCGATCCTCCGATCGCCGGCCGTTTCAACATGACGGGCGGAGCCCGGATACTGCCGGAATTCGTTGCCCTCTACCTGGCATTGTCCCTCTATACGGCTTCGTTCATCGCCGAGGTGATCCGTGCCGGCATCCGAGGCGTGGCGAAAGGACAGACCGAAGCCTCGTCCGCACTCGGACTTCAACCGGCGATGACGACACGTCTCGTCGTGGTTCCCCAGGCCCTGCGCATCATCATTCCACCGCTGACCAGCCAGTATCTCAATCTGACGAAGAACTCTTCGCTCGGTGTCGCCGTCGGCTTCCCCGAACTCTTTTCCACGACCAGCACGACCCTCAACCAGACGGGACAAGCCGTGGAAGCGATCTTCATCATGCTGACAGTCTATCTCACCATCAGCATTCTGACGTCGCTGTTCATGAACTGGTTCAACGCCAAGATGGCCCTGGTGGAAAGATAAGATCATGAGCGCAAAGAACGTCGCTTTCGTCCGTCCCCAAATGCTGCCGGCCGAACCGGCCCCGCTCAGCATCAGGAGCGTCCCAGGCTGGATCAGGGCAAACCTGCTCGCGACACCGAGGGACACGATCCTCACTGCCCTGGCGATCGCCTTCCTGCTCTGGGTGCTGCCCGGCATGCTCGAATGGCTGTTCTTCAATGCCGTCTGGTCCGGCTCCGACCGCAGCGCCTGCACCACCATCGCGCAGGGCGGCATCCAGCCCGACGGCTGGTCCGGCGCCTGCTGGGCTTTCATCGGAGACCGCTTCCAGCAGTTCATGTTCGGACGCTACCCCTATGACGAGCGCTGGCGGCCGATACTGGTCGGTATCATGTTCATCGCGCTCCTGGTGCCGATCCTGATTCCGAAGCTGCCGCGCAAGGGCCTCAACGCCATACTGCTTTTCGGCGCCCTGCCGATCGTCGCCTTCTTCCTGCTGCATGGCGGGTTCGGGTTGCGAGAGGTGGAGACACCCCTCTGGGGCGGCCTGATGGTCACCCTGATCCTGTCCTTCGTGGGTATCGCCGTCTCGCTGCCGATCGGCATTCTCCTCGCGCTGGGGCGCAGGTCCAATATGCCGATCATCCGCACGCTCTGCGTCGGCTTTATCGAGATCATCCGCGGCGTGCCGCTGATCAGCGTGCTCTTCATGGCGAACGTGATGCTGCCGCTCTTCCTGCCGACCGGCTGGACGATCGACAACTTCCTGCGCGCCCTCGTCGGCGTGGCGCTCTTCGCCTCCGCTTATATGGCCGAAGTCATCCGCGGCGGCCTGCAGGCCATTCCGAAGGGGCAGTTCGAAGGCGCCGACTCGCTCGGCCTGAGCTATTGGCAGAAAATCCGGCTGATCGTCATGCCGCAGGCGTTGAAGCTGGTCATTCCCGGCATCGTCAACACCTTCATCGGCCTCTTCAAAGATACCTCGCTGGTGTCGATCATCGGCATGTTCGACCTGCTCGGCATCGTGCGCCTCAACTTCACCGATACGACCTGGATCACGCCGGTCACGCCGCTAACCGGCCTCATCTTCGCCGGCTTCATCTTCTGGCTTTTCTGCTTCGGCATGTCGCGCTACTCCGCCTTCATGGAGAGGCACCTCGACACCGGCCATAAGCGCTAAGCTGGCAGCAAACGATAACAAAGGGGAAAAAGATGGCAGAAGCCAAACCCAAGAAAATGACGATTTCCGACACCGACGTCGCCGTCGAGATCATCAAGATGAACAAGTGGTACGGGGATTTCCACGTGCTGCGCGACATCAATCTCAAGGTCATGCGCGGCGAGCGCATCGTCATTGCCGGCCCGTCCGGCTCCGGAAAATCGACGATGATCCGCTGCATCAACCGCCTCGAGGAACATCAGTCCGGCCGCGTCGTCGTCGATGGCATCGAGCTCACCAACGATCTCAAGAAGATCGACGAGGTGCGGCGCGAGGTCGGCATGGTGTTCCAGCATTTCAACCTCTTCCCGCATCTGACGATCCTGGAAAATTGCACGCTCGCGCCGATCTGGGTCCGCAAGATGCCGAAGAAGCAGGCGGAAGAGGTCGCCATGCACTATCTCGCGCGCGTGAAGATCCCCGAGCAGGCGCATAAATATCCCGGCCAGCTTTCCGGCGGTCAGCAGCAGCGCGTGGCGATCGCCCGGTCGCTCTGCATGAACCCGAAGATCATGCTTTTCGACGAGCCGACCTCTGCACTCGACCCGGAAATGATCAAGGAAGTGCTGGACACCATGGTGGGCCTCGCCGAGGAAGGCATGACCATGCTCTGTGTCACCCACGAGATGGGCTTTGCCCGCCAGGTGGCCAACCGGGTGATCTTCATGGATCAGGGACAGATCGTCGAACAGAATTCTCCCGCGGAATTCTTCGACAATCCACAGCACGAGCGCACCAAGCTCTTCCTCAGCCAGATCCTGCACTGAGCGGGGCTTTCACGAAAAAGGGCGCCGAAAGGCGCCCTTTTTATTAGAGGTACTTATTTATTCGAGGGGCACGCATCCGCTACCACGTGAAGGAATAGCGGGCGTTCACGTTCACTGCGGTGTCGGTCGAAGTCGTCGTCCGCCCTAGCGAGCCGCTGAGGGTCATGTTCTTCCCGAATTTCTGTTCCAGCCCGAGATCGGCGCCGAGTGTCTCGAAATTATTGGCCGCCTTGCCCTTCACGACAAAGGCGGTGCCAACCGTGCCGGGGCGCGCAATGCGTAGCGATTGGCTGGTTTCCAACCCGCACCACTCCTGCGCGACACCGTCATAGCGCATCGCATAGCTGCTGCGCCGCTCGACGTCGATCGTCGGCGTCGCGACGCGCTTGTCATAATAGTTCATGGTGATTGCGCCGCTGCCGTGCAGCGCATCGAAGGACAAATCGATGTCGCGGTTGCTTTCATAGGCCGGCCTCTGGATGGCCTGGGTCTTCACCCTGCCCCAGACATTGACCGGCGTCTCCACCAGCGCCCCGCCCTTGGAGGCCGACATGCCCATATTAATGCCGGCCTCGGGCTCGAGCCTGGTCGGCAAGCGCATGCCCATCTTCACCGAATAGCTGGTGTCCGAACTCTTGGCCGGTTGCCAGATCAGCCGCCCGCTATCGGCGATCGCCGGACCCGTCGCAAGAAAAATGGAAACCATGGCCGCCATGCCGGCGCGAATCGTCTTGGTCATGAGAACTCCCGGACGAAATCAAAATAGTCTACCCGCCAGGCAGCCTGAAGCCGCCCGGTTAAAAGCCATTGAATGTGCTTGACGCGTTTCGCTGGTCCTGCCCGCGAAATCCAAATCCGGTCTTCCCCGTGCAACACGACGGAACCGATATCGCTAATATAAGAGCGGAAGCGGCTCTTCCCAAGCCGAAATTTTCGTAAACATGGGATTGATCCGCCCGCGTTGCCGATTTGCTGCAGTCTCGGACGGCATCCGGCATGCTGAGCCATGGCGATGCCGCGGATGGCGGTGACGCCATGCAAGCTAGGAACTTACCGAGCCCATTCGGAACGAGAGTTGTTACCCGTGTCTCCGGTAAGTTCTGTTACCTATATCTCCGGGTCGGACAATGAAGATAATGGCGACCCCTGCAGGAATGCCAGAAGTTCCAAATTTCTAAGTGTTTTCAATGAGAATCGCCAATGGTGAGGGGAATTCAAGTGCCGTTGATTTGATTAGCGAATTTTAGACTGTCCCCTCACCTTTTGTGGGATCGAAACGGCCCTTCCTCTTCAGTCCCTCCCTCACATGAATGGAACGTTAATCGCCTGTTCAAAGTTCGGCGCGCAAATTTCGACTGTTGGGAAATGGAGGCCCTATCATGAAGAAGATCATCATCAGTGCCATCGCAGTCATATTGGCTTCTGCCTCTCCGATCCTTGCCCAGACTTACCGTAGCGACGCGCGTGAATATCGCCAGGAACAGCGAATTTACCGCGGAGCCGCACGCGGAGAGCTAACGCCGAGAGAGTTGCACAATCTTCGCCGCCAGCAGCAGCGGATTGACCGGGCGCAGTGGCGTGCAGGCAGAGACGGGTACGTTTCGCCTCGCGAGCGTCGTCAGATTGAACGGATGCAAGATCGAGCCTCGCGGAACATCTACCGCAAGAACAATAACCGGCGCATTCTCTACTGACATCTTCTATGGCGGCTCACGCGTTCGGCAGAGCCGCCATCTACTTCAACCTCCCCTCCCTTTTCGCCATCTCAGTTCGCCCTATCCTTTTCGGGATGAGCGACATCCCTCCTCCGACACTCCCAATGGGAGACCAGAACCGGCACCTGTTCTGCCAGATGGCGGTCGAGATACCGCTGCAGGAGCTGATCGAGGATGCGGTGAAGGCTGGATGGGAGGAGACGGAGGTCCTGACGGCAATCATCGAGGTCGCCGACAACCTCATGCTCGCGGCCGGCTCGAATGCAGAGTTGGAGGCGCTGCTGCATGCATTGAAGCGGAAGCTCGAATAGCTGCCCCTAATTCCCGACGACCGTCACCAGCTTACGGTCCATTATGCAATTCTCGATCGCTTCTGTGTGCTCATTGAGGAAGGCAACAAGGGTTGCAGGGTCCGGCATCTTCAGAGTGCATTCATATACCGCTCTGGCGCCGAACTCGGTTGGGCTGACCTCCGGATCATTGCGCAAATCCTTCAAAAGGTCGGATGCATCCTTCATGCACGCCTCTAGCGTGGTGGCGAAGTGAAGATCCTCGTCGTCGCCCGGAATGATCTGGTATCCGTAAACTACAATCCCCACGGCGAGTCCTCCCTGCTGTGCCGTTCTCACTTGGGATAGGCCATATTCCCCAAAACCGCCATCTGCCAATATTGATAGATTTCAATCGGGCAGGCGATAGACATCACCCGCGTCCGCTTCGTCCCTAATCCCTTTGAATGATGGATGCCTAAGCTTTCCGTCATGGGTCCAGCCGCGATACTCGATTTCGGCAATGAATGCCGGCGCGGTCAGCACCAAGTTCTTGCCGCGGATCGTCACTGGCGGCAGTCTCGTCTTGAGCTTGTCGAGTTGCTTCTTGAGCCGCCTCGCCTCGTCCTGGCTGAAGCCTGTCCCTACCCCACCGACATAGACGTGATCCACGCCCTTGTACGCGGCCAGGAGAAGGCTTGCGACTGCGTCCGGCACCTTCGTGGACGGCTCGTAGCCGACAACCGTGAAGCTGTCGCTGAGGACGCATTTGATCTTCAGCCAGTCGCCGGTGCGTCCGGATCGATACGGCCGGTCCCGATGCTTGGCAATAATGCCCTCAAGACCGGACTGGCAGGCATGGCGAAGCATTTCCTCCGGATCTTCATCGAAGTTCTCGGAAAGACGGATAGAGCCGTCAGCGCCTACGAGAAGGCTTTCCAGCATCGATCGCCGGCCCTCGTATTCCATGCCCCTCAGATCGTGGCCGTCGAAGTATAGGAGGTCGAAGGCGTAGAGAAGGGAATTTCGGGACGGAAGCTTGCCACCGCGGCCGCCGAGGGAGTTCTGCAGCATGCCGAAGTTTGGTAGACCATGCTCGTCGAGAACGACCGCCGCCCCGTCCAGGATCATCGTCGTCGGCCCGAGAGCCTTCGCCGCGTCAACGATCGCCGGAAACCGGTGCGTCCAGTCGTGGCCGTTGCGGGTGAGGATGCGAACGCGGTTCGGCTCGATATGCACCGCTAGCCGGTAACCGTCCCATTTGATCTCGAAGAGCCATTCCGGCCCATGCGGCGCCTTCGGCTTCAGGAGAGCTAGGCACGGCTCTACCCGCTCCGGCATGGGGTCAAAGGGAAGCTGCGGCTGCTTGGGATCACGCTTGCGGATCGGCCGGCTTTGGAGCGGCAGATCGGTTTCGTTGAGCAGCGGCTTGGAGGGTGGTTTTCTCGGGCGCTTGGTCATGCCCGATATTACATCAGCGAGTTCTTAATAACATTCATCATTGACTCATCGCATCAGATGAGAACATAATCAGAACATCGGAGCCGCAATGCGGCGGCGCTCCCTATGAAAAGTTACAAAGGAAGAACGTGCTTCGGCGCGAAGGAGAAGTCGTGTCCGATGCCGAGAGGCCTAGAAAATTGGTTTCGCTGAGAGACGTGCCGGAGGAGATAATCGAGATTGCCTGCACGCAATGCGACTTTCGGCAGGATCTGTCGAAAGCGGAGGTTCTCAAGACGTCCTCACCCGATGTGCTGCTTGAAGTCCTCGTCATGAACGCAACAAAGGACTGTGAGCATCGACGCGCCTTCGGAAGCCAGCCGCCGTGCGGCGCTTATACCGACCAGGTGCGCAGTGCCGAAGCGGCTATCCTCGCAAGAAAGGAGAGCGAGCGGAAGGAAAGAGAAGAAGCTGCCCGACAACGCGCGGCAGAGAAAGCCCGCCAGGCAGAGCGGGAGAAGAACGCGGCGATCCGGGTTGGCGGCTACAATGGCTGGATGGGCTGGCAGAAAATCCCAGAAGGATCGAAGCCTCGATACCGCTGGCAACATAGCTGGGCGGAAGAAGAGCCGGAGGATTTCATCGGCCTCGATGGCACACAGCCGATCGGCAGGGTCTTCCAGCTTGAGGCGGCGGCCACCAGCAAGGATATCTGGTTCTGGATTTTGTACGGCGTCGAAGGGCGTCGTCGGAAGCGCCCAGGAAAAGGCAGCGGTTGGGAGAATTCGCGGCTGGACGCCATGTGCCGCGTCGAGCAGCTCTACGATGAAATGAGCAGCAAACGATGTGCCTAGCGTCGAATACAAGGGCTTTGCCCACCCGAGGGTGGAAGCGCAGATACCCAGACTGACCGATGCGCATTCCTTCGACCAGTACTCAAGATCACCTGCCGCTGAAGGATAGGAGTGATCCTGTTCGCGAGTAGTCGACGAACAGGACGGGCCGCTCCAGCTATGCAGAGCGACCCGCCGGCGAGACGCGTTTATTGCGATGCCCTCAGTCGAAACGGTGCTGTATCAACTACGGCCTTAGCGACAGCTAGCCGCTAGCCTTTAGCCTCCCCGCGGGGCAAGTCCCACAATCTTTCGCGTGCCTAGGCGCACTCACACAATGCCGGTTTTCGTTGCCCATCTTTTGCGTTTCAAGAGACCAACACATTGGTTTTCGTCCCGCCTATGCATAGGCAATGGCAGATCACGCGAGTCCCTGCACCTCGCCCGCCGCCACCCCTGAATTCGACGCCGTTTTCACGCGAACGTAAACTCCGCCCTTGACCAATATTGCCCAAATTATTCGGGCCAGCTTGTTTGCCACCGCTACAGCAGCAACCTTGAAGGGGCGTCGAGCTTTCAGCCTTTTTGACCAGCGCACCATCCCACTGTCATCTTTGACGGTGCCAAGCACTGTTGCCCCCGCCAAGTAGAGCAGCGAACGAAGTTCACGATTGCCCATCTTCGAGATATGCCCCAGGAGAATTTTGCCGCCGCTTGAATGTGACTTCGGCGTCAGACCAATCCAAGCTGCGAAATGGCGCGCCGTTTTGTATTCGGAGGGATCTGGAACGATTGCCTTCACTGCCGCAGCGATCCGGGGCCCAATCCCCGGTATCGTCATTAGTCGCCGCATATCCTCGTCACGATCTGCGCGCTCAACGATCTCTCGATCTAGTTTTTCTATGCGCTCTGACAAGCGTTCGATTTGCAGAACGATTTCCTCGAGGGCATCTCTGGCAATCTTAGGAAGTTGTGTCCCGTCCGTGCCACGAACAGCCGCCGCAAGCGACTTGAAGCTTGCAAGTCCGGTATTCGTGGTAAATCCAAGTTCCGACAAGTGACCGCGTAGCGCATTTGTAGCCTGCGCTCTTTGACGAACGAAAAGGCTCCGGGCGCCGAAGATCATGGTCGCTGCCTGTTGGTCAACCGACTTGATCGGAACAAACCGCATCGTCTTTTGTGTGGCCGCTTCGGCGATTGCCTGCGCATCCAAGGCGTCGGTCTTTCCCCGCTTAACGAAGGGTTTCACATATGTGGCGTGTATCAGGCGCACCTCATGGCCCAGTTCCGAGATGCAGCGCGCCCAGTAATGCGCAGTTCCACACGCTTCCAGAGCGACCACGCATCGTGGCAATCGCTCGAAAAAGCCCAGCACTTCCGCGCGGCTAAGCTTGCGATCGAGCAACGGTGCGCCATCCTTATCCGCGCCGTGCACTTGAAAAACGTTCTTGGCAATGTCTAATCCGATGGTGGCGATATTCTCCATGACCGGTCCTCCTCAACCGAGTGGCAGAACGATAGTGTTCTAGCACGAGGGGACTTCGGATGCCGCACGAGAGAAGATATGACAGGCGCACTTAATGCTCATTGGCAAAGCCAGCTTTTCTCGGCCTATGCTCTGCAGGAGGTCCTCGGCAAACCGGCAGAGGGTGAAACGCCGCAATCGCGTTTAAAGCAAGTGGGGATGATGACGGTGCTCTTCGTGATGCATCAGCGCCACGAAAAGCTAACTCTATCCAATATCGTTAAAATCACCGGATTGACGCGCAATGCCGTCGCGGAATCGGTCGATCCGCTTGTCGAGCGTGGCATACTCACAGAGACGATCGTCAAGAACTCCATGGGGCGCGGAACTGCCCGGCAGTTTGAGTTCTGTCCAGAACTGTTCGATCGCCTAAGGTTGGGCGCCGAGCAGAGAAAGTCAGGGACGTAGTGGTCGCGAGGCTGTTGCAAGCGAGCGAGCGATTTCCACGATCTCATCGCGGTTCGCGGTGGGGTCTTCCTTGCTCCAGGCGAGCCCCATGCCGATCGTAAAATCCACTCCCTTCACTTCCCGAAGGCAAAACGACCGATGAGGCAGATCCTGCGTCCATTCGGGAACGAAACCGACACCAAGCCCCGCGGCAACGAGCGAAACCATGGAGAGGGTGTCGTCGCAGCTATAGGCGACGTGATCGACAAGGTCGTGTTTTCTGAACTGCTCGGAGAAGTACTTTTCCGTATAAGAGAGGTTTGAGCGAGAAAAGGAGATGATCCGCTCGCGTTTCAGATCGCTCATGGTAATTGTTTGCGCCGTCGCCAGCGGGCTTTCAGTGGGCACCGCCAAGAGATAACGCTCATTGGCGATCTTCTGCCAACGCAGCGATCCGATGTTCTCGAATGGCCGGATGAAACCGAGATTGATGCGGCCCTTTTCCAGATCGCGGACGATCGCATCGGTGGAGCCGCTGCTGATGTGAATCTCGATATCAGGAAATCTCTTGCCGATCTTGCTGAGAAAGAGTGGCAGGACACCGAAGGTTGCCGGGTATATGGTTCCGATCGTGATCCGGTCGACATTCTTGCCTGCAACAGCCCTGACGACCGCGGAACTGTTTTCGACCTCTCGCAGAATACGGATACACCGCTCGTAGAAAATTTCGCCGGCCTTGGTCAATTGAACGCGACGGGTGGAGCGGGTGAGAAGCTGAACCCCAAGCTCCTTTTCCAGCGTCTGGATCTGCACGCTGAGGGCGGGCTGCGCCATGGACAGCGCCGCAGCCGCGCGACCGAAATGAAGTTCCTCGGCCAGCGTGGCAAAGCATCTCATGTGGCGCAGTTCCATTCTGTCCTCTCCAACTGATGCAAAGATTCGCTTGAGGGGCAGATCATCCGTTGGTTTTCCAGCCAGATCAATCTAGAAGACGTTTATAACGTCAAGCTATGAATACTGGCAGCAGCCGTCTATGCGGAGCCGGTCAAATGGTGGTGCTATGAGCACTATCCGCAGTGGGAGGAGATCAAGAGAAATGCGCGAAAGAGCGTCTGAATAAAGAATGGTGCGGGACAAGTACAAATCTTGTCTAAGAACAAACATGCTCTACTTAGAAGGAAATGCCTCGCTTCCCGTCACCAACAGTCGAAACCACTGACGGAACCCGACTGCTGCAATGCAGATCGGTGGTCGAGAAGCCAATCAAAGACTTGGTCACTGCTGCTGTAGAGGCGGGCTGGAACGAAGAAGAAGTCCTTTCAGCAATTGCGGAATGTGCCGACGACCTTCTGTTCGCATCCGTTCATCTTCGGAAGCATGATTTCAAACACTAGCCCGCGCTGCCGCATTGCCCACCTGCAGCTTATCGCCCCATGAGAAGTCCCGCAATTCTCAGCGTGCAGGCAATGAAGGCCGGTCACCTTCGATCCTCTGCAGGATTTCGCGCACCACCCTGATATCGGAACCCAGGGTATTGAGCGTGCTTTCAAGCGAGCGCATGGAAACGGCTGCCTCGCTCGCCTGCTTCTCGACAGCAGCGATCCGGATTTCCTGAGTATCGAGTGTACGGAGAGCGACCTCCGCCGCGGTGAGCCTCTTGTCGAGCCGCTCGATCGCCGCAGAGTTCGCCCGCATCTCGGATTGCACCTGGTTCCAGGTGGCGCCCCAGGCGAAGAAAATCCCGATGAAGCCAATCAGGCTCACCAGAGTGTTCAGGTTCCATTCGAACTTCCAGGTGGGAGTTGGTACCGTGACCATGTCCGTATCCTTGCTCGTCAATTCCCCGGCCCTCATATGATGCGTGTTGTGGTATAGAGTTCATGCGCCCTCGGCCTGTGGTAAGATCGACCGAAAGCGGGATTGGTGCCGATATGCGATGCGAGAAGTGCGACGATACCGGTTGGATATGTGAGGCTCACCCGAACCGGCCTTGGGCTGGCCCAAAGGCCTGCCATTGCGGCGGGGCCGGGATGCCCTGCCCCGTTTGCAATCCGGATGAAGGTGAAGAGCGTGAGCCTGAACTCAGTCGAGTGATGCGATCCGTGACCCGATCGCCCGGAAAGACGGTAAGCTAGGCGCCTTTGGCTTCTGCCCCGTGCCGCGCGCATTCTTCCCGGCTCCAAAGGTCAGCAGAGCAGATCCCGACCACCGTCCGGTCAATCTTTCGCTGATCGGCTGGCGTGGCTCCACGAGCCCCGATGAGGTCAGTCCCCACCACCCGCCGCAGCCCCGACACACTTTTCGGCGCCGAAGTCCCACAAGCCGTGAGGACAAACGTCAAAATCGCTACGAGCCCGATCCGAAGCATCACCTGCTTCATTGTTATGCCTTTCGATCGATAGACGAGCCTCGTCACCGGCTTGTTTCCAGAACCAGCCGCCGATGAGCACGAGGATGAGGAGGATACCGAAGGCACCGAGAATGCGGGGCGTAGAAGTCATCACGCCCTCACCTTCCGATAGATGCCATAGAGGGTCAAAACAACAATTATCACGGCAATGGCAATCCGGGTCCAATCGCCGCTCGAAAGCTCGTCCTGTTGGCCGCTGACCACATCCACGATCTCGGGAATAGCAGGGCCGATGGTCGCACCAGCACCCGCCGCACCGGTACCGCCGACCACGGCAACATCGGTCGCGGGAGCCTTCGTCTTCGCTTCGACAGTGTTGCTCGAGACGAACTCGCCCTTTGCCCACAGGCCAGCCTCGGCAGCACGGCGATTGACGAGACCCTTCACCTTCTTGCCACCAGCGTGAACCCACTTCATCAACTCGACCGGAACGGCGTCATAGTCGCCCTTGTTGAGCTTCTTGAGCAGCGTGGACTTGTCGAGCTTGCCGGTGTTGAAATCGAAGGAGACCAGCACCGCGAACTGATTGTCGGTCAGCGGCACCTTCACGAAGCGCTCGACGCGCTCCTCAAACTTCCGGAGATCGTGGCTTAGGATTTCCTCGGCCTGAGCCTCAGTGATCTTCATGCTTTCCGTGACCATGGGCGCGCCGGCGGCGGAGGTGTGGCCGTAGCCGATCGTCAGAATACCGGCCACGTCTCGATAGGCGCGGGTCTTGAGGCCTTCCCACTGCTTGACGTGCGAAAGCCCCGCCGCGTTGATGCGTCGTGTCATGATTTTTCTCCGATGTTGAAGGGAACCGTTAGGGGGGATGCGTGGTTAACCTGCCATCGCACCCGCCAGAGACCTCCAGCGGCGGTGCGAGGCTGCGGATCCCCGTCACCCCGAAATAATACAATTCGCAGCACAGAGGCCTGGTGGAGTAGCAGCCACCAGGCCTCCTTCATTTGATATTTACCTGATCCAGAAGAACAGATTGCTTGGAAGCGGTTGCCGCTTTACGGCGGTTTTGCCGTGGAAGTCTCCCCGACCCGCTGCGGCGTGAGGGGCCCGGACAACGCCTGAACAGTTCGGGCCTCTCCTTTCCTCCCCCATTTCTAGGGGTTTTTCGGTCAGGACAGCGTGTAGAATGAGCCGCCGCGAAGAGCTTCCCACTCCCTAGCGGCGGGGCTCGACATGGTTCCGTCAGGCTATGTCGGGCCTCTTTCCTCGCGCCGGCGCGAGGCTAGCGGTTTCCGGCCTATGCTTATTAGCATGCATTCCAACCACGGAACCGACCCTGCCGAAGAATACCTCCTCCTTTTATTCGAGTTGCTTAGGACTAAAGCCCCATCCGGGAACCTATTTGACTTCCGGCCTGTTGTGAGCACGACGTAACAGAGAGGAGAACACCAATGAAATGGACATGTATTCTATCAACTGCCGCAATCCTATTTGCCGGCACAGCCGTTGCCCAAGAGGGTAAGGGTGCAGCCACTGGCATGGTAGGCGGCGCCGCCACTGGCGCAATCGTAGGCGGCCCAGTCGGCGCAGGTATTGGTGCCGTGGTGGGCGGTGTAGCCGGCGGGGCCATCGATCCGCCGCCGCGGGAAGTGGTAACGTATGTCGAAGAAGCACCGATGCCAGCGCAGCCGATTGTGGTGGAACAGGAGATCGTGGTCGGCAAGCCGGTACCTGAAACCGTAGTTTTAACCCCTGTGCCTCAAAACCCCGATTACGCTTATACGGTCGTCAATGAACGCCGCATAATCGTGGAGCCGAAATCCAGGACAGTCGTGCAGGTTCTAGACTGATCTAAGCCATAGGGGCGGCGATCGTGGCATGTCGCCGGTCTTATGGCGATTAGGGCCGAGGTAACGGTTCATGCTCCGTATTTTCGGCCCCAAGTCGCGCGTGCTCATTCTCCTGGGAGCACCGCGACCATAGCGCCGGCAAGAGTCCAAACTTGCCGGCGCTATGCTCTACCCCTACGACGCGGGAACACCGCCCATTCATGAGAGTTTGGTGAAGGTCGCGGCCGAATGCCGATTGACCTCCCCGCGACCGTAGGACCGGCAGGAGCGCGAACTGCCGGTCCTATGCTTGCCTTGATCGAGCATCTTCAAAGGGCCACATAAGGAGTGCGGCAAGGCGCTCCTTCAGCAGCCAGCCGCTGGCCGGTGCACAGTCTTGGGGTGCGCCGGCCGAATACTCATCTAAGAGATTGCGAATTTCAGGCGTTGCTCGGTGTTGGGTCCAGAGGCCTCTCACCTTCCTTCGGACTTGGGCGCGTTGCGGCCCCAATAAGGTCCCCACCAGTGGCCTTTCGACCAAAGCCCTTTACTATCCGCGCTACCGGTTTCTCGAAGAAGTAATGGACAGCAGCACCGGCAAGAATGCAGGCGACGCTAAGAAAAATCGCTGCATTCACACCGCCAAGACTTCTTGCAACAGTCGGTACATCCAGAAGAACTAAGACTGGTGTGTGGACGAGGTAGAGTGAGAAGCTGATCGTGCCGAGCCAAACTAACGGCTTGGAAGACAAAAAGCCATTGATCGACCTCAATCTTGAGAACGATCTCGCGGCCAGGACAGGGATGATAGCGACGATTACCGCGAAGTTGAGCAGGCTATTATTCTGCCAGACAATAGCGGCCGCAGTGAATGCAAACGATACGGAAATCAATGCGGCGTACCACTGAACGTCCATGTTTTCCAGCTTTGAGTTCAGCGGCTCTTCGACCTTGCAGATCGCTACACCAAGCGACATCCCGGCAATCCCCTTCAGCACCCCAAGGCTAACGAAGGGGTACACAGCACCAATGGCCATAAGCCCATGCGCGTGAATGGCGATGAAGAGGTAAGCCGCCACAATGATTGCTAGCAACACAGCCAAACTGCCTCTAATCAGAAGAGGCAACAATAGCGCTGAAAGCCAAAATTCGATCCCGATCGACCAAGAGGGATCATTAATCACCGCCACATCCACGATCCCCAACGTCATCAGGAACGCCGCGTTTTCCAGGATCAGCGGGATGTCCGAGAACATCACGTCCGGCGGCGCATAATGTCCAACCGAGCGGTTTAACTCATAGACGACGATGCAGAGTAGGATGGTCGCGACATGCAGAGGCCACAGTCGCCAAAAGCGCATCCAGAAAAACGCGCGGAAGCCATACTTCTCGGCTAGCAGCAACTTCGACAGGACGAAGCCCGAGAGAACGAAGAACAAATCAACGGCTAAAAATGCACCGTAAAACGGCCTATCCGCTGCCCAACCGGTGATGCCACCAATTACGTGACTTAACATGACGCTCGCAGCAAGAAGCCCTCGAACGCCGTCGAGATGAAGAATTCGTGGCATTTTTCCCCGCCCAATCCTACGAGGCTTATACGAAAGCCATTCGCGGGAAGCAATAATTACGTCAATCGATCAACAATCACCCTCGATTCACGTCAGCCTGGATCCTCGCGCCACCATCGCGGCGTTATGCCAGCTCCAGCGCGGAGATACGCTCCGCCATCGCCTTCATTTCCGCTTGCTGCTCCAAAACCATGAGCGTCAGGCTCTGGACGGCTGCCACGAGGTCCGGCGTCAACCTGCCGTGGTCCACAGCCTGGTATACCGGTCGTGTTCCCGTCTTCACCCACTCGGCGCCCTCGATCTCGCCATTGCGGACGTCCTCAAAGACCTGTGCGGGAATGATCTGCTCTGGAACTTCACGGTCGGGCGTCTGTATCTCCACCGGTTCACCGGTCTCCGGGTAAATGACCGTGACTGTATCGCCGGGGATCACTTGGGCGGGAATGACCTTCTCGGGAATGGTGGCCGTGCCGATATCTTCCTTGGCATCTTTCTGGCCGCTCACCGCATGCGGTGCTGCCTGCTGTAGCTCATGTGCGATGAAACCCGTTTGCAGGCCGGCCTCGGGATACTCCGCCCAGGTGAAATTCACCGGGCGCATAGCCATGACGCGCAGGACGGCATCATCGAGATGATCGAACTGGTCTCCAGCCAGGGTGAAGCTCACCAAAGGCTCGACATTGGTCTTTAGGCGGTAATCGGACGTCGTTCCGTAGGTGGTATCGGTATTGGTGTGATTGATGGTCCCAATACTGGACCCGCTTGAGTTCTGAAATACGACCGACCCGCCGCCTGCCGCGACTCCAGATTGTTGATTTGCACTGAGAGCTGACCCGGGATTGCGGGAAATTATCACTGAGATTTGACCCATGTTTCAATCATCCTTCGCGAGGTTTCAGCGGGGGCTCTGGAGTGATCGACATGGCGTTACTGAGCGTAATCCGACGCTGGCATTTTCGAGAGCATCTATCGATCCGGGAGGTTTGCCGCAGGACCGGCCTGTCCCGGAACACTGTCCGCAAATACCTGCGCCTGGACGGCGTGGAGCCGAAGTTCAAGGTCCCAGAGCGACCGAGCAAGCTTGATCCGTTCGCGGATCGGCTGTCGGCCTGGCTGAAGACG
>NZ_JBHFJG010000042.1:0-788 GCF_057559155.1 Rhizobium moroccans | reverse complement strand
GGTAGTGGCTGGCCATCGCCAGGAAGCGCACGTTGACGTCACGCTCCTTGCCACGGCCGACCTTGTCGATTGCCGTGCGCATGTTGTCGTAGATGCCGCGACCGGGGATGCCGCCAAACACGCGGAACGCATGATTGTGGGCATCGAACAGCATCTCATGCGTCTGAAGGAGATAGGCCCGGACAATGAAGGCGCGGCTATAGCTCAGCTTCGTATGTGCGACCTGCAGCTTGGTGCGCTCATTGCCGATGATAGCCCAGTCTTCCGACCAGTCGAACTGGAACGCTTCGCCCGGTTCGAAGGCCAGGGGCACGAACGTTCCGCGCCCTGTCGTCTGGAATTCCCTCTGCCGATCTGCCTTCCATTCCCGGGCAAAGGCTGCAACACGGCAATAGGAACCATCATAGCCGAGGCTCACCAGGTCGGCATGGAGTTGTTTTAGGGTGCGCTTTTGCTTGCGGCCCTTCTTGGATTCCGTCTTCAGCCAGGCCGACAGCCGATCCGCGAACGGATCAAGCTTGCTCGGTCGCTCTGGGACCTTGAACTTCGGCTCCACGCCGTCCAGGCGCAGGTATTTGCGGACAGTGTTCCGGGACAGGCCGGTCCTGCGGCAAACCTCCCGGATCGATAGATGCTCTCGAAAATGCCAGCGTCGGATTACGCTCAGTAACGCCATGTCGATCACTCCAGAGCCCCCGCTGAAACCTCGCGAAGGATGATTGAAACATGGGTCAAATCTCAGTGATAATTTCCCGCAATCCCGGGTCAGCTCTCAGTGCAAATCAACA
>NZ_JBHFJG010000041.1:114296-173055 GCF_057559155.1 Rhizobium moroccans | reverse complement strand
CCGGCAGGCCAGAGGGGGAGGTGACTGCTCGCGTCACGCAGCTTGTTTGCCCCCAATCCCATCCAGCTCGCGGACCGCATCTTCCGGCAAGGTCAGCTCGGAAGCCGCAAGGTTTTCCTTCAAGTGCGTGACCGACGAGGTGCCGGGGATGAGAAGGATGTTCGGCGCGCGCTGCAGGAGCCACGCAAGCGCCACCTGCATGGGTGTGGCGCCGAGCCGTTCCGCGACGTTCGAAAGCGTCGAGGACTGGAGCGGCGAGAAGCCGCCGAGCGGGAAAAAGGGCACGTAGGCAATGCCCTCGCCGGCAAGCTGGTCGATCAAAGCATCGTCCTGCCGATGAGCAACATTGTACATGTTCTGCACGCAGACGATTTCGGTGATCTTGCGGCTGTCGGCCACCTGTTTCGCGGTGACGTTGGAAAGGCCGATATGGCGGATCAGGCCCTGGTGCTGCAGGTCCGCGAGCACCGTCACCTGTTCCTCGATCGATCCTTCGGCCGGACCGTGCACATCGAGCATTGAGCGGAAATTGACGACGTCGATGACGTCTACGCCGAGATTGCGAAGGTTGTCGTGGACGGCGGCGGTCAGTTCCTCCTTGGATGTGGCCGGGAGCCATTCGGCATTCGGGCCGCGTCTGGCCGATACCTTGGTGACGATGGTGAGATTATCCGGATAGGGGTGAAGGGCCTCGCGGATGATCTGGTTGGTGACATGCGGCCCATAGAAGTCGCTCGTGTCGATATGGTCGACGCCGGCGGCAACAGCCTCCCGCAGGACGGCAATGGCGGCGGCGCGATCCTTCGGCGGGCCGAAAACGCCGGGGCCGGCGAGCTGCATGGCGCCGTAGCCGAGCCGTTTCACGGTGCGGTTGCCGAGGGTGAATGTTCCGACGGTGTCGAGGGGCATGGTCGTCTCCTTTGCTGATGAGCAAAAGATAGAGGTTGGCGATAGGCGGGATAAGGCGCTACAATTCGGACGGGTTGTGCGGAATAGCGAACAATGAAAATCGAGACGAGCGATCTTGAGGCTTTCGTTGCGGTGGCGCGAGCCGGAGGCTTTCGGGAGGCTGCACGGTCATCGGATGCCAGCGCTTCCAGCCTGAGCGAGGCGGTCAGGCGCCTTGAAACGAAACTCGGCGTGCGGCTGCTGAACCGAACCACGCGAAGCGTCATCGCAACCGAGGCGGGCCGAGGGCTGCTGGAGCGGGTCGGCCCGGCGTTCGACGAGATGGAAGCGGCGCTCGACGTGGTGAACGGCTACCGCGACCGGCCGGTCGGTTCGCTTCGCCTCAATGTGCCCGCCAGCGCCGCCCGGCTCGTGCTGCCGCACATCGTGCCGGAATTTCTCAAGGCCTATCCCGATGTGCGTCTGGAGGTGATGACGGACGAGAGCTTCGTCGATGTCCTGAAGGTGGGCTGCGATGCGGGTATCCGTTATGAAGAGCGGCTGGAGCAGGACATGATCGCCGTGCCGATCGGCCCGAGGGTTCAATGTTTTGCCGCCGCCGCATCGCCCGCCTATCTTGACCGTCACGGGCGGCCCGAGCATCCGCGTGATCTTTTGCGCCATACCTGCCTGCGTCACCGCTTCGCCAGCGGCCGGATGCCCCCCTGGGAATTCGAGAAGGATGGCGAGCTCGTCGTCGTCGATCCGACCGGTCCGCTCATCGTCCAGGCGGGGGGAGCAAGTGATCTCGCCATCGACGCGGCCGTGTCGGGGCTCGGCGTCGTGGCCCTGTTCGAGGAATGGCTGCGTCCGCACCTCGACAGCGGAGCACTGGAGCCGGTTCTGGAACCCTGGTGGCTGCGTTTTTCAGGCCCGTTCCTCTACTATCCGGGGCGGCGGCTGGTGCCGGCGCCGCTTAGGGCATTCATCGACTTCATCAAGGCACACCACGCATAGACAGTCCCTTCGCGCTCCGACGAATTGGGGATGTAGTCGCAAGCACAAACCTGCTTTACGTACCTCAGAAACTAGGTTAGCGTCTAATTCCGATGGGAGGAGTATTGGTGAAGGTAATCGATTACATTGATGCCGGCGTGGACGTCGCGACCGGGTGTCCGAAGTCGTGCGGGCGCTATTTTCGCGGTGGCCGGGCATGACTGCGGCGATCTCGCACGACAGCGCTCCGCTTCTGGAGGCGGTCGGCCTTTCCAAGACCTTTGGCATCGTGGAAGTGCTGCGCGACATCGGCCTGACTGTCAAGGCAGGTGAGGTTCACGCCATCATCGGCGAGAACGGTGCGGGCAAATCGACGCTGATGAAAATTCTTGCCGGCAACCAGCCGCCGACGCGCGGCGAGATGCGGATGGATGGTCAGCCGGTTACCTTTTCCGGTCCGGTGGATGCCGAAAACCGCGGCATCGTGCTGGTGCATCAGGAAATCCTCCTCGCGCCCGACCTCACGGTCGCGCAGAACATCTATCTCGGCCGGGAACTCAAAAAGGGCCTGACGGTGGACGACCGCGCCATGAACGAGAGCGCGGCAAAGGCGATCCGCGATCTCGGCGGCGATATCGATCCGAACGCCATCGTCTCGCGGCTGTCGATCGCCCAGCGCCAGCTCGTGCAGATCGCCCGCGTGCTGCTCGTGCCGCATCGGGTCGTGATCTTCGACGAGCCGACCGCGTCGCTGACGCCGCACGAGACCGAGGCGCTGCTCAAGGTCATCAAGGATATCCGCGCCAAGGGCGTCGCCGTCCTCTACATTTCTCACCGCCTGCCGGAGGTGAAGGAGATCGCCGACCGCGTGACGGTGCTGCGCGACGGCCGACTCGTCGCCTCGCACGATGCGAGCGAACTGGAGCCCGCCGACATGGCGCGGCTGATGGTCGGGCGCGACGTCGCCAAGCTTTATCCGGATCGTCATGCCGGCGTTGCGCGCGAAGTGGTGCTGGAAGTCGAGCATCTCGACGTTCCCGGCTATGCGCAGGATGCGTCCTTCCAGCTCCGCAAGGGTGAAATTCTCGGCTTTGCCGGTCTCGTCGGCGCCGGGCGCACGGAGCTGATGGAAGGTCTCGTGGGCTTGAGGCCGAGCCGCGGCACGGTTCGTCTCAACGGCAAGCCGATCAGTTTCCAGGATGTGCATGCGAGCCTGAAGGCGGGCATCGCCTACCTTTCGGAAGATCGGAAGGGCAAGGGCCTGCTGCTGACGAAGGACCTGCGCGTCAACCTGACGCTCGCCTCGCTCGGCAAGTTCGTCAACGCCCTCCAGATCGACCGCAAGCGCGAGAGCGATGCGCTCGACGAGGCGATCCGCGAATTCGATATCCGCACCGGCCGGAAGGATATTCTCGCTGGCCAGCTTTCGGGCGGCAACCAGCAGAAGCTGTTGCTCGCCAAGATGATGATGCTCGATCCCTCGATCGTCATTATCGACGAGCCGACGCGCGGCATCGACATCGGCAACAAAGAACAGATCTATAAATTCATCGCCAAACTCGCGGAGGAGGGGCGCTCGATCATCGTGGTCTCCTCCGAAATGCAGGAACTGATCGGCATCTGCGACCGCATCCTGGTCATGCGGTCCAGCCGGATCGTCGGCGAAGTCACGGGAGACCATATGAACGAGAATGAGATCGTGGTGCTGGCAACGGGCGTGAAGACCGGGGAGGCCGCGTGATGACCACCGCCGCCACCGAAACAGCCAAGGCGCCGAAGACCTCGCGGGATTGGGACATGGCCGCGATCGCGCCCTTCATCGCGCTCGCGCTGCTCCTCATCCTCGGCTATTTCGCCAATCCGAACTTCGTTTCGGTCGCCAATATCCTCAACGTCGTCACCCGCAGCGCCTTCATCGCCATCATCGCGCTCGGGGCGACCTATGTCATCTCGTCGGGCGGGCTCGATCTTTCGGTCGGCTCCATGGTCGCCTTCGTTGCGAGCCTGATGATCCTGTTCCTGAACGCAGCGCCGATCGCCGATCCGATGATGCTGCTGATCGCGGGCATGCTGCTGGCCCTTCTGCTGGGTGCTGCCTGCGGCCTTTTCAACGGTCTGATCACCACCGTGGGCAGGATCGAGCCCTTCATCGCCACGCTCGGCACGATGGGCATCTATCGCGGGCTCACCACCTGGCTTTCCCAGGGCGGCGCCATCACGCTGCGCGACCGCGAGCTGCAAGCGCTCTACCGCCCGGTCTATTTCGGAGACATCTTCGGCGTTCCCGTGCCGATCGTGGCGATCTTCGTCACAGCCGCGCTCGCCGCCTTCGTGCTCTACCGCACGCGCTATGGACGGCACGTGATCGCGGTGGGCTCCAACGAGGACGTCGCGCGCTATTCCGGCATCTCGGTCAGGAAGGTGCGCACCATCGCCTATGTCATCCAGGGCCTCTGCGTCGCTGTCGCCGTGCTGCTCTACGTCCCGCGCCTCGGTTCCACATCCGCCACCACCGGCATCCTGTGGGAGCTGCAGGCGATCACGGCGGTCGTCGTAGGCGGCACGGCGCTGCGCGGCGGGGTCGGGCGCATCTGGGGCACGGTCTGCGGCGCCTTCATCCTGGAGATCGTCGGCAACATCATGCTGCTTTCGAACTTCGTCAGCGAATACCTGATCGGCGCAATTCAGGGGGCGATCATCATCATCGCCATGCTCGTGCAGCGGTCGCTGATGCGCAGATCATAAGAGACAGGCCGGGCGGATCGGGGGCGCCTGGCTCAAGTATCGAATACCCCGCAAAACATCTTGGGAGAGAGAACATGCGTAGAAGAACTTTCGGGCTGGCCGCCGCCGCGCTTGCCGCTTCGGTTGCCCTCGGCCCCAGCCTCGGCTGGGCGCAGGAGGAAAAGAAGGTGACGATCGGCGTCTCCATTCCGGCCGCCGACCACGGCTGGACGGCCGGCGTCGTCTTTCATGCCGAACGCGTCGCCAAGCTTCTGATGGAAGAGCATCCAGGCCTCAACGTCATCGTCAAGACCTCCGCCGATCCGGCGAGCCAGGCGAATGCCGTGCAGGACCTTGCCGTCCAGGGCATCAATGCCCTCGTCATCCTGCCGACGGACCCGGATCAGCTCGTCAACGCCATCCAGCAGGTCAAGGACGCCGGCACCTATGTCGCTCTTGTCGACCGCGCGCCGAGCGTCAACGACAACACGATCCGCGACCTCTATGTGGCCGGCAACAACCCGGCTCTCGGCCGCGTGGCGGGCCAATACATCGCCAAGACCACGCCGGAGGCTGAGGTCGTCGTCATCCGCGGCCTGCCGATTCCGATCGACCAGCAGCGCCAGGACGGCTTCGATGAAGGTATCAAGGGCTCGAACGTCAAGGTTCTGGAGCGCCAGTACGGCAACTGGAACCGCGACGACGCCTTCCGCGTCATGCAGGACTACCTCACCAAGTATCCGAAGATCGACGTGGTCTGGGCTCAGGACGACGACATGCTGGTCGGCGTGCTCGAAGCCATCCAGCAGGCGAACCGCAGCGACATTCAGTATGTCGTCGGCGGCGCAGGCTCGAAGGACATGGTGAAGCGGGTCATCGACGGGGACAAGATGGTGCCGGTCGATGTTCTCTATCCGCCGGCGATGGTGGCGACCGCCATGCAGCTCACCGCCGCCAATTTCTACGATCAGGTTCCGGTCAGCGGCGAATACATCCTCGACGCCACGCTGGTGACCAAGGACAATGCCGAGCAGTTCTACTTCCCGGATTCTCCGTTCTGATGAAATCTCGGGGCGCGCACGGCCTTCGTGCGCGCCCTCTTTCGATCATTCCTTTCCAGTCATCCGCCAGCCGCTTGTTTCGGCGCACGGCATTTTCGCGATCCTCCCGATCATCGCGTTTCAGACGAGGAGAAACATCATGAAGACGATCAAGGGCCCGGCCATTTTCCTCGGCCAGTTCGCGGGCGATGCAGCCCCGTTCAATACCTGGGACGGCATCACCAAATGGGCCGCCGAGAAGGGCTATGTCGGCGTGCAGGTGCCGACCTGGGCGAGCCAGCTCATCGACCTGAAAAAGGCCGCCACCTCGAAGGATTATTGCGACGAATTCGCCGGCATCGCCCGCCAGAACGGCGTCGAGGTGACCGAGCTTTCCACCCATCTTCAGGGCCAGCTCGTGGCCGTGCACCCGGCCTATGACGAGGCCTTTGACGGCTTCACCGTACCGGAGATGCGCGGCAATCCGAAGGCGCGCCAGGAATGGGCCGTCGATCAGGTGAAGATGGCGCTTACCGCCTCGAAGAACCTCGGCATCAAGGCGCATGCGACCTTTTCCGGCGCGCTCGCCTGGCCCTTCATCTATCCCTGGCCGCAGCGCCCGGCCGGTCTCGTGGAAACTGCTTTCGACGAACTCGCCCGCCGCTGGACCCCGATCCTGAATCATGCGGACGAATGCGGCGTCGACGTCTGCTACGAGATCCATCCGGGCGAAGACCTGCATGACGGCGTCACCTTCGAGATGTTCCTGGAGCGGGTGAAGAATCATTCCCGCGCCAACATGCTCTACGACCCGTCGCACTACGTGCTGCAGTGCCTCGATTATCTGGACAACATCGACATCTACAAGGACCGGATCAAGATGTTCCACGTCAAGGACGCGGAATTCAATCCGACCGGCCGGCAGGGCGTCTATGGCGGTTATCAGGGCTGGGTGCAGCGGGCGGGGCGCTTCCGCTCGCCGGGCGACGGACAGGTGGATTTCGGGTCGATCTTCTCCAAGATGGCGGCGAACGATTTCGACGGCTGGGCCGTGGTCGAATGGGAATGCGCTTTGAAGCATCCGGAAGACGGCGCGCGCGAGGGCGCCGAGTTCGTCAAGGCGCATATCATCCGCGTCACCGAAAAGGCCTTCGACGACTTCGCCTCCGGCGGCACGGACGAAGCGGCCAACCGGCGGATGCTGGGGCTTTAAAGAAGAATTCCCCTCCCCAACCCTTCCCCACAAGGGGGAGGGGCTTAACCTGCCGCACCGTTGTTGCCTAGGGCAGAGACAGTGCCGCGAGTTTTCTCCCCCCTTGTGGGGGAGATGGCCGGCAGGCCAGAGGGGGAATCTTCCTCGCAAACAAGAGGTTCAGGAGAGGATATTTCATGGCAATCGAAGGTAAGGACGAACAGGCGCGCGAGCCCCGCATTAGGCTCGGCATGGTGGGCGGCGGAGCGGGCGCCTTCATCGGCGCGGTGCACCGCATGGCCGCAAGGCTGGACGACCAGTTCGATCTGGTGGCGGGAGCGCTTTCCTCCACGCCGGAAAAGGCGATCGCTTCCGGCCGCGATCTGGGGCTCGATCCCGCCCGCACCTATGGCAGCTACAAGGAAATGGCGATCCGCGAGGCGCGGCTGAAGAACGGCATCGAGGCCGTATCGATCGTCACGCCCAATCATGTGCACTACGAGGCCGCGAAGGAATTTCTCCGGCGCGGCATCCATGTGATCTGCGACAAGCCGCTCACCTCCAATCTCACTGACGCGAAAAAGCTCAAGAAGGTGGCGGACGAGAGCGATGCGCTCTTCATCCTCACCCATAACTACACCGGTTATCCGATGGTGCGTCAGGCCCGCGAGATGATCGCCAACGGCGATCTCGGCAAGATCCGCGTCGTGCAGGTGGAATATCCGCAGGACTGGCTGACGGAAGCTGTGGAACAGACCGGCGCCAAGCAGGCCGTGTGGCGTACCGATCCGGCGCAGTCGGGGGTGGGCGGTTCGACCGGCGATATCGGCACGCATGCCTATAACCTCGCCTCCTTCATCACGGGGCTGACGCTCGAAAGCCTCGCCGCCGATCTCGACAGCTTCGTGGAGGGCCGCAGGCTCGATGACAACGCGCATGTGCTGCTGCGCTTCGAAGGCGGTGCCAAGGGCATGCTCTGGTGCAGCCAGGTGGCGCCCGGCCATGAGAACGGCTTGAAGATCCGCGTCTATGGCACCAAGGGCGGCATCGAATGGGTGCAGGCCGATCCGAACTATCTGTGGTTCACGCCGTTCGGCGAGCCGAAGCGGCTCATCACCCGCAACGGCGCGGGTGCAGGTGCGGCCGCCGCCCGCGTCTCCCGCATTCCGTCCGGCCATCCGGAAGGCTATCTCGAAGCCTTCGCGACGATCTATACGGAAGCCGCCCACGCCATCAACGCGAAGAAGAAGGGCGCCAAGCTGGACAAGGGCGTCATCTACCCGACCGTCGACGACGGCGTTAAGGGCGTCGCCTTCGTCGAGGCCTGCGTGGCCTCCTCGAAGAAGAACGGGGCCTGGGTGAAGGTTTGAGAGCGTTATGCGGTGTCGTTGCGTTACGCATGACACCGTCATTCCTGTGCTTGTCACAGGAATCCAGCGCGCCCAAGTCTTTGGGCGCGAGAGACCCATTGGATAAATGAATTCATTCACGGCGCAGACGCGCCGTGGCTGGATCCCTGTGACAAGCACAGGGATGACGGAGAATAGGCCGTGCTCACCCCTGCAACGTTGCAGAAATCTCCGCCGCAAACCTGTACAACCGCGCTCTCGTTGATTAAATCGCCGCTGGAACGCCGGTTTTCCGGCAACGAACAGAGAGGCAGGCACCATGATCGATCCCAAGACCCTCGCCTCCCGCTTTCCCGGCGATTTCCTGTTCGGCGTGGCCACGGCCTCCTATCAGATCGAAGGGGCCGCCAAGGCGGATGGCCGCAAACCCTCCATCTGGGACGCCTTCTCCAACATGCCGGGGCGCGTCTACAATCGTCATAACGGCGATGTCGCCTGCGACCATTACAATCGCTGGGAGGAGGATCTCGATCTCATCAGCGAGATGGGCGTGGCAGCCTACCGGTTCTCCATTGCCTGGCCGCGCATAATTCCTGACGGCATCGGCCGGGTGAACGAAAAAGGGCTCGATTTCTACGACCGGCTGCTCGACGGCTGCAAGGCGCGCGGCATCAAGACCTATGCGACGCTCTATCATTGGGACCTGCCGCTGGCATTGATGGGCGAGGGTGGCTGGACGGCCCGCTCCACGGCCTATGCCTTCCAGCGCTATGCGAAAGTGGTCATGGCGCGGCTCGGCGACCGGCTGGATGCGGTCGCCACCTTCAACGAACCCTGGTGTTCGGTCTGGCTCTCCCATCTCTACGGCGTGCATGCACCCGGCGAGCGCAATATGGAAGCGGCGCTTGCGGCCATGCACACCACTAACCTCGCGCACGGCCTCGGCGTCGAGGCGATCCGCCATGTGGCGCCGAACGTGCCGGTCGGGCTGGTGCTGAATGCCCATTCCGTCATCGCGGGCAGCGAGAGCGCGGAAGACAAGGCGGCGGCCGAACGCGCCTTCGATTTCCACAACGGTTCCTTCTTCGATCCGGTCTTCAAGGGAGAGTATCCGGCAAGTCTCGTGGAGGCTCTGGGTGACCGAATGCCTCCGGTGGAGGAGGGCGATCTCGACGTGATCAGCCAAAAGCTCGACTGGTGGGGCCTCAACTATTACACGCCGATGCGCGTCCTTGCCGATCCCGCGGAAGGCGCGGAATTCCCCGCGACGACACCGGCGCCCTTCGTCGCCGAAACGGTCACCGATATCGGCTGGGAGGTCTATTCGCCGGCGCTGAAGTCGCTGGTGGAGGAGCTTTATCGCCGCTACGACCTGCCGGATTGTTACATCACCGAAAACGGCGCGTGCTATAACATGGGCGTGGTGGATGGCGAGGTGGACGACCAGCCGCGGCTGGACTACTACGCCGAGCATCTTTCGGTCGCCGCCGATCTCGTTGCGGACGGTTATCCGCTGCGCGGCTATTTCGCCTGGAGCCTGATGGACAATTTCGAATGGGCGGAAGGCTATCGCATGCGCTTCGGCCTCGTGCACGTGGACTACGGCACCCAGGAGCGCACCGTCAAGAAAAGCGGCAAGTGGTATCGCGAGCTTGCCTCGCAGTTCCCGAAGGGCAACCACTAAGCAATTCCAGGAAAAGTGGGAACCGGTTTTCCGTCCGAAATTGCGTAAGCAAACGGGCGCACTCGCGCTTGCGAGAAGATTTTTCCTGATTTCGCGTTGAAAGGGAAAAACATCCCTGTCAAAATAAACGGACTGCGGGCATCTATGCGGCAGAAACGAGGCCGCTCCGGCCCCTTGAAGTGAAAGCCGACTTGATGCTCCGGAACATTGTCTGTCATCGAATGTGCAGCCTGCTTGGCTAAAGCATGCAGGAGCGGTTACAAAGCCGCCGAGTGACCAGACCCAATCCGTGAGTACCAGATGACGATCCAATTTGCAGCGGTTCGATCCGCGCCGGCCGAGGCGGGTGCCAGGCCAATGGTGGCATTCGAAGCCGTGACCAAGCGCTTCGGAAGCGGCGACGACGAAAACCAGTTCACCGCCCTCGACGGCATCGACCTTACGATCGCGCGGGGCGCCATCACCGGCATCATCGGTCGTTCGGGCGCGGGCAAGTCCACGCTCATCCGCCTCGTCAATGGCCTTGAAAAGGCGACCTCCGGCCGCGTGGTGGTGGATGGCGTCGAGGTGGGCGAACTCGGCGAAACCGGCCTCAGGGACCTGCGCCGCCAGGTCGGCATGATCTTCCAGCACTTCAACCTGCTGTCCTCCCGCACGGCCTTCGATAACGTGGCGCTGCCGCTCGAGATCGCCGGCATGGATCGGCAGAAGATCAGGGACCGCGTCGGTCCGCTCCTCGAACTCGTCGGGCTCGGAGACAAATCCGGCCGCTATCCGGCGGAGCTATCCGGCGGCCAGAAGCAGCGCATCGGCATCGCCCGTGCGCTCGCCACTGAGCCGAAGCTCCTACTCTCCGACGAGGCGACCTCCGCGCTCGATCCGGAAACCACCCAGTCCATTCTCGACCTTCTCAAGCAGATCAATGCCGAGCTCGGCCTGACCGTGCTGCTCATCACCCATGAAATGGAGGTGGTGAAGACTATTGCCTCCGATGTCGCGGTGATCGACCGCGGCAAGATCGTCGAGGCGGGCCGTACCTTCGATGTCTTCACCGGCGCAAAGCACGAGACCACGCGGGCGCTGCTTTCGGCAGCGCTCGGAACCAAGCTGCCGGAATGGCTTCGCCCCAATTTGAAGCCGGAGCCTTCTGCCGGCGACCGTATCGTGGTGCGGCTGATTTTCTTCGGCACGACGGCCTTTCAGCCCCTGACGGGGCGGCTGGTCACCGAACTTGGCGCCGACGTCAACATACTGGCGGGAAGCATCGAAGAGATTGCCGGCGAGCCCTATGGTTCGCTCGTCGTGGCGTATCCCTCCGATCCCGATGTGCTGGAGCGCGCCAACCGCTTCTATGCCGAAACCGGCCTTGCCACGGAGGTGCTCGGCTATGTCGCTTGAGATGCTCGTCAATCTGCTTACGAAATCGCTTGGGCAGACGCTGCAGATGGTCGCGATCGCCGGCCTCATCGGCTCGCTGATCGGGCTGCCGATCGGCGTCTTCCTGGCCACCAGCGGCAAGGGCGAACTCTTTCCCGCACCCGTCACCAACCGGGTGATGGGCCTCATCATCAATGCCGCCCGCTCTACGCCGTTCATCATCCTGGTGGTGGCGATCATTCCGTTCACGCGTCTCGTCACCGGTACGTCGATCGGCACCAATGCGGCGATCGTGCCGCTCACCATCGCCACCGTTCCCTTCTTCGCGCGGCTGGTCGAGGCATCAATCCGCGAGATCGACAAGGGACTGATCGAGGCCGCGCGCGCCATGGGCGCCACGCCCGTCCAGATCGTCTTCAAGGTGCTGCTTGCCGAAGCGCGCCCCGGTATCACGCTCGCCTTCACCATGACCATCGTCAGCCTGATCGGCTATTCGGCCATGGTGGGCGCGGTCGGCGGCGGGGGGCTTGGGGATCTCGGCATCCGCTACGGCTACCAGCGCTTCATGCCGGAAGTGATGCTCGCCGTCGTGGCGGTGCTGATCCTTCTCGTGCAGCTCGTCCAGAGTGCGGGTGACGCGCTCGCCCGCCGGTTCGACAAGCGCAACCGCAAGACCTGAATTCCAAGAAAACCAACGCAAACCAAGGAGACACCCATGAAGAAACTCATTCTCGCGGCGGCCTTTGCAGCGCTTGCAGCCGGCACCGCCCTTGCCGAAACCATCAAAGTCGGCGTGACCCCCGGCGAGCACGCCCAGATCATGGAACAGGTGAAGGAAATCGCCAAGACCAAGGGTCTCGACATCGAAATCCTCGAATTTTCCGATTACGTGGTTCCGAACCAGGCGCTCGCCGATGGCGATCTCAACGCCAATTCCTTCCAGCACCAGCCCTATCTCGACAACCAGATCGCTGATCGCAAGTTCGATCTCGTCAGCGTCGGCACCACCATCACCACGCCGATGGGCGTCTATTCCAGCAAGGTGAAGAGCCTCGACGAGCTGGAAGACGGCGCGACGATCGCCATCCCGAACGATCCGACCAATGGCGGCCGCGCGCTGCTGGTGCTTGCGTCGAAGGGCCTGATCAAGGTCGACGAGACGAAGGGCCTGACGGTTACTCCGGCCGACGTCACCGAAAACCCGAAGAACATCGAGTTCACCGAGCTTGACGCGGCCCAGCTTCCGCGCTCGCTCGCCGATGTCGATGCGGCCGTGATCAACACCAACTACGCGTTGGAAGCCGACCTTCATCCGAAGGAAGACGCCATCGCCATCGAAGGCGAGAAGTCTCCTTACGCCAACGTCATCGCCGTGCGCGCAGAAGATAAGGACAAGCCGTGGGTCAAGACCCTGGTAGAATCCTACCACGACGACAAGATCAGGACCTTCATCAACGAAGAGTTCAAGGGCGCGCTCATCCCGAGCTGGTAATCCGCCAAGCATTATTGTGATGGTTGGAGGCCGGTTTCCGCGGGGAACCGGCCTTCTTCTTGGGTTTAACCGGATTTGAAGGATTAAGGCCCAAAACGGATGCACGCAGTGCGAGGTATCTGATGCGGCTTCTACCGACACGTTTCCGGCGGACTGTCGCGGTCGGACGTCGCTCCGCCGTGACTGCGGTGCTGCTTGTGTTCGCGATCGTCGTGGTGCTGGTCACGCTTTTCGTGCTGACGGCTCTCAACCGGGTAACGGACAACGCCAACCGGCTCGATGACGAGCGATCCCGCGAAACGACTACCGGCGCGATCCACACTTTCCGCGATCAGCTCCAGGCCACGCTGAACGATTACGCCGCCTGGGACGATGCCGCGCAGTTCGTCTATGGAGACGACCGGGAATGGATCGTCAGCAATTTCGGCGACATGACGGTCAACAGCGATCTCTTCGATATCGCGATCGTCATGGATATCCGGCAGAACGTGCTGATGTCCTATCAGGACGGGGTGCCGGCGACGTGGTCGCCACGGGAATATTTCGGTCCGTCGCTGTGGACGCTCTTCGATCTGGCAAGCACGGCCGGCTCCGGGACGAAGCCCGAGGCCGTCGGCTTTTCGAGCACGAAGAAAGGTGTCGTGGCCGTCGGTGTCGCGCTTATCCGGGAGAAGTCGGGCGCGCTCGACAAGCCGAGGGATCAGCACCGTTACCTGATCTTCGCCCGCCATCTGACGCCGGCCAGGGTGGAAAGGCTTGCCCAGACCTATGTGATCGACGGGCTGCGTTTCGCGAAAGCCGGTGAGGAGCCGCAGAACGCGGTGGAGGTGAGAAGCCCCCACGGCAATATTCTCGCGAAGCTCACCTGGCGTTCCCGTCTGCCGGGAGACGCGAGCTATGCCCAGGTCCGGCCGCTGGTGCTCTCCGCGCTCACCATGGTGGGCCTGTTCTTCCTCCTCCTCTTCGTGAGCGGCACCAAGGCGCTGAAAAGGCTGGAGACGGAGGAGGCGGCGGCGCGCAGGCTCGCCATGCTCGACCGCTTGAGCGGTCTGCTCAACCGCACCGGTTTCTTCGCCGCGCTGGACGATCTCGTGGAGGCGGGACGGCAGGGCGGCTCGGATGTAGCACTCCTCTATCTCGATCTCGACGGCTTCAAGGAGGTCAACGATTCCTACGGGCACGGTACGGGCGACCAGTTGATCCGCGGCGTCGCTGCCGGTCTGAAGACCCTGGTGGGCGAGGAGGTGGTCCTTGCCCGCGTCGGCGGCGACGAGTTCGCGATCGCGCTTTCGGGCGAGGAAGTGGGCAGGACCGCCGGCATTCTCTGCGACCGCATCCTAGGCTTCTTCGGCGAGCCTTTCGTGATCGGCGAGCGGGTCGCGGCCATTGGCACCTGCATCGGCGTCGCCATCTCGCCGCGCGGCTCGGTCAAGGGCGAGGAGCTGGTGCGGCGCGCCGATCTCGCCATGTACGAGGCCAAGGAAAACGGCCGGGGACGCGCCGAGCACTACCATCCGGAAATGGATGCCGAGCGGCACGAGCGCAACCAGCTAGAGGTGGATCTACGCATCGCCATCGAGCGGCGGGAGCTTTCGGTGGTCTTCCAGCCGGTCGTCGCAGCGGAGGATTGGCGGCTCACCGGCGTCGAGGCGCTGGTGCGCTGGGACCGCAAGGGCTACGGCCCCGTTCCGCCGGAGGTCTTCATTCCCATCGCCGAGTCGACCGGGCTTATCGACCAGCTCGGCCTCTTTGTTCTCTACCGCGCCTGCGAGACGCTGCGCCGCTGGCCGGGGCTCAATCTCGCTGTCAACATCTCGCCCGGCCAGTTCCGCGATCCCGCCTTCTCCATCCATGTCGCCTCGATCCTGCAAAAGACCGGCTTCGATGCCGGCCGGGTGACGCTGGAGGTCACCGAAGGCTATTTCATCCAGAATCCGAAGCGGGCTCGCTCGACGATCGCCAAGCTGAAGCGGCTCGGCCTGAAGGTCTCGCTCGACGATTTCGGTGCGGGTTTCTCGAGCGTCGGCTATCTGCGCCAGTTCGGCTTCGACCGGATGAAGATCGACCGGTCGCTGATCGTGGCGCTGGAGGAGGGCAGCCACGCCGTCAACATGCTGCAGGCGACGGTGGCGCTCGCCCGTTCGCTCGATATCCCGGTCACGGCGGAAGGCGTTGAGACGGAAGAGCAGGCCACGCTCTTGAAGATCAGCGGCTGCGACGAGCTGCAGGGCTATTTCTTCGGCAGGCCGGTCAGCGCGGAAGAGATCGAAATCCTCCATCGCGGCAGCGGGCCGGGCGGGGCGGTGGCCGGGTAGGCTATTGGTTCGGCTTCGCTCGGTGTCGCTTGATTACTCACCAGAGCCGGATGAGGGGAGTCAGCTTCCCAGGTGCTTCTCGCCACGCTTCCTGGCAAGCGCGATCTGATGCTGGCGCTGGCGGTACCGCAACCGGTCTTCCTCCGTGCGGCTGTGGTAGCAATTGCTGCAGGAGACGCCTTCCTCGTAATAGGGCGAGGTTATCTCCTCGGCCGTGATCGGGTTGCGGCAGGCGTGGCAGAGCCGGTGATTGCCCTCCTTCAACCCATGCTCCACCGAGACTCGGTCGTCGAAGACGAAGCAGGCGCCTTCCCAGAGGCTTTCCTCTTCCGGCACTTCTTCCAGGTATTTCAGGATGCCGCCCTTGAGGTGGTAGACCTCGTCGAAACCCTGCTCCTTCATGAAGGCGGTGGCCTTCTCGCAACGGATGCCGCCGGTGCAGTACATGGCGATCTTCGGCTTGTTGTGCAGGCCCGTATTGTTCTTCACCCAGTCGGGGAACTCGCGAAATGTCTTGGTCTGCGGATCGACCGCGCCCTTGAATATGCCGATCGCCGTCTCGTAGTCGTTGCGGGTGTCGATGACGATCGTCTCCGGATCGGAGATCAGCGCGTTCCAGTCCTTCGGCTCCACATAGGTGCCGACGATGCGGTTGGGGTCGATATCCTCGACGCCCATGGTGACGATCTCCTTCTTCACGCGCACCTTCATGCGCAGGAAGGGCATTTTCGAGGCCCGGCTTTCCTTGTGCTCCAGGCCGGCGAATTCCGGCTGAGCGTGCAGGAAGGCAATGAGGCCGCCGATCGCCTCGTCCGAACCCGCGACGGTGCCGTTGATGCCTTCGGCGGCGATCAGCAGCGTTCCCTTGATGCCGTTCTGGTCGCAGAACTCCTGCAGGGGCGCGCGAAAGCTCTCGCAGCGAGAAAAGCGCGCGAAGTGGTAAAGCGCGGCCACGAGGAAGGAGCCCGTTTCATCCGGGCGGGTTTGGGTCGGGTTATCGGTCATGGCGCTGAAATACAGCGAGATCACTGTCCGCGCAACTGATGCGCCAATTGGCCATTTCCGGAATTTTTCCGTTTTGCCTTTTCCCGGGCCTTGGGACCGGAGGCGGCCCTTTCCCAAAGTGCGGCGATCAAAGCGCTTTCTTCCGCGGCGTGGTCGGCGAATACCTCCTCGGCCCGGTCGAGTGCTTCGCGGCGCAGCGCCTGCTGACGGGTGATGATCGCGCCGATCAGCAGCGCCAGTGTGTCGCTGTCGCCGAAGAGTTCGGGGCTCTCGTTGACAAGCTCCGTCAGCACGGAAAGGTCGTGCTCGTGGCCAAGGATGTCGACCAGGTGCTTGGCCTCCCGCTTTTTGGCAGCCATGGCAGAGGGCCAGACGTCGTTGAGAAGCGAAAGGTGCATCCAATAGGTCTGTCCGCTCTTGCGCAGAGCGTGGAAGGCCTCCGCATCGGCGTTCTCTTCGCAGGCTTCGAGCGCCTCGAGCGCCCTCAGCCGCTGCTTGCTCCAGGCCTTGGCGAGACGTTTCGCGGTCTTTTTGGGGGAATCGTCGAGAGAAAGTTCGTCGAGCGCGGCGCTCGCCTCCCGGCATTCCGCGACGGCTGCGGCGATCTTGGCCGGAAGATCCGTTTCCTCGGCGGCGATCCGGTCGCGGCGCTCGATCAACACCTTGGAGGCGAAGGCAAGCGCCTTCAGTTCCTCCGGCGATGCGGCTTCCCCCGCCAGATAGTTCAGCGTCTCCACGAGTGCGGTCGCGTCACGCACCGTCGAGAGCGTCCTTCCCATGTCGCGGATGCGGGCGTTTTCGCGCCGCCGGAATTCCTTCGCGTCCGGCTGGACGAGCCGGTAGAGGGCACGCAGCCGCTTGAACTTCTTGCGGGCGTCGTGGATCGCCTCGTGAGGGCCTCCGGGCTGCTCCTCCAGGAAAGCGATCGCATGGGAAAGCTGGCGTCGGGCGATCGCCCGGAACTCCCCGGTGAAGGGTTTAGCGGGCCGGACGCGAAATGGCATGACGCAGCTCCGCACTGACATTCTCGGTGGCCATCACCATGTTGGAATAGCGTCCGTCTCCGGTCACCTCACGGCCGATCCAGTCGGGAAGTTCGGGTGTGTCCGCCTCGTCCTGCAATTCCACTTCGGCGACGACGAGGCCGCGATAGACGCCGCCATAGACGTCCACCTCCCAAGTGAAGCCCTCGTGCTCCACGGTATAGCGCCGCTTTTCCAGAATGATGCCGATGGCGCTGGAGAGCAGTTCCTCGGCATCGCTCAAGGGGATCGCGTACTCGAACTCGTCGCGCGAGAAAGACGTGCTGCCGATCTTGACAGTCAGCGTGGCGCGCTTGCCGTCGACCAGCCGCACGCGCACCGAGCGGTCGTCCATGGCAGCGATATAGGCTTGGACGAAATTCTTCGACGAGGTGGCTTCGCTTCGCCAGCCATCGCCTTTCACCAGAAACTTCCGTTCGATTTCCTTGGCCATATGCAATCACCGTGGTCAGGAATTTTTCTACCCTATGGCAAAGATGGGTTGTGACAAGCCCCGCTTTGCCACGCACCGGCATTTTTTCTCGGCAAGGGGGCAAGCTTTTCTCGACAAGAGCGAAGCCGCGCGCTATCTGCAGGCCGAGTTTTCAAACGTTTTTAGCGGAGACGACGCCATGGCCGGCAAGACCGAAAAGCTGCTTTCCATCCTGAAGCTGCAGCCGGTGGTGCCGGTTCTCATCGTCGACGACGCGAAATCGGCGGTCGGGCTTGCGAGAGCGCTCGTCGCGGGTGGGCTGAAGGCGATCGAAATCACCATGCGCACGCCGGCGGCGCTCGATGCCGTCAAGGCGGTGGCGAGCGAAGTCGAGGGGGCCAATGTCGGCGCCGGCACGATCCTCAACGCGCGCGATTTCGACGCCGCCGTGAAGGCCGGTTCCACCTTCATCGTCAGCCCCGGCGTCACGCCCGGCGTGCTGGATGCCGCCAGGGGTTCCGAGGTTCCGTTGCTGCCGGGCGCTGCGACGGCAAGCGAAGCCATGGCGCTGCGTGAGGCGGGCTACGAGGTCCTGAAATTCTTCCCCGCGGAGCAGGCCGGCGGCGCGGCCTATCTCAAGGCGCTTTCCTCGCCGCTCACGGGCACGTTCTTCTGCCCGACCGGCGGCATTTCGCTCAAGAACGCCAGGGATTATCTCTCGCTGCCGAACGTCGTCTGCGTTGGCGGTTCCTGGGTGGCGCCGAAGGAACTCGTCTCGGCGGGCGACTGGGCGGGCATCACCAAGCTCGCTTCCGAAGCGGCGGCTCTCAAGGCTTAACGCTGCCGAAAGGCTGACCGCAACCCATCTTTGTAATTTCACATCGGCGCACTATCTTCTTGGAACCTCAACAGGGAGATGACGCGATGTTTGATGCCAAGAAGCTGCTCGACCAATTCCTCGGCTCGCAGATACCGGGAGTTTCCGGAACGGTCAGGGAGCGGGCAGGGCAGGCCACCGATCTTGCCCGCAACAATCCGTTGGCAACCGGCGCGATCCTCGCCGCCGTTCTCGGCACCAAGACGGGCCGCAAGCTCGCCGGCAATGCCGCCGGGCTGGGTGGGCTCGCGGCGATAGCGGGTCTCGGCTATCTCGCCTATAAGAATTACCAGTCCGGCCAGTCGCCGCAGACGGCGCCGCAGCCGCAACCCCAGGCCGACACGCCGCTTTTGCCGCCGCCCGCGGATTCTCCTTTCCATCCCCAGTCTCCGGCGCTGACCAATGATTTCGCGCTGACCCTGGTGCGGGCGATGATCGCCGCCGCCAAGGCTGACGGCCATATCGACGAGACCGAGCGTGCGGGCATCATGGACAAGGTTCATGCGGTCGATCTTGGCGCGGAGGCGGAAGCCTTCATCGAGAAGGAGCTCGCCAATCCGATTGATCTCGACGGTCTCATTGCGGCTGCCCGCACCGAGGAGCAGAAGGTGGAACTCTATACCGCCTCGAGGCTCACCATCGATCCGGATACGCGCGTCGAACGCGGCTATCTCGACATGCTTGCCGGCCGCCTCGGCCTTGCCGACGCACTCATCGACCATATCGATGCGACCGTTTCGGCTGCGAAGGTGAAGGTTTAATCTAGCCTCCATTCAGGCTCCCCAACCCCTCCCCACAATGGGGAGGGCTTGATCTGCCGCGCGCTCTTCGAAATAGGGCCGATACGGTGCCTCGGGTCTTCTCCCCCTTGTGGGGGAGATGGCCGGCAGGCCAGAGGGGGAGTTGTCGAGTGTACGCCACTCGCCCCGTTGCCTTTCCCGCACCTCTGGCCTAAGCCTCTTGGCTCCAAAGCAGAGGCCATCATGCGCGATCTCACGAACTACAAGGTCCCGGCACCCGCTCCGGTCACCCTCAAGGGCCGTTTCGTCACTCTCGAACCCTATGAGAGGGAAAAGCATCTCCAGCCGCTCTGGGAGGCGCTCGGCGGCGCCGCCGACATCAACGCGCTGCTCAGATTTTTCCCGAACCAGGACTATTCCAGGGCGGAAGAGCTGGACGCTTGGCTCGAAAATGCGAACGCCAATCTCGGCTTCGTGACGCTCGTCTTCCGCGACAATGCGAGCGGCAAGGTCGTCGGCATGGCGAGCTATATGCGCCCCGACCCGAAGAACGGCGTGGTGGAAGTGGGCTCCGTCGCCCATGGGGCGGACATGAAGCGCTCGCCGCTTGCGACCGAGGCTCATTACCTGATGGCGAGGCACGTTTTCGACGACCTCGGCTACCGCCGCTACGAATGGAAGTGCCACAACGAGAACGAGGCGAGCAAGGTGACGGCCAGACGCTACGGCTTCACTTTCGAGGGAGTTTTCCGCCAGCACGTCATCTCCAGGGGAGCCAATCGCGACACCGCCTGGTTCTCGATGATCGACGGCGAATGGCCGCTTCTGAGAGCCGCATTCGAGGCCTGGCTCGCGCCGGAGAATTTCGACGAGGCCGGGCAGCAGAAACGGCGGCTGGAGGAGATCCGGGCCGACCTCGCCAAGGAAGCCACGGCATGACCGAGAAGCGCTCTCCGGCGATTGCGGCCGCGATCATCCTTGCAGGCTTCCTGATCCTGTTCTTCGCCATGCCGCCGATCATGCTGTGGCTGGCGGAATTCTCGCCCTGGCTTGCCGCCGCCTTCGGCATTGCTGCGGTGCTCGCCTTCTTTCTGGTCTTCTGGCTCAGGGCGCGCTACCAGCGGGGAAAATAGCCGTATTCAGGCCCATGAACCGGGGCAGGGCCGCCGCCAGCGCATCGACGGCGAGGCGGACCTTTCGCGGCAGATGCGGCGTCTTCAGCCAAAGCGCGTGGACGTCGTAAAGAAAGGTCGGTTCATCGGGCAGGAGCAGGGTGAGCTTGCCCGTCCGGATACGTTCCCTCACCAGCCAGCATGGAAGCCAGGCAAGCCCCATGCCTGCGGTCGCGGCGTCGGCGATCGCATCGAGGTCATCGAGCCGGAATTGGCTTTGGGGAGCGATTTCCAACGGAGGCGATCGCTCGCGGGGGAAAAGCCAGGGAGAAACCGGGCCTGTCCGGCGATAGACGACGGCCTGGTGTTCCGCCAGGTCTTCCAACCTCTCCGGCCGGCCGTGCGTTTCAAGATAGGAAGGCGCGGCGCAGACGATCATGCTCTGGCGCGCGACGCGCCGGGCGATGACGTCCGCCCGGTCCTGAAGGCTTCCCGTCCGGATGGCGAGGTCGAAGCCGTCCTCCGCAAGATCGGTCAGCCGATCGTTGAAGGAAAGCTCCAGCTCAAGAGCCGGATACTGCCGCGCCAGGTCCATGAGGACCGGCATGGCGCAATGCCGGCCGAAATGCACCGGCATGGTGACCCTCAGCTTTCCGCGCGGCTCCATGAGCTGGTCGGCCGCAAGCGCTTCCGCGGCTTCCGTTTCCGCAAGCACGATCCGGCACCGCTCGTAATAGGCCCGTCCGAAATCGGTGAGGCTCTGGCGGCGCGTCGTGCGGTTGAGAAGCCGCATGCCGAGCCGGTCCTCCAGGAAGCGGATATGCTTGCCGACCATCGGGCCTGAAAGGTCGAGCGCATGCGCCGCCGCGGCGAAGGAGCCCGTGTCAACTGCTTTCACGAACACGGCCATGCTGGTAAGGCGGTCCATATTGAAAATCTTTGGTTTCTACTATCATGCGTGAAGCGCTATTTATCGCGGAATTTGCGCCTGTCATAGCTCATTCCATTCAACTGTTTTGGAGTGTTGCCGATGACGCGTGTTATTCGCTTTCATGAGCTTGGTGGTCCGGAAGTCCTGCGGATAGACGATATCGATATGCTCGCGCCACGTGAGGGCGAGGTCCGCATCCGGGTGAAGGCGCTCGGCCTCAATCGCGCCGAGGCATTGCTGCGGTCCGGCACCTATATCGAGACCGCCGTCCTGCCGTCGGGCCTTGGACTGGAGGCTGCCGGCATTGTGGAGAGTGTGGGCGAGGGGGTGACGGATTTTGCTGTCGGCGATGCCGTCAGCGTCGTGCCGCCCCGATCGATGATCCGCTGGCCGGCCTATGGGGAGCTCGCTACCTTTCCCGCGAACCATGTCGTCAGGCATCCGCCGTCGCTGAGCTGGGAGGAGGCCGCCGCCGTCTGGATGCAATATCTCACGGCCTATGGGGCGTTGATCGACATCGCGGCGCTCAGCCCCGACGATTTCGTCGTCATCACCGCGGCATCGAGCAGCGTCGGGATTGCGGCGATCCAGATCACCAACATGGTTGGCGCAACCGCAATCGCGGTCACGCGAACATCGGCCAAGAGAGAGGCCCTGCTGGAAACGGGCGCCGCGCATGTCATCGCTTCCGCCGAAGAGGATCTCGGGGCACGGCTTGCCGAGATCGCCGGCCTGGAGGGCGTGCGGGTGGTGTTCGATCCGATCGGCGGGCCGAATTTCGAACCTTTGACGACTGCCATGTCGCGCGGCGGCATCCTCATCGAATACGGCGCGCTGAGCCCCGATCCGACACCCTTCCCGATCTTTGCTGTGCTCGCCAAATCCCTGACGCTGCGCGGCTATCTCGTTCACGAGATCAGCGCCGACCCGGATCGCCTGGAAGCCGCCAAGGCGTTCATCGTGAAGGGTCTCGCCGCCGGCGCGTTGAAGCCGGTCATCGCCAGGACATTTCCTTTCGAGCGGATCGTCGAGGCTCACCGCTTCCTGGAATCGAACGAGCAGTTCGGCAAGATCGTCGTGACGCTCTAGCCCTGCAGCGAAGCTCCGAGCAGGATCAGCCCCATCAGGAGCACGAAGAGGGCGCCGGCGATCTCGATCGCCGTGCCGGCCCACATGGCCTTCCTCGAACCGGGGCCAGCAAAACGCACGGCGAGGTCCTTGGCGGTGACGGCGAGGATGGCGAGGATCGCAACCGTGATCGCCGTGCCGATGGACATGGCGAGCACCGAAAGCAGCCCGCCGAGATAGAGCCCATTGAGCAGCGAGAAGCTCATCACCAGGATCGCGCCGGAGCAGGGGCGAAGGCCGACTGCGATGATTGCCGACCAGGCCTCATGGAGGCTGAAATCACGTCCCTTCAGGAGGGCCGGATCGGGGATATGGGCGTTGCCGCAGGTCTCGCAGGCGCCGCCCGAGCCGCGATATTCGTGGTCGTCGATCTCGACCGCCTCGAAGCGCAGGCCGGTCGGGCCCTTGCCGATGCCGGCCGCAACGGGTTCGGAAACCGTGACGACGCGCATCTTAAGCGCGTGCAGCTTGCGCAGCAGCAGCCAGGCGCCGAACAGCGCGATGAGGGCGAAGCTCGCCACCTCCATCGCCCAGGTAGCGCGGGTCATGGTGATGCCGGTGCCGCGCAGCGCGAAATAGGCGGCGCCGACCAGCAGGACGGCCGTGGCGCCCTGCACCAGAGCCGAGATGAAGGAGATCAGGATGCCGCGTTTCAGCGCCGTCTCGTTGGCGACCATGTAGGAGGAGATCACCGCCTTGCCGTGGCCGGGGCCGGCCGCATGGAAGACGCCATAGGCGAAGGAAAGGCCGATCAGGCCGGTCAGCGCCCACGGGTCCTCGCGCATGGCGCGGAGTGCTGCCGTCAGCGCCCGGTAGAAGGCCTGCTGGTGGGTGTTGATCCAGGCGAAGAAGCCGCCGAGCGGCCCGCTGACGCTGAAGGAGGGTTCGGCGGAGCCGACCCCGAGGGGAGATTGGGCATGGGCGCCGGCGGCCGCCAGCAGGAGCGCCGCGAGCGCGGCAAAGATGAGGGGTCGGCTCTTCCTCAGCATGTCACCTCAAGTCGGGTCGCAAAGAGTTTCGTCATATCGTTTCCCGTCGGGTCGTTGAAGAACGCGTCGGTCAGCGTCGCGCTGTTCTGCGAGATGATCTCGTCGGGATCGGGTCTCACCACCTGGTGCTTGCAGGCAGCAAGCGCCTTGCCCTCGGCCACGAGGTCGTTGTCGGTCGGAAAGTCGATCGCCGTGTACATGGAGGGATCGTAGACCCCGAAGGTGAGCTTGCCTTTCGCCGGTATCGGCTTTTCCGGCTTCACCGCGAAGAAGACGAGGATCTGCCCCTCGTCGTAGGAAACATGGATAGCGTCCGGCTTCTGCACGCCCACATTGGCGCCATCGGCCGTCATTGTCGTGAAATAATGGAATTCGGCGAGCGACGTGCGCATTACCTCACCGAGTTCGGCAAGTTCTTGCTCGTCCAGCTTCAGGTCGGTGTTCTTGTCGAAGTCGAGGAGCACGCTCGAGGAGAACATCTCGTCGAAACGCCAGACATTGCGCAGTTCGGAGATCATGCCGTCGTCGCCGGCAATCACCTCCAGCCGCGCCTCGGCAAAGATGTGGGGATGGGCGAGTGCCGGCAGCGGCGCCGCGGCGGCCGCCAGCGCGGCTATGGTGAGGATTCTATATCGCATTCGCCCTAGGTTCCCCGGCCGGTTGACGGCTAACAAAAAATTCCCCCTCCGCTTCGCTTGGCGACCCTCCCCGAGAGGGAGAGGAGGAGCGGCGGCGGCGCGGCACCTCTCCTTCTCCCGTCGGGAAGAAGGTGGTCCGAAGGACCGGATGAGGGGGCATAGATATCGCTGCGTTGTGTGCAGCGCAAATGGGACGGAATTTCGACTCAGTGCGGATGCCTGCGGAACCAGGTGGAGAGGAAGTCCACGAAGCTCCTGACCTTGGCCGGCAGGTAGCGGCGGTGCGGATAGACCGCATAGATCCCCCGGTCCTTGGCGATGTAGTCGTCGAAAAGCGTCACGAGTTCGCCCGACTGGATGGAGGGTGCGGCGATGAAATCCGGAATGATCGCGACGCCGAGCCCGGCGCGCGCCGCCCGCAGCGTCGTTTGCGGGCTGTTGACCTCGATCGGGCCGCTCACCGAAACGGAGATCGTGTTGCCCTCCGGACCGGTGAAGCGGACATTGTTGTGCCAGCGGGAATTGGTGTCGATGATGAAGGGAACGCGGTTCAGGTCCTGCGGATGTTCGAAGGGTCCATGCTTTGCAACGAAATCGGCGGTCGCCACGGTGTAGACCCGGAAATCGGAGAGCTTGCGGGCGATGAGGCCCGAATCCTCCAGCTTGGTGATTCGGATGGCGAGATCGAAATTCTCCTCGATCAGATCGACGAAGCGGTCCTCCGCGACGATTTCGAGCGAGACCTCCGGATGCCCCTTGGCGAAATCGATCAGCGACTGGCCGACTTCCGCGTCGATGAAGGTGCGCGGCACCGAAACCCGTAGCCTGCCCTTGAGATCGGCATTGTTCTCGCGCACCAGGTCGGCGAGATTGTCGATTTCCTTCAGAATGTCGGCTGCCGTGCGGTAATAGGTGTGGCCGGCTTCGGTCATGGAGAACTGGCGGGTGGTGCGGTTGAGCAGCAAGGCGCCGAGGTCGTCTTCCAGTTCGCGGACGTATTTCGAAAGCAGCGCCTTGGAGCGCCCCGTCTTGCGGGCGGCTGCCGAAAAGCCTTCCGCCTCGACCACGTCGATGAAGGCGCGCATGCGCGTCAAAGTATCCAAGTCACATCCCTCTCGTAATCTGAAGCCTAGTTGGGATTTTGCTCTTGATTGCGCAATGCGATTTTTAGCCGAAAGATGAAAAAATCTCTTGATTATGACTGCGAATATTCTTATCTCCGCGGCTGCCCAAAGTCGCACGTGCCTGTGGGTGTCCGCCGACCCTCGAATTGGGATTTATCCCTAAGGTGAGGTCATCGGTAAGGTACCTGGAACTAACCCCTCCAGTCGCTATTCCGGCCAACCGGGAAATGCGAGGACATCTTGAAGCAACGACGGTGCGGGCCTTTCTGGTCTCTGTAGGCTTTCCATCAGCCTGCAATACTGAAGAGGCACACCATCATTGCCGGAAGTGCGGTTGGGATATTCCCTCCAATCCATGGCAGACAAAGCCGGATTTTCGCTCGTGGCAGGGCGTTGATCCAAAGTTCGCGCGTTTGAGCGTGTTTGCGGTCCGGTGTCTCCACCAGCTGGGCCGAGCGCATTCTCATCCGTCCTTTGTCCTCCGGCTCGCCGGAGCCTGAGATTTTTGAAGGGGACTGACCGATGACCACCGCTCGCATCCTCGACTTCATCAAGACCCGACGTCCGGAAGGCCCGTGCCTCGTCGTCGACCTCGATGTCGTGCGCGACAATTTCCACGCCTTCCGTCATGCTCTGCCGGACAGCGCGATCTACTATGCGGTGAAGGCAAATCCCGCTCCGGAAGTCCTGAAGCTGCTCGCTTCGCTGGGCTCCAGCTTCGATTGCGCTTCGGTCGCCGAAATCCAGATGGCGCTCGAGGCGGGTGCTACCGCCGAGCGCATTTCCTTCGGCAACACGATCAAGAAGGAGCGCGATATCGCCCGCGCCTTCGAGCTCGGCGTCGGCCTCTTCGCCGTCGACAGCCATGAGGAAGTCGAGAAGATCGCCCGTGCCGCTCCCGGCGCGAAGGTGTTCTGCCGCGTGCTGACCGATGGCGAAGGTGCCGAATGGCCGCTTTCGCGCAAGTTCGGCTGCGTGCCGCAGATGGCCGTCGACGTGCTCGTCTACGCACACCAGCTGGGCCTCGAGTCCTACGGCGTGTCCTTCCATGTCGGCTCGCAGATGACGAAGGTCGATGCTTGGGATTCGGCGCTGGCCGACGCACGCCGCGTCTTCGCGCAGCTTGCCAAGCAGGGCATCGAGCTCAAGATGGTCAACATGGGCGGCGGTTTCCCGACCAAGTACCTGCGCGATGTGCCTTCGGCAGAAGCCTACGGCCAGGCGATCTTCGCATCGCTTCGCAAGCACTTCGGAAACAACCTGCCGAAGACGATCATCGAGCCGGGCCGCGGCATGGTCGGCAATGCGGGCGTCATCAAGGCGGAAGTCGTTCTCGTCTCGAAGAAGTCCGACAACGACAACCATCGCTGGGTCTTCCTCGACATTGGCAAGTTCGGCGGTCTCGCCGAGACGATGGACGAGGCCATCCGCTACCCGATCCGCACCGCGCGCGATCAGGACGAGATGGAGCCCTGCGTGCTCGCCGGCCCGACCTGCGATTCGGCCGACGTGCTCTACGAGAAGAACATGTATCCGCTGCCCGTCTCGTTGACGATCGGCGACGAGGTTCTGATCGAAGGCACCGGCGCCTATACGACGACCTATTCGGCGGTCGCCTTCAACGGCTTCGAGCCGCTCAAGGCCTACGTCATCTAAGGGTTCGTCCCCGCCAGCCCCGTAACCAGCCGGGGCGGCAAATCCACAATGATTGTCCGACACCGTCTGAAACGGTTTTGAGCAACGGGAGGCCGGGATGGCCACTGTTCTTGATTCTGTGCGCGCACTCTTTGCGCCCAACACTTTCACCATCGCCGCCGAGACGCCGGCCGACGTCGTGGCACGCGAGAACCTGCTCGACCGCGCCATGGGGCCGGATCGGCGCCGGAAGTCGTCGGAAAAGATCCGCCGCGGCCGTGTTCCGGCCGAAGGCCTGGCACTCGTCGCCCGCGATTCGGACGGTCATGTGATCGGCAGCGTGCGGCTCTGGAACGTCGAGGCAGGCATCACCACCGAGGGCAACCCGGTCGATGCGCTGCTGCTCGGCCCTCTGGCTGTCGACGCCGACCACGAAGGCAAGGGCATCGGTTCGGCGCTGATGCGGGCTGCGATCACCGAGGCCCATAAGCGCGACCACGGCGCCATCCTGCTCGTTGGCGATGCCGCCTATTACGAACGTTTCGGCTTCTTTCCCGACAAGGCCCGGCACCTCGTCATGCCCGGCCCATTCGAGCGTTCGCGTTTCCTGGCGCTCGAACTGAAGGCCGGCTGGCTGGAAGGGGCTGCGGGCATGATCGTGGCAAGCGGGCGCAAGCTCGCCTGAGGTTCCCGGCTAGAGCAATATGTTTCGATCCAAGTGGTGAGACGTGCGCGAGCCGTCCGGTGACGGCGGCCGTGTGTCCGGCCAAGGGTCTGACCTCGCGTTGCCTCAAGAAGCGACCTTGCCCAGGAAAGACAGCAGCGCTTCGTTGAATATCTCTGGCCTCTGCAGCGGCGCAAAGTGACTGACGCCGGGCAGGATGAGCAGTTCCGCTGACCGAATGCTCTGCGCAAGATATTCGGCGTGCTCACGCTTGATGAATTCGTCGTGCTCGCTTTGCACGATTGCAACGGGAAGCTGGATACGAGCCAGATCGCTCGCCGAATAATTTGGTTCAGTCTCCATCATGAGGCTGACGGCTTTGACGAATGCGTCGAACTGGCCCGGCGTGGACGACAAGGCGGCGTAATCCTTGGAGTGCCTGCTGAAGCAGCGATCAAGAACCGGGCTTGGCTGGATTTCCTTCGTGCCGCTGGGGTCCATGTTGCAGCCGAAGAAGAACACGCCTGAAACGCGATCAGGCGCGTGCATGGCGAGGATCAAGGCGGTGCATGCTCCGTCGCTCCAACCCACCAGGGACGCCTTGTTCAGCCGCAGCGTGTCCATCACGGCCAGAACATCAGAAGCCATCAGTTCGTATTTGTAGAGGCGCTCGTCGCGCGTGCTGCGGCCATGGCCGCGGCTGTCGATGAGCACTACGCGATAGCCGGCATTGACCAGCGCCGTAACCTGAAAGCCCCAGTTGCCGCTGTGGCCAAGGCCACCATGCAAAAGGATCACCGGGACGCCGGAACCGTATGCTGCATACCAGATCCGGGCGCCCTCGTTATCCGCATAGCCTTCATAGCCATTTGCCGGCAGCGGTGCCGCGCCGCTCGCCTCGAAAACCTTAAGGTCATCATCGCTGAATTTCTTATCTTGCATCGCCATCTACACCTCAATCGCGCCCCTCGGCGATCACCATATCGGACCGACGACCACCTGCAAGGTCTGCTTTAAAGCCGTCACTCCCTGCCATGAACGGCAAAGATGGCGTCGAGAGCGCACATTCTTGAACACATAGAGATGACCGCAATTGGTGCTTCTATGCCGTGACAGTAGTCGGGATAAATCGGTCAGCGTCCGATCGTAAAGATGTTTAATCCAGACACATCGGCTTCGATTTGGCTGAAACCGCGAGCCATGTAGTAGGGCGAATTGTCGGCAGTTGCACAGAGATAGCATACACCGTGCCCGAACTTGACAGCCTCGCTGCGAGCAGCCTCCATCAGCTTCGCCGCAATTCCTTTTCGCCGCGCCTCCGGCTCGACCCACAGAGCGGCTATCCACGGTGAATACTGCGGCCGATCATCATGGTCGTTTTCGATTAACAGGACCGAGCCGAGAAATTTTCCTTGCTCATGTGCCACAAGAGCGAGCGGTATGCCTTTGCCTTCGATCATCGGGTCCAGATGAGCGCGATATTCCGCCTGAGACACTGGTGTCTCCGTCCACCAGGCGTTCCAACAACGATCGGCAATCACATCCGCCATATCGGGACGGTCCTTGAGGGCGGAAATCTTCATGAGTGATCTTACCGCCTCCATCGCGTCCGACCACAAGATATCTACTTAACCTCTGATGGCAATGAGTTTGAGCCATTCAAAGCGCGCGAAGTCTGCCGATGGCGCAATCCTACCCGGGCGAACGGGATATTTCCCGACGGCGCATGTGAGCTCCGGCTGGCATTGCCGGCGGCTCAACATGCGCCATCAGGCATTTCGGGAGGTTCAGCCCGGCGGCAGCCGTTCGAATGTCTGCAGCGAGGGATCGGTCGTGTCCCATGTGTGGCCGCGAATGCTGTATGTGAGCGCTTGCGGGTTGAATTGATCCGGATCGTCCAGGCTGGCCGCATGGATTGCTATCGCTTCCGGCATTGCGGCGAATGTCACGTAGACCGGTGTTCCGCATGTGGGGCAGAAGGCATAGGCCTTCTCGCTCCCGCTATCGGCGGTCACGCTCCACTCCGAGGCCTTGCCGATTATCCTGACCTCGGCTCGCTGCGGGAAGCTTAGATAAGACCCGTGTCCGGTGCCGCTTCGCCTCTGGCAATCACGGCATTGGCAGTGGTTCTCGAAGATGGGGTCGCTGCTCGTCTGGTAACGGAGCGCGCCGCACGCGCATCCGCCTGTATAGAACTTGGCCATGATTGCGTTCCTCGGGATGTTGTCGGATCAGGCCGCCTTCGGCTTGGCGAAGACATCGAGACCGCGGCCGGTTTCCAGGAAGGATTTCAAGCTGGAGAGAACGACTGGCCAGCCTTTGGTGATGCCGCTCGCCATGGCGCTGCCGGCTTCGAGCTCGTCATGGGTTACGGTCAGCCGCACCATGTCTTCGTATTCCTCGATCTCGAAGGTCACCCGGCTGTAGCTTGCCGGGTCGGCAGCCTGCGAAGCGCCCGCCCAGGTGATGACCAAGCGGCTCGGCCGGGCCGCCTCCACGACCTCGCCGACGAGCTCAATCTTGCGATTGTCATCGGCGCGGACATGCTCCCATTTCGATCCGGGCCGCCAGTCGGACACGTTTTCATGGCCCCAGTAACGCCGGGCAAGTTCGGGTTTGGTAATGGCCTCGTACACTTTCTCCGGTGTCGCGGCGATATAGGTCACATAGACGAAGCTGATGGTCTCTCTGGTCATTTCTTCTCTCCTTCGAGTTCTTTCTTGAGATCGTGCAGCAGGCCGAGCCGCTGACGTTCGAATTTTCGCACCCACCGCTCGTAGATTTCATGGAGCGGCACGGGGTTGATGAAATGCAGCTTTTCCCGGCCTCGCCTGACCGTGTTCACCAGATTGGCTTCCTCCAGGATGCCAAGATGCTGCGTGGCGGATTGCCGGGCCATGTCCAGCTGTTCGCAAAGCTCGCTCAGCGTCTGCCCGTTCTTCTCGTAGAGAAGGTCGAGCAGCTTTCTGCGGGTCGGGTCGGCAAGCGCCTTGAAGAACTTGTCTGCGTCCATCGGTTTCACTTCTTGTCTGAAACTATAATATGCAGGTAAATGCCTGCATGTCAAGCGCAGGCAATTACCTGCATATGGCGCAGCGCAGTCGGCATTCGTTCTGTAGGGGAAGGGGAAGGGTCGCCTGCCGGTTCCTATAAACAACAGGGCGGTAGATGGGCGACGCGGCAAACCGCGTCGCTGCTGTTCAATCGCTCTCTTTGGCCCTGTAGGCATCAGGCATGACGAAGATCTCGTCGGCGCGGCCATAGCCGCCGTCCTTGACCTCCTCGATCAGGACCATGGTGTGCGGCCGCGCCGCCTCGCTCAGGTATTCGACGAGCATGTCCGTCGTGCGGTGCACGATCTCTTCCTTCTGGGCGCGGGTCAGCGCCGCTTCCGGCGTCTTGATGTTGACGAAAGGCATTGGCTTCTCCTTGTTGGGTTCAAATCATGCCGCCATTGGCGCGCAGCACCTGGCCGTTCACCCAGCCGCCCTGCGGGCCTGCCAGGAAAGCGACGACCTCGGCGATCTCCTCCGGTTGGCCGAGACGGCCGAGCGGGATGGTGCCCACGATCCTCTGCACCAGTTCGTCCGATTTGCCGTTCATGAAGAGCTCGGTTTCGATCGGACCGGGAGCGACCGCGTTGACCGTGATTGCGCGCTTGCCGAGCTCCTTGGAAGCGACATGGGTCATCGCCTCGACGGCGGCCTTGCTGGCGACATAAGGGCCGTAACCCGGGCCATAGACACCGACGGTGCTGGACGAGAAATTGATGATGCGTCCGCCGTCGCGCAGCCTGCGGCCTGCTTCGCGGATGCCGCGGAACGTGCCGGTCAGGTTGATGGCGATGTGCTGCTCGAAGGTCGCGTCATCCGTCTCGATCAGCGGCGTGAGCTTCATGATGCCGGCATTGTTGACGAGCTGTCTCTTATACGAAGCTTTCCTCGGCGGCGTCGAACAGGTCGACGATGCCGCTCGGGCTGCCGATATCGGCCCGGACCGCGACCGCCTTGCCGCCGCCCGCCTCGATCTCCGCGACGATGGCGTCTGCGGCCCCGCGGCTGGTTGCGTAATTCACGACGACGGCGATGCCGTCCCTGGCGAGCCGCCGCGCGATGGCCGCGCCGATCCCTTTCGAGGCTCCGGTTACGATCGCGACGCGTTCTCTGTCTGTGGTCATGGCAATTCTCCTTGGTTGTTGGGCAAGAGATATTGCTGGCACCGATAGAGAACAATCATGCGTGATTTGACATTAGAATTCGCCCGTGGTGAACAAAGCCATGGATCGTCTCGACCGCATGCAGCTCTTCGTCCGGATCGTCGAACGGCGCAGCTTCACCGCCGCGGCCGCCGATCTCGGTCTTGCCCGTTCGACAGTCACCGAGGCGGTCAAGCAACTGGAAAGCGATGTCGGCGCGCGCCTCCTGGAGCGGACGACCCGCCACGTCACGCCGACCCTCGACGGCCAGGCCTTCTACCAGCGCTGTCTTGCGATCCTCGCGGAAGTGGATGAGGCGGAGAACATCTTTCGCGATACCCAGCCGCGGGGTCTGCTCCGGGTCGATGCGCACGGTCATCTGACCCGCACCGTCCTTCTGCCGCGGCTCGATGAATTCCTCGACCGCTATCCGCTGCTCGATCTGCAGATCGGCCAGGGCGACCGGCTGGTGGATCTCGTGCGGGAAGGCGTCGATTGTGTCATCCGCGCGGGCGAAATCACCGACAGCGGGCTGATCATGCGGAAGCTGGGGCTCATCACCGAGATCACCTGCGCCAGTCCGGCCTATATCGAGAAGCATGGCATGCCGGCCTCGCCCGATGCCTTGGACGGACATGCCGCTATCGGCTTCATCTCGTCGCGCACCGGCCATATCATGCCGCTCGAATTCACGGTGGAAGGCGAGGTGCGCAACATCACCCTGCCATGCCGGCTGACGGTCAACAATTCCGATACGATGGTCGATCTCGCCCGCCGCGGCTTCGGCCTCATGCAGGCTCCGCGCTACCGGCTGCAGCCGGACATCGATCAGGGGCTTCTCGTCGAGGTTCTCGCCGATTTTCCGCCATCTCCCACGCCGCTTTCCGTTCTTTATCCGCAGAACCGTCAACTGGCGCCGCGAGTGCGCGTCTTTGTCGACTGGATCGTGAAGGTGTTTGCGGAAGCGGAACTCTGACCGGCTTTCACTACACAAATTCGCGAGCATGCAAAGCGACGGGAACATTTCGCCGCCCTTGCGTCTTTAGTCGGCGTTCATAACCTCTCGCCAATACCTGCCTTCCTTTCCAAGACATGCATTGCGGGAATCTCAGTGCCGGCTCCCCGCCGGCGCATCCCAAACCTCGGTTCGACGGCATCCGGACCTCCCGCCTCGCCGCCGTCTCAGAATGGAGGATTGCTCATGTCCGCACTCGATGACCTTCGTTCCCTCACACGCAACCAGCGCAATACGATCATCGCCAGCTTTCTCGGCTGGACGCTGGATGCCTTCGATTTCTTCATACTCGTCTTCATCCTCAAGGCGATCGCCGATGAGTTCCAGACCGATGTTTCGGCGGTCTCGATCGCGATCTTCCTGACGCTCGCCATGCGCCCGCTCGGCGCGCTGATCTTCGGCTTCGCCGCCGACCGATACGGCCGCCGCGTCACGTTGATGGCAGACGTGATGCTCTATTCGCTGTTCGAATTCCTGTCCGGCTTCTCGACCGGGCTCACCATGCTCATCGTTCTTCGCCTGCTTTACGGCATCGCCATGGGCGGCGAATGGGGCGTGGGCGCCTCGCTCACCATGGAAACCGTTCCGGAGCGCAGCCGCGGCATCGTCTCCGGCATCCTGCAGGCGGGCTATCCCTGCGGCTATCTCCTCGCTTCGCTCGCCTTCTTCTTCCTCTTCCCGGTGATCGGCTGGCGCGGCATGTTCATGGTCGGCGTATTGCCGGCGCTGCTCGTTCTCTACATCCGCCGAAATGTGGAGGAATCGCCGGCTTTCTTACAAAGCCGCGGCCGGGAACGCCGGCCGTTCCTGACGGTGCTGCGCGAAAACATACCGCTGTTCATCTGGGCGGTCGTCCTGATGACGGCCTTCAACTTCTTCAGCCACGGAACCCAGGACCTCTATCCGACCTTCCTGGAAGTCCAGCGCGCCTATTCCACCCACACGGTCGGGGCGATCGCCATCGTCTACAATATCGGGGCGATCTTCGGCGGCCTGTTCTTCGGCGCGCTTTCGCAGCGGATCGGGCGCCGCAAGGCGATCGTGCTCGCCGCACTCGTCGCCATCCCGATCGCGCCGCTCTGGACCTATGCGCATGGTCCCGTGCTGCTCGCCGCCGGCGCCTTCCTGATGCAATTCTTCGTGCAGGGCGCCTGGGGCGTCGTTCCCGCCCATCTGAACGAGCTTTCGCCGGATGAGGTTCGCGGCACATTTCCGGGCTTCGCCTACCAGCTCGGCAACCTGCTCGCTTCGGGTAACGCCACCATTCAGGCCGGGCTTGCCGAACACTGGAACGGCGATTACGCGCTGGCACTGATGCTTACCGCCATCATCGTCGCGGCGGCCGTCGCCCTTCTCGCCGGCTTCGGCTACGAGAAGAAGGACGCGAGCTTTGCGCTTGCGCCGGAAGGCGGCGCGGTCAGGGCGTCTTGAAGCTGAAAGCATCAACGAAAAAGGCGCGGGCAGGAAATGCCCGCGCCTTTGTCGATGTCGCACGGCAGCCATCAGTGGACGGCCGACACCCATTCCATGGCCTTGGACTTCTCGTTTTCGTGAAACACACGCGCCTCGACCTGCGGGAAGAGCTTGCCCGTCATCTCCGTGGCGGCCTTGATCCACTGCTTGTCGGAGATCACTGCGGCGCGCTTGAAGCGGTGGAATTCGCCGAGCTTGCTCAGACCGTATTCGAGATCGCGGCGGAGCGCATCTCCCGTCATATCTTCGAAGCCCGTGAGATCGGCCAGGATGCCTATGTCCTCATGGTCGCTCAGCTTCTCTTCTATGGCGGGGATCATTTGGTCGTAATCGCTTGCGGTCACGGTGCCCGCGACGTGGAAAGCAGCCACGTTGTCGGGGGCGGAAAGAATCTGGATCATCGTCTTCTCCCTCGGTTTCGAGTTCAGGCTACCGTCCAACTCAAAGATTTCGGCTATGTTCCGAGGTTTGAAGGGCCGAGCAGTCGCAGGCTCGTGCGGTGGCAGCCCCGCTTGCCCGCTTTCGCGGGCAGCCTATATTGCGCTCATGGATACGACTTCCCCGCCGCGAGAGCCTGCCTCCTCCTACCTGAGATCATTGCGGCTTGCAGTGCAGCGCATCGAGCGGGGCCGCGATCGTAACGCCCTGCGGTGGCAGGCGTTGCTGGCCTTCATAGACCTCAGCATTCTCGTTTTCTTCATCATGGGGCCATACCTGCGGTCTGGCCCTTCCTACCTGATCATCGACTATATGATCGCGGCCTGGGTCGGCGCCGAACTCGCCGCGCGAGCGCTGGCTGCGCCCTCGCTCCGGGCCTTCTTCAGGAAGCCGATGACGTGGATCGACGGCGTGGTCCTTGCAACGCTGCTTTTCCCGGATGCGCTGTTCAACTTCGCATTCCTCAGGGTCATGCGGATCTGGTCGATCGGCAAGAGCCCGTTGCTGCGCGAGGGGCTGCGCCGCTACGGATGGCTCCATTTTCACGAAGTGGTGCGCGCGGTCCTCAATTTCCTCGTCTTCCTCTTCCTCGTCACCGGTTTCGTCTACACGACCTTCTTCTACGCCCGCGAGGGAGGGGAGGGTTTCGTGGATGCCCTCTACTTCACGGTCGCGACGATCACCACCACCGGGTTCGGCGATATCACGCTGCCCGGCACGCTCGGCAAGCTGACTTCGGTCGTCACGATGATCGTCGGCATATCGCTGTTCGTCCGGCTCGCCCAGACGATCGTGCGGCCCTACAAGGTGCATTTCCCCTGTCCGCAATGCGGGCTGCAGCGGCACGATGCCGACGCCGTGCATTGCAAGGCGTGCGGCCATCTTCTCAAGATTCCCGACGAGGGGGATTGAGGGCGGGGAGGCCGCAAGCCTTCACGCCCCATCATTTTGGCGTGAATCCGGCGGCTTGGCCATATTCCCGCGCGTTCTGCCGGCATAACGTGCCGCCATGATCACACGCCGCGCCACTCTCCTCTCCATGCCGTTTGTCCTGACAGCTGCGCGCGGCTTTGCGCAGGGCGTGCCGCAACCGCCGGTGACGCTCGATACGGTGCTCAGCGATGCTCAGGAGCTGGAGCCGCTGAAGGTCGTGCTGGTATCGCAGGATGGGACGATGACCGCCGAGCGGGCCTTTAACGGCCATGCGGCGGACGAGTCCACCAATATCAAATCGGCCTCGAAATCGATCATTTCCTGCTTTGTCGGGATTGCGATCGACCGCGGTTTGCTCGAAGGGCCGGACCAGAAGATCGCGCCGATCCTCGAGGCTTACCTGCCGGCGAACCCCGATCCGCGCATCCACGAGATCACCATCGGCAATCTGCTCTCCATGCAAGCGGGGCTTGCCCGCATGTCGGGGCCGAATTACGGGCGCTGGGTCGCAAGTTCCAACTGGGTGCGTTTCGCGCTGTCCGAGCCGTTCGAGGCAGCACCCGGCGGGGAGATGCTCTACTCGACCGCCTCCACGCATCTTCTCTCCGCCATTCTGACGCGGGTCGGCCGCAGCTCGACGCTGGCGCTGGCCCGCGAGTGGCTGGAGCCGGTGCCGGGCTTCCGCATCGGCGCCTGGGACCGCGATCCTCAGGGCATCTATCTCGGCGGCAACAACATGGCGATGACCGCCCGCTCGCTGCTTGCCTTCGGAGAGCTTTACCGCAATGGCGGCAGAACGCCTTCCGGCCGGCAGGTGGTCTCGCAAGGCTGGATCGATCAATCCTGGCAGGTGCGCACCCATTCCCGGTTTTCCGGCGACGGTTACGGCTATGGCTGGTTTCTGAGGAACATCGGCGGCGAGGAGGTGAGGTTCGGCTGGGGCTATGGCGGGCAGATGATCTACATCGTGCCCTCGCTCAAGCTGACCGTCGCCATGACCTCCGATGAAGATGGGCCCTCCGCCCGCAACGGCTATCGCGACGATCTGCACGGCCTCTTGGCGCAGATCATCGGCGTGGTGAAGACGGTTTGAGCGGGGATGATCCCGGTCGGTCCCCGTAGCGAAATCAACGAATTAGCGAAAAAATCACGCCGTTTCATCCCCGCCTACCGCCGTGGGGTTATGCTTTGCACGTCATCGGAAGGGAGCCGGGTCGCGAACCGGATGCCCAACGGCAAGCAAATCCGGCGCCGGTGATGGTTGTAAGGGCAGGGTGGCGCCGTCAGGGCGCTCCCCGCCGGAGGAGCGGGGTTTCGGAATTCGGACCCTCAGGAACCGCGCTCTCCGGACAAGCCCCGAACGATCGGGCAGGCAGAAACGCCTGACATCCATACTACCCGATACCCGCTGCCTGCCCATCCCGAATGAAACGAGCCGTGACGGAAACCTCCGCCGCGGGCATTCGTGTTGCCGCGTTCAGGCGGAAATGTCGATCACGCCGCAATCGCCGGCTTCCGAGGCGAAGGCCAGAAGCTTGCCGCTGGCGCTCCAGCCCATGCCGGTAATGGCGCCCTTGCCGGGGCGGCGCAGCAGGGCTTCCTTGCCATCTGCGATCCGCACGCCGAGGATCATGCCGTCCACGAAGCCGATCGCAAGCACTTCCTCGGCCGGGTGGAAGGCGACCTGGGTGACCATGATATCGGCGCGGGTGCCGAGTTCCAGCGGGGCCTTGCCCATAGGGCCATCCTTGCTGGCGAAGGGCCAGACGATCGCGGCCGGAGCGCCGGAAGAGGCGAGCCATTTACCCTTCGGCGACCAGGAAAGCGATTTCACCTTGGCGGGATAGCCGGTCATGCGCATGTGGCGATGCTCGCCCGGCTTGCCCTCGAGCTTCCAGCCGTGCAGGGCGTTTTCCTGCATCATGGTGACGAGGAACCGGCCGTCCGGCGAGAAGGTGACGCCGGTATGGGCGCCCTTCCAGTCGAGATCGGCGGCCGGCGCATTGGTGCCGACCCAGTGCAGCGAAACGCCGTTATAGCGGGCGGCGGCGATCCTCAGTCCCTTGGGCGCGAAGGCAAGGCCTTCCACGCTGCGCTCCTCGGTGAACTCCTTCACCGTGCCGTCCTTCTGGCGCACGAAGCTCGACTTGCCGTAGGCATAGGCGACCGCGCCCTGCGGGCCGCCGGCAAGGACGCTGATCCACTTGCGGGGGACATGGGCAAGCTCGTCCACGCTTCCGTCCGCGGCAATCCGCAGGACCTTTCCGTCCTCGCCGCCGGTCAGCAGAGTGGCGCTGTGGGGATCGCGCACGCAGGCGAGCAGGCCCTGATGGGCCTCCGTCACCTTCTCGCCGCCATCCAGCCGGTGGATGGTGCCGGCCGCGGTTGCGAAGAACGGAACGTCGCCGAGGAATTCGGCCGCGACGACGTGGCCTTCAAGATCGAGCGGTGCAACTGTGGGCATTATGCGGTGGGTCTCTTCAGGATAACAAGATTGTGCTTATTACACCCCCTCTGGCCTGCCGGCCATCTCCCCCACAAGAGGGGAGAGAATGTAGGGCGATGCCGCAGCTAAGCCCCTCCCCCTTGTGGGGAGGGGTTGGGGATGGGTAACCGCAAACGCCGCAAAAGGGCGCTCGCTATCAAGCCGTTGCCTGGCAGGCCAGGAAGCTCTTCTCGATCTTCTCGCGGTCAAGCTCGCGGCCGATGAAGACGAGCCGGCTTTCACGCTTTTCGCCTTCCTTCCAGGCGCGCTGGTGGTCGCCCTCGACGATCATATGCACGCCCTGCACGACATAGCGCTGCTCGTCGCCCTTGAAGGCGATGATGCCCTTGAGGCGCAGGATGTTCGGGCCTTCGGTCTGGGTGATCTTCTGGATCCAGGGGAAGAAGCGCTCGGGGTTCATCTCGCCGCCGCGCAGCGAGATCGACTTCACCGTCACGTCGTGGATCGGCGACATCTCGCCGTGGTGATGGTGGTGATCATGATCGTGATGATGGTGGTCGTGATCGTGGTGATGATGACCATGGTCGTGCCCGTGGTCATGGTCGCAATCCGGGCCGCAGACATGGTCCTCATGGCCATGCTCGAGGAAATGCGGATCGTTTTCCAGCGCGCGTTCGAGGTTGAAGGCGCCTTGGTCGAGCACGCGGGCGAGATCGACGCCGGAACGGCTCGTCTTGTAGATGCGGGCCGTCGGGTTGATGGCGCGAACGACATCCTCGACAACCGCCAGTTCTTCCGGGGTCACCAGATCGGTCTTGTTGACGAGAACGACGTCGGCGAAGGCGATCTGGTCCTCGGCCTCGCGGCTGTCCTTGAGGCGGAGCGGCAGGTGCTTGGCATCGACGAGCGCCACGACCGCATCGAGCTCGGTCTTGGAGCGAACGTCGTCGTCCATGAAGAAGGTCTGGGCGACAGGCACCGGGTCTGCAAGGCCGGTGGTCTCCACGATGATGCCGTCGAAGCGGCCGGGGCGGCGCATCAGGCCTTCCACCACGCGGATCAGGTCGCCGCGGACGGTACAGCAGACGCAGCCGTTGTTCATCTCGTAGATTTCCTCGTCGGATTCCACGATGAGGTCGTTGTCGATGCCGATCTCGCCGAACTCGTTGACGATGACCGCGTATTTCTTGCCGTGGCTTTCGGAAAGGATGCGATTGAGAAGCGTCGTCTTACCGGCGCCGAGATAGCCGGTGAGCACGGTAACGGGAACAGGCTTTTGAGTGGCTGTGTCGGTCATGGAAAACCTCGGGAGTGTGATGGCGTCTTAGGACGCGAAGGCCTAGTCGGCCTCATATAAGAGCAAGCCGGGGCGAGTTCAAAGGGTTTCATATGTTATAAGGTGACATCCAGCGACGGCGGGAAGGCAACCGGTCAAAGGCCGGTCAGCTTGAGGCGCGCCGACAGCAGATCCACGAAGGCGCGGACCTTTGCCGGAGGAAAGCGGTTCTCCTGCCAAAGCACATGGACTGGAACCGGCTTCGGCTCGAATTCCTCCAGAACCAGCTCGACCTTGCCGGCGTCGAGCAGATGCCGGACCTGCCATAGGGGAGAATATCCGATGCCGAGACCGTGGATGATCGCCGAATAGACGGCGGCAGTGGTATTGGCGCGAAACGGCCCGTTGACGGTGACCATGCGGGGCTTGCCGTCGATCAGGAACGACCATTGGCCGGATCGTGGCTCGACCGCCCTGACAATGCAGGAATGCTGCCGCAGGTCCGAAGGGTGGGCGGGGCGGCCGTGCTTCTCGAAATAGGAAGGGGCGGCGAAAACGACCCTTCGCAGCGTGCCCAGCCGCTTTCCCTGCAATCCCGAATCCGGCAGTTCGGAAATCCTCACCACCAGATCGAGACCTTCGGCCGAGAAATCGGTGAGCGCGTCGGAAAGCTGCAGGTCGACTTCGACGCCCGGATAGGCGCGCATGTATTCCGCGATGACAGGCACCAGGAATTTCGGGCCGAACTGGACCGGCGCGCCGATGCGAAGAACGCCGGACGGTTCGGAACGCCGATTGCTTGCCTCCAGCTCCGCCTCCCTGATTTCGGCCACCGCAGGCTTCACCCGCCTGTAGAAATCCTGTCCTGCCTCGCTTGCGCTGCATTGGCGCGTCGTGCGGTGGACGAGCTGCACGCCGACATCCGATTCGAGAGAGGCAAGCGAGCGGCTGACAGCCTGGAGCGACCGGCCAAGATGGTGGGCGGCATCGGTGAGGCTGCCTCTTTCAATGACCGCCACGAATGCCTCGATATCCGCAAGCCTGCTCATCCTATTATCTCGATTTTCGATAGTAAGAATGGATATTTACAGCGATTGTATCGATTTTAGCAACAACATATCTCGAAGGGTTCGAAAAACCAAATCGGGAGAAGCGCGATGCAATTGAGCAGTCCAACAATATTAGTGATCGGCGCGACGGGAAAATTCGCAAGCCTTGTCGTGCCCGCGCTTGCACGGCGCGGCGCATCTGTCCGCGCGTTTGTACGGGATGGCTCCCGTGGCGAAATCGCCATACGGATGGGGGCCATAGAGTTTGCGATCGGCGACCTGCGCGATGCCGACAGCCTTGCAAGGGCTATGACCGGCGTCGATGGTGTCTTTCATATCGGCCCCGCCTTTGCTGTCGATGAGGCCGCCATGGGCGTGGCGGCGGTCGAAGCGGCGGAGCGTGCCGGTGTGCGGAAATTCGTTTTCTCATCCGTCATCCAGCCGACGAATGCCCGGCTGGAGAACCATGCCAGCAAGATCCCCGTGGAGGAGGCACTTTATTCCTCAAGGTTGGAATATACGATCCTGCATCCGGCAAACCTCATGCAGAATATCGGGCTTGCATGGCCGGCGATCCTGAAATCCGGGTGCTTTGCGGAACCGTTTCCCGGCAAGGCGAAAATCGCACGTGTTGATTACCGCGATGTCGCGGAGGTGGCGGCGATCGCGCTTACCGGAGAGAAGCTTGCCTATGCAACGCTTGAACTCAGCGCGGGCATGTATAGCCGCGACGAGATCGCCTCCGTCATGACCAAGGAACTCGGTCGGCCGATCAAGGCGGCGGCCCCGAGCTTTGAGGAATGGGTTGCGGCGGCGCAGCTTCCTTATGACGAGCGGGGAATGCGCCTGCTCGCCAGGGTTTTTGAGCATTACGGGAAATACGGGCTCGGCGGAAACAGCCTGTCGCTTGCTGCGGCTCTCGGGCGGCCGCCTCGCTCTCTTCCTGAATATATCCAAGGACTGGCGCAGGGCGAGGGCAATACTTCAGCGGAGGAGCGGAATCATGGCTGAGATCAGGAAAAGCCCGCAGTCGAGAAAGCTACCCGCGTCATACGCTCCCTTCGTGATGCCGCTAGTGCTTTCGGTCTTCATGTCGGCCATCGTTTCGGCGGTGGCGACAGTGATGAGCGTGGGGATCGGCAACCCATTCCTTGCCAATTGGCCCGGCGCCTGGGGCATGTCCTGGCTCGTCGCCTTTCCCAGCCTGCTGATCGTGCTTCCCCTCGTGCGCCGCCTCGTTTCGACGATCGTTGAAACGCCTCGGTGACGAAGCGCGGCGATGCGGGGAACTCAGCCGAGCATCTCCGCATCAAACTTCGCGACATCCTCCAGCAGTTCCACGATGCCCCTGACCACGTGGGCGAGGATCGCCTCACCCTTTTCAGCGCTCGCGGCGGCGGCGTTGCCGGCGACGCCTTCAGCGTTGAGATCGCTCATCCTCCAGCCGAAGGCATGCGGGCCATAGGCGCGCAGATGCCGGAACTCACGGGCGAATTCCGATTGCCGCGAAGGGAAGTCCGCAGCTTTGGCCATGTCCATCTTGTCGGGGTGCAGCGCCAGCATCACCGAGGTTTCTATGTCGCCGCCATGGATGTCGATTGCCTTCTCTTCCGGTGTGATGATCCCTTCCGGCAGGCCGAAGCGGGTCCAGCTCGTCGCCACCGCCAGCATGCCGAAGCGCACCCGCGCTTCGGTCGCGACGATCGTCGTCAGGGGCGAGTTGCCGCCATGGGCGTTCAGCATCACGAATTTGCGGATGCCTTCACCGGAAAGCCGCTCGGCAATGCCGAGCCACCGCCCGACAGCCTCGTCGTAGGCAAGCGTCCTGGTGCCGGCCACGTCCATGTGCTCGATCGAGTAGCCGACGGGTTCGGCCGGCAGGAAGGTCGCAGGCAGGCCGGCCGGCAGAACCTCGATGACGCGGGCGACCAGACCCTCGGCAATCAGCGTGTCCGTTTCGAAGGGCAGGTGCGGTCCGTGCTGCTCATGCGCGCCGAGCGGCAGCACGGCGATCCAGTCCCGCCTGTCCACAGATGCGAGCTTCGGATCATTGTCGTGATAGCGCGGTAGTGGTTGAGGCATCTGGCGATGATTCCCAGGTTTGGTTATGGATAGGTGCGGCTTAGGATACAGCCACGCTCCAAGTGGACAAGGACGGTCGACGCAGATGAGCAAGAAGAAGGGCGACAAGAAAGCCAAAGGCGGCAAGAAAAAGGATCTGGCGGGCCTTGGCGCCGCCGATCTGGCGTCTGCGGTCACGCAGACGGCGCGTTCGATGCGCACGGCGCTCAGCCGCAGCCTTGCGGAAAGCGGTCTCTATGCCGGGCAGGATGGCGTGATCCTGACGCTTGCCGGAGAGGACGGCCTGACGCCGGGCCAGCTTGCACAGCGCCTCGGCGTGAAGGCTCCCACCATGACGCGCACCATCGGCCGCATGGAAGCCCAGGGCTTTCTCGAAAGGCGGGCGGACGGCACGGATGGGCGGCTCACCAAGGTGCACCTGACGCCTGCCGGCCGCGAAAGCGTCGAGCAGATCGGCCGCTCGGTCGCCGATTGCGGTTCGCTGGCGACCAAGGGGCTCTCGGACAAGGAGGTCCGCACGCTCCTCAAGCTCCTGCGAGCCGTGGACCAGAACCTTCTGCCGGCACTCGGGGACGATTGATTTCCCATCGGAAATCCCCTCTTGCGGGATTGCTGCGTCGAATTAAATTGTTTATTTAAACATTTAATCCGGCCGGCTACCGATCGGCTGTTCTGTCTCGGGGAGGGGGCGTGGCTCAGAAGATCAAGTTATCGACCATCGCGGAAAGCCTGGGGCTTTCGACCGCGACCATTTCGCTCGCGTTGCGCGACAGCCCGCTGGTTGCCGTCGACACCCGCGAGAAGATCAAGGAACAGGCCCGCGCGCTCGGCTATATCTACAATCGCCGCGCCGCCAGTCTCCGGACCTCCCGGTCGGGCATTATCGGCGTCGTGGTGCACGACATCATGAACCCGTTCTACGGGGAAATCCTCAAAGCCATCGAGATGGAGCTCGATCGCAGCCGGCACACCTTCATCCTTTCCAATCACTACGATTCCGTCGAAAAGCAGCGGACCTTCATCGAAACGCTGCTGCAGCTCGGCGGCGACGGTGTCATCATGTCGCCCGCGATCGGCACGCCGGTCGAGGATGCGACGCTGGCGGAGCAGAACGGCATGCCGGCGATCCTCGTTGCCCGCTCGATGGAAGGCGTCGACCTGCCAACCTATCGCGGCGACGATGCCTATGGAATTTCGCTCGCCACCAATCACCTGATCGGGCTGGGCCATCGCGTGATCGCCATGATCGGCGGCACGGACCAGACTTCGACCGGCCGCGACCGCTACCAGGGCTATGTGAATGCGCTTCGCAAGGCGGGGATCGAGGTCGATCCGAACCTGCGCATTCCCGGCCCGCGCTCCAAGCAGGGCGGGTTCGAAGCAGCGGTGCATTTCCTCTCGCTGCCGCAGAAGCCGACTGCCGCCGTCTGCTGGAACGATCTCGTGGCGATCGGGCTGATGAACGGCATCGCCCGCGCTGGCTTCGTGCCCGGCCAGGATATTTCGGTGACCGGTTACGACGATCTGGAGGAGGCCTCGATCGCCACGCCGGCGCTCACCACGGTTTCCAACGGCCAGGCGGAAGTCGGCAGGCTTGCGGCGCGCGCGCTGCTCGACCGCCTCGCAGGCAGCCACGAGCCGGACGGCCTCCATCTCATCAAGCCGGAGATGCGTATCCGCCAGTCGACTGGCGTCCATCGTCCGCGTTCCTAAGGTTCTTTTCACAAAGAGGTTTGCAGCATGTCGGAAAAGCTCGGTACCGTACTTGTGCCCGGTCGGATCAATCCACGTGTTCCGGAACAGCTTGCGCAGGTTTTCGAGGTGGTCACCGCCTCACAGGCGCCCTCCGCGGATATCGATCCCGCGGTGCTCGCCCGCATCCGCGGCGTGGCGCTTTCGGGCAAATTCGCAAACGAGTGGTTCGACCTCCTGCCCAATCTTCAGGTCATCGCCAATTTCGGCGTGGGATATGACGGCGTCGATACGGCCAAGGCCGCCGAACGCGGTATCGTGGTGACGAACACGCCGGACGTGCTGAACGATGAGGTGGCGGATACCGCCATCGCGCTCCTGCTTAACACGGTGCGCCGCCTGCCGCAGGCGGAGACCTGGCTGCGCGAGGGGCGCTGGAAGAGCGAAGGGCCGTTTCCGCTCGTGCCGCTGTCCCTCAAGGGGCGGCATGTCGGCATCGTCGGGCTCGGCCGCATCGGGCGCGAGATCGCAAGCCGGCTGGAGCCATTCAAGGTCAGGATCGGCTATCACACCCGCACGCCGCGCGAGGGGCTGCCCTATACCCACTATGCCTCATTGAAGGCGATGGCCGAGGAGGTCGATACGCTGATCTCCGTCCTGCCGGGCACTGCCGAGACGCACAGGATCTTCAATGCCGAGATCTTCTCCGCCCTCGGTCCCGAAGGCGTCTTCATCAATGTCGGGCGCGGCACCAGCGTGGACGAGGATGCGCTGATCGCGGCCCTGCGCAGCGGCACGATCGCCGGAGCCGGGCTCGATGTCTTCTACGACGAACCCAATGCGCCGGCTGAATTGCTGGAGTTTCCGAATGTCAGCCTGCTGCCGCATGTGGCGTCCGCCTCGGTGCCGACGCGCAATGCCATGGCGGATCTCGTCGTCAACAATCTGATCGGCTGGTTCCGCGAGGGGCAGGTGCTTACGCCGGTTCCGGAAACGCCGGTTCGGCGCGGGTAACCCGCGACCTGGAGGCGGCGAAGGCGCGCACCGCATCGCCGAAGGCCTCGAACAGGGCGCGGGAAGGCGCGTCCGTCTCGGCCCAGTATTCGGGATGCCACTGCACGCCGACGGCGAAATTCTTCGCATCGATCACGGAAACAGCCTCGATCGTGCCGTCCTCCGCCGTCGCCTCGACCTGCAGCCGCGGCGCGGTTTCGGCGATTGCCTGCCTATGCAGGGAATTGACCTGGATTTCGCCGGCGAGGCCCAGATGGCGGGCGATGCAGGAGCCTTCCTGCACGATCACCGGCTGGCGGATCGCATAGGCCTTGTCACGCTCCGGTACGTTGGGCTTGCGGTGATCCCATATGCCCGGCTGTTCCTGGATTTCGCTTGCCAGCGTGCCGCCGAGCGCGACGTTCAGTTCCTGTATGCCGCGGCAGATGGCGAGAAGCGGAATTCCGCGGTCGAGCGCCCGGCGGATGAGCGGCAGGGAGGTCGCATCGCGGGCCGGATCAAACGGGCCGTCGCCTTCCGCAGCGTCCTTTCCGTAAAGCGAAGGATGGACGTTGGTCGCCGATCCGGAGACGAGAACGCCATCCACCCGGTCGAGAATGGCATCGATCTCATTACCCTCTTCAAAGGCGGGAATGATGAAAGACATCGCGCCCGCGACCTTGAGTGCTGCCTGAACATACTGGTTCGGCGAGGCATGCCATATCGCGCCTTCGATTTCGCGGATATCGGCTGGAATGGCGATGATGGGTTTCGGCATGGAATTCTCCGGCACGGGGGCAGGCGGTTTGCGATCGGTTTGGTTGTCGCTCCGGAACCCGGCTCAAGTCAAGTTGGGCTCTTTCGGGCAGTTTCATCTTTCATGAGGAGCGAGCATTTTCTCCTTGAAATACCTCGTGAATTGACCACGGCGAGAGGCAGACCAAAGTATAACTCGGGAAGACGCCTGCAGTTCAAGGAATATTAGCACCACCGCTTGCAAGCCATTGTGCAACATGTTTACTTCGCCGCAGGACCGGGGGAAATGGGAACGGAACCCTCTGCAGTGTCCTATGGGAGGTAATTCATGGATCGTCGTGCATTTTTCAAGAAGGCAGCCGCAACGGGCGCGGGTGCCGCGGCTGCTACTGCGCTTGCTGCTCCTGCCATCGCGCAGGAGAACCCGAAGATCAACTGGCGTCTGACGTCTTCGTTCCCGAAGTCGCTCGACACGATTTTCGGCGGTGCGGAAGACATTACCAGGCATGTTTCGGAAGCGACCGGCGGCAATTTCACCATCCAGCCCTTCGCGGCGGGTGAGATCGTGCCCGGCCTGCAGGCGGCCGATGCGGTGAGTTCCGGCACGGTGGAGATGTGCCACACCTGCTCCTATTACTATGTCGGCAAGGATCCGACCTTCGCGATCGGCACCGCCATTCCCTTCGGCCTGAATGCCCGGCTCACCAATTCCTGGTTCTACGAGGGCAATGGCAACACGCTGCTCAACGAATTCTATGCCAAACACAATCTCTACGGCATGATCGCGGGCAATACAGGCGCGCAGATGGGCGGCTGGTTCCGCAAGGAAATCAATACGGTCGACGACTTCAAGGGCGTCAAGATGCGCATTGCCGGTATTGCCGGCCGCGTGCTGGAAAAGCTCGGCGCCGTGCCGCAGCAGATCGCCGGCGGGGATATCTATCCGGCGCTTGAAAAGGGCACGATCGACGCCGCCGAATGGGTCGGCCCCTATGACGATCACAAGCTCGGCTTCTACAAGGTGGCCAAGTATTATTACTATCCGGCCTTCTGGGAGGGCGGTCCGGTCATCCACGGCATGGTCAACCTGGACAAGTGGAACAGCCTGCCGAAGAACTATCAGGCAGCGCTCATCGATGCTTGCGCCTACGCCAACACCAACATGATGGCGAAGTACGACGCGAAGAACCCGATGGCGATCAAGCAGATCGTTGCCGAAGGTGCGGTGCTGCGGCCGTTCAGCCAGGAAATCCTGGAGGCCTGCTACAACGCATCCCTCGAGGTCTACAAGGAGATCTCGGCCTCGAATGAAACCTTCAAGAAGATCTACGAGGACCAGGTGGCTTTCAAGAAGGAAGGCTATCTCTGGATGCAGCTTTCGGAATACACTTTCGATACCTTCATGATGATCCAGCAGCGCAACGGCAAGCTCTAAGCGACTGTTGGAGATCAGCTTTCAATGAACCCCGGCTCGAAAGATCCGGGGTTTTTCGTTGTCCGACGCGCCTGGTTGTGCCAGCTCGACAACTGCAACCGTTTCTGTATTGTCGCAGGATCGAGAGCTAAAGCAGCGCGCTCCGCGACCAGCCGGAGCATCGGTGAAGACGGGCTTCACCGACTCAGGCAAGAGCCTTGCTCTCGAACTGGAGGTAGTGCGATGTGGAAACCACTGAGCATTACGCTGTGGGTTAGGAGAAATCGGACGGGCTGGTCAGTTTCCGTCCGATTCCAATTCCGAACTTAGTAGCAAACGGAGGGTAGGGTTGCCGCCCTGCCCTCCACTCCACTCCACGAATATAAGCCTTCACCTTGCAACTGACAAGCGATGCCTGATCCTCAAGGATTGATCTGTGGCGGCTCCCCGAAATTCGGCATGGCCGGCTGGCTGGGCGGCGCGGGCTGGCCGGGTGCTCCCTCCATCGGCGGCAGGCCGAAATTCGGCATCTGGTTTCCTCCACCGCCCGAGCCGAAGCCAGGGATCTCGATCTTGATCGTATTGAGGTCCACATCGGCCGCCTTATCCAGCCAGTAGGTCACAGACTCCGGCCAGAAAATGACGATCGCGACGAGGATGAGCTGCATGCCGAGCCACGGGATGGCGCCGAGATAGATATCCTTGGTCTTGACCGTCTTCGGGGCGATCGAGCGCAGGTAGAACAGCGCAAAGCCGAAAGGCGGATGCATGAAGCTCGTCTGCATGTTGATGCAGAGCAAGACGCCGAACCAGATCAGGTCGATGCCGAGCGATTGCGCGACGGGCGCCAGGAGCGGCAGCACGATGAAGGCGATCTCGAAGAAATCGAGGAAGAAGGCCAGGAAGAAGATGAAGATGTTGACGAAGATCAGGAAGCCGATCGCGCCGCCGGGCACGTGCGACAGCAGGTATTCGATCCAGTGACCGCCATCCATGCCCTGGAAGACGAGGCTGAAGCAGGTGGCGCCGACCAGGATGAAGACCACCATGGAGGTGATCGTCATGGTCGAGTGCATGCCCTGTCGGACGAGGTCCCAGGTGAGGCGACGGTGCAGAGCGGCCAGCACCATGGCGCCGACGACGCCGAGCGCGCCGGCTTCGGTCGGGGTCGCCAATCCCATGAAGATGGTGCCGAGCACGAGGAAGATCAGTACGATCGAGGGGATCATGCCCCACAGCACACGGGCAACGAGCGCCATGTTCAGCTCGCCGCGCGCTTCCGGCGGAAGGGGCGGCACGTCCTTCGGCCGGAAGATCGACAGGCCGAGGATGAAGAGCATGAAGATGACGACCTGCAGGATCGAGGGGCCGATCGCTCCGAGATACATGTCGCCGACCGAGCGGCCGAGCTGGTCGGCGAGCACGATCAGCACGAGAGAGGGCGGGATGACCTGGGTAATCGTTCCGGAGGCGGCGATGACGCCTGTGGCAAGCCGCGGGCTGTAGCCGTATTTCAGCATAATCGGCAGCGAGATCACGCCCATGGTGATGACGGATGCCGCGACAGTGCCGGTGATCGCCCCGAGGATGGCGCCGACCAGGATCACCGCATAGGCGAGGCCGCCCGGAATGGCGCCGAAGAGCTTGCCGGTTCCTTCCAGCAGGTCCTCGGCGAGACCGCAGCGCTCGAGTATCGCGCCCATGAAGGTGAAGAAGGGGATGGCGAGCAGGAGGTCGTTGGAGACGATGCCGAAGATGCGCAGCGGAAGCGCCTGCAGGAAGGCGAATTCGAAGTGGCCGGTGGCGATGCCGAGCAGGCCGAAGAAGAGGCCGACGGCCGATAGCGAGAAGGCGACCGGGAAGCCGTAGAGCATGAAGATGATCATGCCCAGGAACATTGCCGGCGGCATTATGCCGTATTCGAACATGCGCGCTTATTCCCCCCGAAGCATTGATTTTATTGAAGCGGCTTTTCGTAGGTGGTGTCGACCCGGAGCAGGCCTCTCAGGCCGGCGATCCGCTTCACCAGTTCCGAGAGCCCCTGAAGCGCGAGCAGGGCAAAACCGGAGACGATGATGAGCTTGACTGGCCAGCGTATGAGGCCGCCGGCGTTCGACGACATCTCGCCCTGGGCATAGGAAACGGTGAAGAAGGGCCAGGACAGCCAGGCGAGATAGAGGCAGGCGGGGATCAGGAAGATGACGAGGCCGAGAATGTCGATCCAAAGCCGGACGCGGTCGGAGACTGCGCCGTAGATGAGGTCGACGCGCACATGTTCATTGAGTCTCAGCGTGTGAGAGGCGCCGAGAAGCACGATGAACGCGAACAAATACCATTGTATTTCGAGCCAGCCGTTCGAACTATAGTTGAAAAGATAGCGAACGCAGGCGTTGCCGGCGCTGATCATGCAGCAGGCCAGAACGAGGTATCCCGAAAACCTTCCGATGACCTCACTGACGCGATCGATCAGAGCACTGAACTTCAGAAGTGCCGACATATGCTCCCATTCTCCCGGCGGCTCCTTTTTCTCCCGACCGCCTTGGAGGCGATGTAAACCAACGCTTCTGAAAAGAAAAGCGGTTATTGGCGGGGTGTTTTCAGGTTCTACACGGCTGATCGTCCAGTGCCGCTTGCCTTACATCGTGGAGAGAGCTTTAAAGTTTACCGATTTCATTGAAAGTTTGTTAAGCATATTCCGGCGAACCCCTAGATCGCTATGGGGAAAAATCAGGCCCGACAAGCAAATTTTAAAGTGTTTTCTTCACTGTTCGCCGCGGAATTAGGGATGAGCCCGATGAAGCAGATGGAAGCGAAGACGTTGCCGACAGATGTCTATCTGTCGTTCGTCAGTTCGCTGTTCGGAAATCGCGGTACGCTTGTGACCGGCGTGGTCGTCCATGTCGTCTGGTGCTTCATCGTATTCAGCAGTACCGGTTCCGTATTCTATCTTGCCATGGCCGCAAGTTTCATGGCGGTCTTCGCCTACCGCATGGTCGGCTTTGCGAAATTCGACAAGATGGACAAGCAATCCTTGTCTCGCCGGGAGATCGCCAAGGTCGAATGCGGTTATGTCGTCGGGGCGGCATTGACCGCCCTCTTGCTCGGCATCGCCAGCGGCTATGCGCTGCTCGTTCTTCAGAACACGTTCGCCGCCTTCACCTGTATTGCGATGACGCTGGGTTCCATGATGTCGATCGTGGGGCGCAATTACGGTTCGCGCCATGCCGTCGATTACCAGACGATGGCATGCTGTCTGCCGATCATGGGCGCCTGCCTTCTCTCGGGCCAGCTGCATTTGGCGCTGATGTCGCTGCTGCTCATTCCCTTCGGTCTGACGACGCGCTCCATGGCCATGGGCGTTCGGGACTTCCTTTATGAGAACGTCATTGCGACCCGCGACATCACGGTCATAGCCGGGCGCTTCGATACCGCTCTCAAGACCATGGCGCATGGCCTGGTCATGCTCGACGGCGATGGCAAGATCGAAGTGATCAACCGCCAGGCGCGCGACCTTCTCCATCTCGATCCGGTCGCCGAGGTGAAGGATCGCGATCTGGTGACGGTGCTGCAGCGGGAGGCAGCCGTTGCGCCGTCCGAGGCCATCATGTGGCAGGTGGCGCGTCTTGCCGAGGGAGCGCAGCGCCGTGCGCTGCTGCAGTTCGGTGACGGCCGCCATCTGGAATTCTCCGCCAGCCATCGCTCCGATGGCGGCGTCGTTCTCATCTTCGAGGATGTGAGCGCGCGCGTGGCGACCGAGGAGAAGATCCTGCACATGGTCCGTTTCGACGCGCTGACGGCCCTGCCGAACCGCGGTTACTTCAGCGAACTGGCAACCGGAAAACTCCAGACCATTGATGAAAACGCTCTTGCGGCCCTCCTCGTTCTCGATGTCGACGGGTTCAAGCATGTCAACGACATGCGCGGCCACGTGGTGGGCGACCGGCTGCTGGCCTTCATCGGCATGCGCATGGCGGCACTTGCAGGAGACGACGTCGTGGCGGGCCGTCTCATCGGCGACGAGTTCGTGCTGTTGATCATGGGGGGCGCCGATCGCGCCGCCCTCGAGCAGCGCATCAGGGACCTCCATGCCAGGATCCAGGGAAGTTATCCGATCGGAGACCTGCGCCTCACCGTGTCGATGAACGGCGGCTGCGTCATCGATGGAGCCGGCGGCTTCGATATGGAGAACTGGCAGATCAGGGCCGACCTTGCCCTCAACGATGCGAAATCCAGGGGCAACGGAACGCTCACGTTCTTCCGCGAGGAGATGGATGCCCGCTATGTCGAGGAGCAGAAGCTCAGGGCCGATCTGCGTCAGGCGATCGAGGATCGCGGCCTCTACGTCGTCTATCAGCCGATGTACCGGCCGGATGGTTCGCAGGTCGAATGCTTCGAGGCGCTGGTCCGCTGGAAGCATCCCGAGAAAGGGCTGATTGGCCCGAACGTCTTCATTCCGCTGGCCGAGGACATGGCGCTCGTCTCGCAGATCACGCGGTTCGTCATCGAGCAGGCCTGCCGCGATTGCGCCTCCTGGAAGAGGCCGATACCGGTCTCCGTCAATCTTTCGATACACGATCTGCAGAATTCCGATCTCGTCGCCTATGCGGCGGATGTGCTCTCGAAATACGGGCTGGAGCCTTCGAGGCTTCACTTGGAGGTGACCGAGAGCTGCTTCATGAACGAGCCGGTTGCCGTCAGCGCCATACTCAACCTTTTCCGGGCGAAGGGCGTCACGATCGCGATCGACGACTTCGGAACGGGTTTTTCCAGCCTCAGCTATCTGCATTCCCTGCCGCTGGATATCGTCAAGATCGACCGCGCCTTCGTGAAGGACATCGAAGGAGAGCCGCGGCATCTGAAGCTCTTGAGCGGCATCGTCCACCTGTCGCGCGAACTCGGCTTGAAGGTCGTCCTCGAGGGGGTGGAGACGGAAGGGCAGCTCGCGCTGATCAACCAGCACGATTTTGCCGATCTGGTGCAGGGATATGTCTTTTCGCCGCCCGTTCCTGCCGATGCGATCGAGGAAATTGCCTCGAAGCCGGGCTCTCCCGCCAAATCCGCAGGCACCGCCCGGCGTAGCCGCAAAGGGTCTCAAACCCGCACTCTAAGCACCATCGGCTGAGTGCCGATTGATCCTAGTATCCTGGCGCAATCCAGGGTTTTGGGCCGGGGTGGCCTTCGCTGTTAACCATAACACTTAAAATTCTATTAAACTTTGCCTTTGGTGCATTGCGGTAGGCGCGCTGTGTAGGGTTAATTCTTGGTAAACAGCCAAGGATTGCCAAGATGTGGATAGATCAAAACAGCACAGATGGAAGTTTCTCGTCCAGACTTCTGGAGACCCTTGACCATATCGAATATCGCCGAATCCAAAGTAACGAGGATTTCGAAGATATAGCCCGGCTCCGTTACAAGGCCTACAAGGCGCATAACGTGCTGCCGGTCGCGGCGCGCAGCATGCTGGACGAAACAGACTTCGACAGCCACGCCTATGTCTTCGGTGTTTACTATTACGAAGAACTCGTCAGCACGTTGCGGGTCCATTACGTGACGCCGGAACATCGGGTCAGCCAGTCGAGCGGCATTTTTCCCGATGCGATCAATGCCTTCCTCGATGCCGGCCTGACCCTGATCGACCCGGCCCGGTTCGCCATCGACGCCGAGTTTGCGAACGAGCGCTCGACCTTGCCCTATCTCACCGTCAGACCGACCATCATGGCGGCCATCCATTTCGATGCGGATCGCATGCTGCAGCATATCCGGCCGGCGCATGCCGCATTCTACAAACGGTTCTTCTACGCGGATACCGTCGTGCCGCCCACCATGACCAAGACCTACGGCTTCGACCTGACCTTGCTTGCCTCGCGGACGCGGGAGATACGCAAGAAGCTGATGCGGCGCTTCCCCGTTTTCCAATCGGAAGCATATGAGCGCCGGATGATGTTCGAGCGGTCCTCGCGCTTCGATCTCGCGCCGCTCACCATCCTGCCGACCGCACGGCGCGCTGTGCGTCCGGGTTCGCCCGAGATGGCCTACGTGGCCTGACGTCGCAGGCGGTGACCCTGACGCGCAGGCAGCGGCGAAGCGTACCGATGTGGGGCCGAGGTGGCATTGCGCTTTGCGGCGGCTTTGTGTAAGGCCAGAACGGGCGTTCCGTCCTGTCCGAGGGCAGGATTCGGAACGGTAGCGAGGGTTTCTCCGCCCGCAAGAGCCGCCCTTTCCGCGGCTTGGCGGAGCGGTTGTCTGAAGGAGACGGATTGATGGACGATCATCACAGCGGACCGGTGGAAACGGGCGCGCCGATGAACTACGAGGAGCATGAGAGCACCTACGACCTGTTCATTGCAGGCACCAAGTGGGGCACCATGATGCTCGTCGTGCTGCTGATCGCCATGGCGGCGGGCTTCTTCACGGCGGCCGGCTTCCTCGGCGCCACCATCCTCTTCATCATCCTCAATATCGCCGGTTTCCTGCTGCTGCGCTGATCGCGCGGCAGGGGAGGCATGGGGGTAAGCGGACGGAGTGCTGCTCCGTCCCGAGGGGGATTCTGACCGGGAGGAGGCAGGTTCTTGCCAAAGGTGATATTTGTCGGCCGCGAAGGTCAGGAGGAGCGGCGTGTCGCCGTTTCAGCCGAAACGGTGAAACGGCTTGCGGGCCTCGGCTTTTCCATCGTGGTGGAAAGCGGAGCGGGGGTGGCGTCGGGTATTCCCGATGCCGAGTACGAAGCAGCGGGCGCGCGCATCGGGCGCTCCGCGGATGCCGGTTCGGCCGATATCGTGCTCAAGGTCAACCGGCCGACTTCGGCCGAAATCTCATCCTATAAATCCGGCGCGGCGGTCTTCGCCTGCATGGACCCCTATGGCAATGAGGCCGCGCTAGCCGAGATGGCCAGGGCGGGACTTTCCACCTTCGCCATGGAGCTGATGCCGCGCATCACCCGCGCGCAGTCCATGGACGTGCTCTCTAGCCAGGCGAACCTCGCCGGCTATCGCGCGGTGGTCGATGCGGCGCATGAATATGGCCGGGCCATGCCAATGATGATGACGGCTGCCGGCACGGTTCCCGCCGCAAAGGTCTTCGTCATGGGTGCCGGGGTCGCCGGCCTGCAGGCGATCGCCACCGCCCGCCGCCTAGGCGCGGTCGTTTCCGCAACCGATGTGCGCCCCGCCGCCAAGGAGCAGGTCGCCTCGCTCGGCGCGAAGTTCATCGCGGTCGAGGACGACGAGTTCAAGGCGGCCGAAACCGCGGCCGGCTATGCCAAGCCGATGTCGGAAGCCTATCAAGCGAAGCAGGCCGCGCTGGTGGCAGATCATATCGCCAAGCAGGACATCGTCATCACCACGGCGCTGATTCCCGGCCGGCCCGCACCCCGCCTCGTGACGCGCACCATGCTCTCCTCCATGAAGCCGGGCTCGGTCGCCGTCGATCTCGCCGTCGAGCGCGGCGGCAATATCGAGGGCTCGCAAAAGGGCGGGATCGCAACGGTCGAGGGCGTCACCGTCATCGGCTATGCGAATGTTTCCGGACGCGTCGCCGCCTCCGCCTCGGCGCTCTATGCCCGCAACCTCTTCGCCTTCCTGGAAACCTTCGTGGACAAGCAGACGAAGGAGTTTTCGATCAACGCCGAGGACGAACTCGTCAGGGCGACCCTGCTGACCCATGGCGGCAAGGTGGTGCATCCGACCTTCGAGGCGGCTGCCGCGGCATTTGCCGGGGAGCCCGCCATGCCGGCCAAGCCTAAGCCGGCCAAGCCCAAGAAAGCCGCGCCGAGCAAGTCCAAGCCTGTTTCGGCGGACGCCGCGCCGGTGGAAAAAGCCGTCCGGTCGCGCCGGAAACCGGCGAAAGACGATGCCGCGAAGAAGGAGGGGCTTTGATGGCGAATGAAATCATGAACAAGGCGCTGGAAGGTCTCGACCAGGCGGTTTCGGCTGTCAGGAGCGCTGCCGAGCAGGCCCCCGCCGTCGCCGATGCGGTCGGTGCCGCGGCGCACGGCGTTTCGGGCGGGGCGATCGATCCCTTCGTCTTCCGTCTGGCGATCTTCGTGCTGTCGATCTTCGTCGGCTACTACGTCGTCTGGTCGGTGACGCCGGCGTTGCATACGCCGCTGATGGCCGTCACCAACGCCATCTCCTCGGTCATCGTCGTCGGCGCGTTGCTGGCGGTCGGTGTTGCGGCGAGCGGGCTTGCCACCGGTTTCGGCTTCATCGCGCTGGTGCTCGTCTCGGTGAACATCTTCGGCGGCTTCCTGGTGACCAGCCGGATGCTTGCCATGTACAAGAAAAAAGATCGCTGAGGGGTTCTGAAGAAACATGTCGCAGAACCTCGCAGCCTTCCTCTATCTCGTCTCCGGCGTGCTGTTCATCATGGCGCTCCGCGGCCTTTCTCACCCGACCACCAGCCGCAAGGGCAATGTCTACGGCATGGTGGGCATGGGGATTGCCATCGGCACGACGCTGCTGCTGGCCACCCCGAGCTTCGGCGGCCTCCTGCTGATCGTGCTGGCGCTCGCCATCGGTGGCGGGGCAGGGGCCTATATCGCCCGCACCATTCCGATGACGGCGATGCCGCAGCTCGTCGCCGGCTTCCACTCGCTGGTCGGCTTTGCCGCCGTCATGGTGGCGGCCGCGGCTCTCTATGCGCCGGATTCCTTCGGTATCGGCGAAATCGGTGCGATCCACGGCCAGGCACTCATCGAACTGGCGCTCGGCGCGGCGATCGGCGCCATCACCTTCACCGGCTCAGTCATCGCCTTCCTGAAGCTCGACGGGCGCATGTCCGGCAAGCCGATCATGCTGCCTTACCGGCATTTCATCAATATCGGCCTCCTGGTGCTGATCGTCGTCTTCATGGTCGGTCTCGTGCAGACCGAAAGCCATTTCGATTTCTGGCTGGTGGTGCTTTTGGCGCTGATCCTCGGCGTGCTCATCATCGTTCCGATCGGCGGCGCCGACATGCCGGTCGTGGTGTCGATGCTGAACTCCTATTCCGGCTGGGCTGCTGCCGGCATCGGCTTCACGCTCGGCAACCTGGCGCTGATCATCACCGGCGCGCTGGTCGGCTCTTCGGGTGCGATCCTCTCCTACATCATGTGCAAGGGCATGAACCGCTCCTTCATCTCCGTCATCCTCGGTGGCTTCGGCACCGACAATGGCGGTGGCGCGGGGGCGGACAATTCCGACAAGACGGTGAAGCAGGGCTCGGCCGACGACGCGGCCTTCCTGATGCAGAACGCCGAAAAGGTCATCATCGTGCCGGGCTACGGCATGGCGGTGGCCCAGGCGCAGCACGCGCTCAGAGAGCTTGCCGATACGCTGAAGGAACACGGCGTCGAGGTGAAATATGCGATCCACCCGGTCGCCGGCCGCATGCCCGGCCACATGAACGTGCTGCTCGCGGAAGCGAACGTGCCTTATGACGAGGTCTTCGAGCTGGAAGACATCAATGCCGAGTTCGCGCAGGCCGACGTCGCCTATGTCATCGGCGCCAACGACGTGACCAATCCGGCGGCGCGCGACGACAAGACCTCGCCGATCTACGGCATGCCGATCCTCGATGTGGACAAGGCCAAGACCTGCCTCTTCGTCAAGCGCTCGCTCGGTTCCGGCTATGCCGGCATCGACAACACGCTGTTCTACAAGGACGGCACGATGATGCTGCTCGGCGACGCCAAGAAGATGACCGAGGACATCGTCAAGGCGATGAAGCATTGAGAGTAGCGAATAGCGAATAGCGAATAGAGCCCGGCAATGCCGGGCTTTTTCGTGGATGCAAGGCATGCTAGATATACGTTATCGAGAACGTTTATCCAGGTGGCGCCATGCAGGTTTCGAAATGGGGTAACAGTCTTGCCGTCCGCTTGCCCGCGTCGGTCGTGGAGGCGCTCGACCTCAAGGAAGGCGACGATATCCAGATCCGCGCGGTCGATACGCTGGAATTCGAGGTGGCACGCAAGCCGACCCGCCGGGAACTGCTCGAGCGGCTGAGAAAATTCCGTGGACGCCTGCCCGAGGATTTCGTGTTCGATCGCGAAGAGGCAAATGCCCGGTAATTTCCATGATACGAACGTTCTGATCTATCTCGCCTCGGGCGATCCCGCCAAGGCGGATGCCGCCGAACGGGCTGTGGCAATGGGCGGATCGATCAGCGTGCAGGTGCTGAACGAGTTCGCGCATGTCGCCCGGCGAAAGCTGGGGTTTTCATGGGACGAGGTCCAATCCTTTCTTGCGACGATTCGCGGAGTGCTTGATGTTCTGCCTCTCACGGCGGCCGTTCACGACGAGGGATTGCTATTGGCGGCGCGCTACCAGCTATCCGTATATGATGCGATGATCGTCGCTGCGGCTTTGTCCGGCGAATGCGACGTGCTGTTTTCCGAAGACCTTCAGGACGGTATGGCCATCAATGGGCTTACGGTCTTCAATCCGCTGAAGCGCTTCGCGTGATCGTGCAGTTTCCGCAGCCTCGTTCCGAGCCATCGTTCAGCATCGACGAACAATCCGTTTCGGCAAATGCGGTAGGGGCGGGCTAACGGATAGCCGCGGGACATGCCATGTAAGGGGCAACAATCCTTTCGCACACCCTTCCGGAGCGACCCATGAAAAAGATCGGTTTCCTTTCATTCGGGCATTGGACGCCCTCGCCGCAATCGCAGACGCGTTCGGCCTCCGACACCCTGCTTCAGTCGATCGACCTTGCCGTCGCGGCCGAGGAACTCGGGGCGGACGGCGCCTATTTCCGCGTCCACCACTTTGCAAGGCAGCTTGCCTCGCCCTTTCCGCTGCTGGCGGCGGTCGGTGCGAAGACGAGCCGCATCGAGATCGGCACGGCCGTCATCGACATGCGCTACGAAAACCCGCTCTACATGGCGGAAGATGCCGGCGCGGCGGACCTGATTGCCGGCGGACGCCTGCAGCTCGGCATCAGCCGAGGCTCTCCCGAGCAGGTGATCGACGGGTGGCGGTATTTCGGCTACCAGCCGGCCGAGGGGCAAAGCGACGCCGATATGGGCCGGCGGCATGGGGAGGTTTTCCTCGACGTGCTGCGCGGCGAGGGCTTCGCGCAACCCAATCCGCGGCCGATGTTTCCCAATCCTCCGGGACTGCTGCGTCTCGAGCCGTATTCTGAGGGTCTCAGGGACCGAATCTGGTGGGGTGCAAGCTCCAACGCCACGGCTGTCTGGGCCGCGAAGCTCGGCATGAACCTTCAGAGCTCGACGCTCAAGGACGACGAGACCGGCGAAGCCTTCCATATCCAGCAGGCGCAGCAGATCCGCGCCTATCGCGAGGCCTGGAAAGAGGCGGGACATGCGCGGACCCCGCGCGTTTCGGTCAGCCGCAGCATCTTCGCGCTGGTGGATGACCGGGACCGCGCCTATTTCGGCGGTGGCGGCAAGGAGGACGATTCGATCGGCTTCATCGATGCGAAGACGCGGGCGATCTTCGGTCGCAGCTATGCCGCAGAGCCGGATGTGCTGATCGAGCAGTTGAGGCAGGACGAGGCGATTGCCGAGGCCGATACGCTGCTCCTGACCGTGCCCAACCAGCTCGGCGTCGAGTACAACGCCCATGTCATCGAGGCGATCCTGAAGCATGTCGCGCCGGCTCTCGGCTGGCGCTGATCCGGGAAAATGTCGGGGGGGGGGG
>NZ_JBHFJG010000041.1:103114-114276 GCF_057559155.1 Rhizobium moroccans | reverse complement strand
GGCGCCACCGGACGGCATCGATCAGCTCGATGCGCCGCGGGTGCGGGCAAGGCCGTCCTTGGCGGGCTTGTAGTTCGGATCGAGACGCACCGCATGGGAATAGGAGCGGGCAGCCTTGGCCTTGTCGCCACGGCGCTCGTAGACCAGTCCCTGGTTGGCCCAGGATTCGGCGATGTCGCCGTTAAGTTCGATGGCGCGGTTGAAGTCGGCGAAAGCGTTCTCGTCGTCGTTCAGCGCCACATAGGAGATGCCGCGGCCGTTATAGGGCTCGGGCGAATTCGGCGAAAGCGAGATCGCCTTGGAGAAGTCCTCGATCGCCTGAGCGTGCTGGTTGCGCACCTGGTAGATCAGGCCACGATTGTGCCACGCCCGGCCATCCGTGGTATCGAGTTCGATCGCCCGGCTGAAATCGTTGAAGGCCTCGTTGGTGCGGCCCGCCTGGCGGTAGATATTGCCACGGCCGACATAGGCCACGTCATAGCTCGAGTTGATCTGGATGGCGCGGTTGTAATCGTTGATCGCCTCGACCGGCTTGCCCATGTTGCGGTAGACCAGCGCCCGGTTGGCATAGGCCTGGTAGAACTGCGGATTGAGCTGGATGGCGCGGCTGAAATCGTCGAGCGCCCGGCGGAAATCGCCGGAGCGGCCATAGGCCGAACCGCGCACGTTATAGCCTTCCGGGTCCTGCGGATTGGCCTGGATGACGGAGGAAAGGGAGGCGATGTTTTCCTGCGAACCCTGCGCGCGATCGACCGTGATCAGGTCGGTCGTCTGGGTGGACGAGCAGCCGGCAAGCGCGAGCGAAGCCAGAACCGCGAGGGATAGCGCTGTTTTTCCTTGGGATGGAAAGGCGATGGACGGCAAGAGGCCGGAAGTTTCAGTTCCGCGGAAGCGAACGGCAATCTTTGCGGCCATCAGGCGCGTTTCCTCGTATCGGGCAGCGGGAGCGGTCTTTGGACCGATCCGGACAAAATCGAAAAAAGCGGCGGCGCCCTAGTCGCCCCCGCCTTACAAGCACGTGAAAACGTCGAAAAAACGGCCGATCAACGACCGGTGCGAGGGCCGGCGACGAGGCCTTCGCGCTGAGCACGCTTGCGAGCCAGCTTGCGGACGCGGCGAACGGCTTCAGCCTTTTCGCGAGCGCGCTTCTGCGACGGCTTTTCGTAGTAGTCGCGCATCTTCATTTCGCGGAAAATGCCTTCGCGCTGCATCTTCTTCTTGAGAGCGCGGAGAGCCTGGTCGACGTTGTTGTCGCGGACAAGTACCTGCACGTGAAAATCCCGTTCCTTTGGTTTGGTTGTTCGCCCGATATCGACGTGACACGAGGCGATAGAATACTCTTGCCCGGCGCGCGGCCGTGCGATTGATGAAGCGAGATAGCAGATGAGTCTGCCGAAGTCCAGACGCTAACTTTCAAACATCGACGAAATTGGTAGGCGAAAAAGCCCGTATGCGGGACCACGATGCCGCGTGTCGAAACAATCTTTGAATGCGTCGCAAAACAGCCATTGCGTCGGATATTGATTTGCGATGGGTATGGCTCTACCCACGATACCGTCGGACAGGGAGTTTGAAGGGCGAGATGCGCAAGTATTCGGTTTTCGCCATAGCCCGCGAGGCTATGCGTGCCCACAAGGGCTGGGAGGCTCAATGGACCTCGCCGGAGCCGCGCAGCGCCTATGACGTCGTCATCGTCGGGGCGGGCGGGCACGGGCTGGGCGCCGCCTATTATCTCGCCAAGGAACACGGCATCACCAATGTCGCGGTGATCGAGAAGGGCTGGCTGGGCGGCGGCAATACCGGGCGCAACACCACCATCATCCGCTCCAACTATCTCTATGAAGAGAGCATGGACATCTACGAGCACTCGTTGAAGCTCTGGGAGGGCTTGAGCCAGGAGCTCAATTATAATGTCATGTATTCGCCGCGCGGCGTGATGATGCTGTCGCACAATGTCCATGACCAGCAGTCGTTCAAGCGGCATATCAATGCGAACCGGCTCTACGGCATCGACAACGAATGGCTGACGCCGGAGCAGGCGAAGGCATATTGTCCGCCGCTCGATATCTCCAAGACGGCGCGCTATCCGATCAATGGCGCGGCGCTGCAGCGGCGCGGCGGCACGGCTCGTCATGATGCGGTCGCCTGGGGCTATGCGCGCGCCGCTGCCGATCGCGGCGTCCACATCATCCAGAACTGCGAGGTGACCGGCATCCGCCGCGGGCCGAACGGCGAGGTGCAGGGCGTGGAGACGAACCGCGGTTTCATCGGCGCCAAGAAGGTTGGCGTTTCGGCCGCCGGCCATTCCTCCGTCGTCATGGAGATGGCGGGCGTGCGCGTGCCGCTTCATTCAACCCCGCTGCAGGCGCTGGTTTCCGAACCGCTGAAGCCGATCTTCCCCTGCGTCGTCATGTCGAACACGGTGCATGCCTATATCTCGCAATCCGACAAGGGCGAGTTGGTGATCGGCGCGGGCACTGACCAGTACAACTCCTATTCGCAGACCGGCGGATTGCAGATCATCACCCATACGCTGGATGCGATCTGCGAACTCTTCCCGATCTTCCGCCGGGTGAAGATGATGCGCCAGTGGGGCGGCATCACCGACAACACGCCGGACCGCTCGCCGATCCAGGGCGTGACGCCGGTTCCGGGCCTCTTCGTCAATTGCGGCTGGGGAACCGGCGGCTTCAAGGCGACGCCGGGCTCTGCGAACCTCTTCGCGCATCTCATCGCCAGGGGCGAGCCGCACCGTCTGGCCGCGGGGCTGAACCTAGATCGCTTCCGCACCGGGCGGCTGATCGACGAGGCTGCGGCTGCAGCCGTTGCGCATTGATATATAGGGGATAGACGAGATGCTTTTGATCCACTGCCCCTATTGCGAGGAAGACCGCTCGGAGCTGGAATTCCGCTGGGCGGGCGAGGCCCACATCGCGCGGCCGGAAAATATCGCGGCGATCACCGACGAGGAGTTCGCCGAGTATTTCTTCCTGCGCAACAACGAGAAGGGCCTCACCTATGAGCGCTGGCGGCACATCCACGGCTGCGGCCGCTTCTTCAACGCGGCGCGCGATACGGTGAGCGACAGGTTCCTGATGACCTACAAGGCGGGCCTGCCGAAGCAATCTATCCCGCCGGCGGAAGAAGCAACGGCGGTCGCCGAGGAAAAGACCGTCGAGACCTGGGAAGCGACGGAAGGAGACGCCCGATGAGCGTTTCCGGCAAGAATATCGGTGCGTTCCGCATCAAGGGCGCGGGCCGCCTGACGCCCGCCCGTACGGCGCGCTTCACCTTCGACGGCAAGACCTATACTGCGATGGAAGGCGATACGGTCGCCTCGGCGCTGCTTGCGCATGGCGTGCATCTCGTCGGCCGCTCGTTCAAATACCACCGGCCGCGCGGCATTCTTTCCGCCGGCGCGGAGGAGCCGAACGCGCTGATCGACGTTTCGCGCGATGCGGCCCGCCGCCAGCCGAACGTGCGGGCGACCGTTCAGGAAGTGTTCGACGGCGCGAAAATCTCTTCGCAGAACCGCTGGCCTTCGCTGAAATTCGATGTCGGCGGCTTCAACGACCTGCTCTCGCCCTTCTTCGCCGCGGGCTTCTACTACAAGACCTTCATGTGGCCGAAGGAAGCCTGGATGAAGGTCTACGAGCCTTTCATCCGCCGCGCCGCGGGCCTCGGCGTTGCGCCGACGGAAGAGGACCCGGACCACTATGCCAACCGCTATGCCCATTGCGACGTGCTGATTGCCGGCGCGGGCGTGGCGGGCCTGACGGCGGCCCTTTCGGCGGCTGCGACTGGCGCCTCGGTCATCCTGGTCGACGAGCAGCCGGAAGTCGGCGGGGCGCTGCATGCGGATAGCGCGACCACGATCGACGGGCAGAACGGCTATGAATGGGCGCAGGCCGCCGCCGCGAAGCTCAAGGCCATGCCGAACGTGACGGTGCTGACCCGCACGACGGTGTTCGGCTACTACAATCACGGCTTCCTCGGGCTTGCCGAGCGGGTGACGGATCATCTCGCCCGCCCAGGCAAGAGCAGCCCGCGCGAGCGGCTGTGGCAGGTCCGCGCAAGCCGTGTCGTCCTCGCCACCGGCTCGATCGAGCGGCACATGGTGTTTTCCAACAACGACCGGCCGGGCATCATGCTGGCGTCGGCCGCGCGCACCTTCCTCAACCATCACGGGGTCGCGGTCGGCCGGAAGGTCGGGGTCTATACGGCGCATGATTCGGCCTATGAAGCCGCCTTCGACCTGAAGCGAGCCGGCGTTTCGATCGCCGCCATCGTCGATTGCCGCGCCGAGCCCGGCGAGGCGGTGCTGGCAGAGGCCCGCTCGCTCGGCATCGATGTGCTGACCGGCCATTCGGTGACGGATACTTTCGGCCGCTTGCGCATCTCCTCCATGACGGTGGTGCGCAACGGCGGCTCAAATGCACGCAAGATCAAGGTGGACGCGCTGATCGTTTCGGCCGGCTGGACGCCTTCCGTCCACCTGTTCTCCCAGTCGCGCGGCAAGCTGCGCTTCGACGAGAAGGGTCAGCGCTTCCTGCCCGACATCTATGCGCAGGATTGCGTTTCGATCGGCGGCTGCAACGGCACCGACGACCTGGCCGAACTGATCGACGAGGCGATCGTGGCCGGCGGCGGTTCGATCGCGCTTGCCGGCGAGAACCGGTTCGAATGGACCGGCGGCATGATAGGTGCTGCGGAAGGCGCTGGACCGGATACGGTGGTGAAGGTCTTCATCGACTTCCAGCACGACGTGACTGCCAAGGACATCCGCCTTGCGGTGCGCGAGGGCATGCACTCGATCGAGCACATCAAGCGCTTCACGACGAATGGCATGGCTTCCGACCAGGGCAAGCTTTCCAACATGCATGGTCTGGCGATCGCGGCGGAAGTGCTCGACCGGCCGATCCCGCAGGTGGGGCTCACCACCTTCCGCGCGCCCTATACGCCGGTGACCTACGGCACGCTCGTCAACCACTCGCGCGGCGATCTCTTCGATCCCGCCCGCAAGACGCCGATGCATGCGCTGGAGGCTGCCGAGGGCGCGGAGTTCGAGGATGTCGGCAACTGGAAGCGCGCCTGGTATTTCCCGAAGCGCGGCGAGGACATGGCAACTGCCGTCAACCGCGAGTGCCGCACGGTGCGCGAGGCGGCGGGCGTGTTCGACGCCTCGACGCTCGGCAAGATCGAGGTGGTCGGCCCGGATGCGGCGCAGTTCCTCAACCTGCTCTACACCAATGCCTGGGATACGCTGAAGCCCGGCAAATGCCGCTACGGCATCATGACCCGCGAGGACGGCTTCGTCTATGACGACGGCGTCGTGGGGCGGCTTGCCGAAGACCGCTTCCATGTGACGACGACGACCGGCGGCGCGCCGCGCGTGCTGCACCATATGGAAGACTATCTCCAGACGGAATTCCCGCACCTGAAGGTCTGGCTCACCTCGACGACCGAGCAATGGGCGGTGATCGCGGTGCAGGGGCCGAAGGCGCGGGAGATCATCCAGCCCTTCGTGGAAGGCGTGGATATCTCCAACGAAGCCTTCCCGCATATGAGCGTGGCGGAATGCACGGTGATGGGCGTGCCCGCACGGCTCTTCCGTGTCTCCTTCACCGGCGAGCTCGGCTTCGAGGTGAATGTTCCGGCCGATTACGGTCCGGCCGTCTGGAAGGCGATCTGGGAGCGGGCGGAATCCATGGGTGCCTGCCTCTACGGCACGGAGACCATGCACGTGCTGCGCGCCGAGAAGGGCTATATCATCGTCGGCCAGGACACGGACGGAACGGTGACGCCGGACGATGCCGGGCTTTCCTGGGCGGTTTCGAAGAAGAAGACGGATTTCGTCGGCATTCGCGGCCTCAAGCGGCCGGATCTCGCGAGGGACGGCCGCAAGCAGCTCGTAGGGCTTCTCACCAACAAACCAAGCGATGTGCTGGAAGAAGGCGCGCAGATCGTTGCCGATCCGAACCAGCCGAAGCCGATGACCATGCTCGGGCATGTCACCTCCTCCTACTGGTCGGAGAATTGCGGCCGATCGATCGCGATCGCGCTGGTGGCCGGCGGCAGGGCGCGCATCGGCCAGACGCTCTACGTGCCGATGAAGGACAGGACGATCGCGGTGGAAGTCACCGACATGGTGTTCTTCGACAAGGAAGGAGGCCGCATCAATGGCTAAATCTAAGACTGATGCGAGCCGTACGCTGCCGCTCGCGGGTTTCCATGGCGGCTCCTCGACCGTCCGGCTGGAGGCGGCGGCGCCCGCCCAACGCATTTCGCTGCGCGCGAGTGCGGACGACGTGCCGGCTCTCTCCGGTGCGCTCGGGCTCGACCTGCCGGTGAAGCCGAAGACATCCGCCACGGCCAACGGGCGCACGGCGCTGTGGCTCGGCCCGGACGAATGGCTGGTGATCGACGAAGGCACTGTTTCCCCTGGGGGCAGGCTGATGCAGGCGGCGGCCTCTTCCGGCGTCCCGCACTCGGCCGCCGATGTCTCCCACCGCAACACGGCGATCCTGGTTTCCGGTCCGGGTGCTGCGCGCGCCATCAATGCCGGCTGCCCGCAGGATCTGTCGCTCACAGCCTTTCCCATCGGCGCCTGCTCGCGGACCGTTCTGGCCAAGGTGGAGATCGTGCTGCTCCGGACTGCGGAGGATGCGTTCCGGGTGGAAGTCTGGCGGTCATTCTCCGATTACGCCTTCGGCCTGCTCGCCGAAGGTGCGCAGGATGCGGCATTGTAAGACGATAGCCTGACTTGACTTGCCGTTCAGGAACAGCACTCTCGCGTTGAAACGGGAGGGTATTCATGGACCATATTCAACTGATGGGGCTCGGCTTTGCCGTGGCGGTCGCTGGCGGCGCGATCGCGGCGAAGCTTACGAAGATCGAGCTTTGGAAGGGCGTACTCGTCGCGGCGGTGGCGGCGCTGGCGGCGATTGCCGCCTATTTCGTTCCGGGTTTCGACCGGAGCCTCGCCATGCCGCTCGCCGCCCTTGTCGGAGCGGGTGTTTCGGGCGCCGTGCTCGGGCTTTCAGCCCCCATGACGGCCAATATCCTGATCGGCGCGGCCGTGCCGCCGATGCTGGGCTTCCTGCTGATGGAAATGGGCGTCTAAACGCTTCACAGGGAGAGATTTAACGCGGCTTCCCGGTCGATATAGGCGCGTTGCTTGTCGGTGATGTAGTCGCGAACGATAGGTGCCGCATCACGCGAGCGGGAGAGCTGCATGTGGAAGACCAACTGGCTGCCGGTGCGGAACATCATCTCGGCGCTGATGAGGTAGAATTCCCACATGCGGGCGAAACGCTCGTCATAAAGGGCGATGACGGCATCCCGGTTCTTTTCGAATCGTTCGGTCCAGTGGGCGAGCGTCGTGGCATAATGCAGGCGCAGGAATTCGAGATCGGTCACCCACAGGCTGTTGCGTTCCACCACCTCGAAAACTTCCGACAGGGCCGGCGAATAGGCGCCCGGAAAAATGTATTTGCGCAGCCACGGGCTTGCCATGCCGGGCGGGCTCATGTGGCCGATCGAATGCAGCAATGCCAGCCCGTCGTCCGGCATCAGGCTGTTCAGCTTGGCGAAGAACTCGTCGTAGTGATGCACGCCGACATGCTCGAACATGCCGACCGAAACGATGCGGTCGAATTTTTCCGTCACATCCCGGTAATCCTTGAGCTCGAAGCGGACACGGTCGCCGAGCCCTGCCGCTTCTGCGCGTGCGGAGGCCAGCGCCTGCTGTTCCTTCGACAGGGTGACGCCGACAACCTCGACCTCTTCGAGCCTGGCGAGGTAAAGCGCGAGATCGCCCCAGCCGCAGCCGATGTCGAGCACCTTCATGCCGGGCCTGAGGCAGAGCTTGCTCGCCAGGAGCCGCAGCTTGTTGCGTTGCGCCTGTTCCAGCGTCTCGGTCGGCTCACGGAAATAGGCGCAGGAATAGAGCATGTTCTCGTCGAGAAACAGCTTGTAGAACTCGTTGCCGAGATCGTAATGGTGCGCGACGTTCTGCTGTGCCTGGCCCTTGCGGTTGGATTGCTGCCGCTTGCGGAAGCGCATCTTGATGCTGCGCAGAACCTTCTGCAGCGGATAGGAGCCGAGCGACAGCCGATTGACGGAAAACAGCGTCAGGAAATCGCGGAGCGTCGAGCCTTCCTCGAACCGCATCGTGCCATCCATATAGGCTTCGCCTGCCGCCAGTTCAGGATTGAACACCAGCGTCCGGTAGAGCCGTTTGTCCGTCAACCGCATGGTCACCGACGGGCCGGGCGTTCCGGCGAACACATGGCGCTTACCCTCCGCATCGATGACCGTCAGGCGGCCACGGCGGATGAAGGACTTCATCATATGCGACAGTGGAAACATCAGATTCTCCCCGACCACTGGGCGAGAAGCTAGCATCAAGTTCCGAGATTTGCGATCAACACTTCGCGGAAAGCCTGCAGGATTTCTGCTTCGGAGGGCCGTGGTCAAACGCTTTCCGGCCGGTCCTTCGGATCGAACTGGATGATGGTGATCCAGTTGGCGGTGAGCGCCGGCTTCTGCTCGTTCTCGATCTCCACCGAGACCTCGTAGGTGGTCATCAGCATGCCGGCGCCGCGGAAGCGCGCCTCGACGAGCTTGAAGTGGCCGCGGACACGGGTGCCGCTCTTGACCGGCGACATGAAGCGGACGCGGTCGAAGCCGTAATTGATGCCCATTGTCTGCTCACGGATCTTCGGCACGCAGTCGAAATTCATGGCGGAGAGAAGAGAAAGCGTCAGGAAGCCGTGTGCGATCGTGCCGCCGAAAGTGCTCTCGGCCTTGGCGCGCTCGGGGTCCACATGGATGAACTGGTGGTCATGGGTGGCATCCGCGAACTGGTCGATCATCGGCTGGCCGACACTGATCCAGTCGGATATGCCGACTTCCGTGCCGACCAGGTCCTGCACCTCGACCAATGAAATTTTGCGCGACATGCTTCCTCACTGCGTTTTCGACACCGGAACTTTTACAAGGTTTCCCGTCGTTTGATAGCGGTATTTTGCACTGCAGCATCTCATTCGATGCAGAAGAAGACCGAGCGAGCAGGCAAGGTTTTCCGCCATGGCGCGCCGGAAGCAAGCTCGCGCCAGCCTTTGCCGGGAAGCATGAAACCCAGCGGGATATGGGCACGGTTGAAGAGCACCGCAAGGCGCGCGGGCTTTCCGGTTTCACGGTCGAGGGTCTCGAGGATCATGCCCACTGCCGAGGCGTCCGGCGCCTCCCAATCGGCTACCGTCATCGGGTTGCCGGAGGGTGCGAGCCATTCGACATCGCCGTCGCCGCTGAAGAAGTGGGTCTCGGAAAAGACGGCGAAACGCTTGCGCAACGCCGCCAGCATGGCGGTGTGCTCGATAAGGTTTTCATCGAGTGATCGCCAATCGAGCCAGGTGATCTCGTTGTCCTGCGCATAGGCATTGTTGTTGCCGCGCTGGCTGCGGCCGCCCTCGTCGCCGGCCGTCAGCATCACCGCGCCGCGGGTCGCGAAGAGCGTGGAGAGGAGGGCGGTCAAATCGCGTCGGCGGGCGGCCAGGATGGCCGGATCGTCCGTTTTGCCCTCCGCGCCGCTGTTCCAGGAGAAGTTCTCGTTATGGCCGTCGCGATTGTCCTCGCCGTTTTCCTCGTTGTGCTTTCTTTCGTGCGAGATGAGGTCCATCAGCGTGAAGCCGTCATGGGCGGCGAGGAAATTCACGCTGCGGGTGCCGCTGCCGGAGAAGACATCCGAGGAGCCGGCAAGCCGGGTGGCGAGCGCGCCGATCGTCCATTGGTCACCGCGCCAGTAGCGGCGGATGTCGTCGCGGGTGCGGTCGTTCCATTCGAGGAAGGCTTCCGAAAAATTGCCGAGCTGATAGCCGCCTGGGCCGATATCCCAGGGCTCGGCGATCAGGATGCGGTCCTTCAGCACCTCGTCCGAGGTCATGGCGAGAAGCGTTTCGGCGCGGCTGTCGAAGCCGTTTTCCGTACGGCCGAGGACGGTGGCGAGGTCGAAGCGGAAGGCATCCACGCCGGCGTGGAGCACGAAATGGCGCAGCGTATCCAGGATCAGGCGGCGGACATGCGGCCTCTCACAGGCGAGCGTATTGCCAGTGCCCGTGTCGTTGACGAGCGTGCCCGGCTCATTCGGAAGATGGCGGTAGTAGGAGAGGTTGTCGAGGCCGCGCATGGAGAGCGTCGCGCCATGGCGGTCGCTCTCGCCGGTATGGTTGAAGACGAGGTCGAGGATGACGCCGATGCCCGCTCCGTGGAGCGTTGCGACCGTCTCGCGCAGTTCCTTCACGCCGCCGGGGCAGAGGCGTGGATCGAGCGCCATGAGGGCGATGGGATTGTAGCCCCAGCTATTGGCGAGCCCGAGCGACGGCAAATGCCGCTCGTCGATCCAGGCGGTGATGGGCATCAGTTCGACGGCATCGGCACCGATCCGTTTCAGGTGGGCGATGACGGAAGGGTGGGCGAGCGCCGCGACGGTCCCGCGCTGATGCTCCGGCATGTCCGGATGCAGGATGGTGAAGGGTTTGACGGCCACCTCGTAGATGAAGCCGCCGGGCGCAAACAGGGGTTTTGAGATCTTCGCCTTACCGTCGCGGGTGACGATCGCCTTCGGCACCAGATCGGCCGTATCGAGGCCGAAGGCGGAGAGGCGCTTGTCGTGGTGAAAGGCCCGGTCGAGCTCCCTTGCATAAGGATCGACCAGCAGCTTTGATGGGTCGAACCAGAGACCACGATCGGGATCGTAGAGGCCGTGGGCGCGATAGCCGTAGCGTGTGCCTTCGCGGGCGTCCTCGACCTCAAGAGTGAAGATTTCGCCCTCACGCGCCATCGGCAGACGAGCGGTTTCGCGGGTGCCGGTTTCGTCGAAGAGGCAAAGGTCGATAGTTTCGGCGGTCTCGGAGCGGACACGGAAGATGATGCCGGATGAGGTGAGGGTGGCGCCGAGAAGAACCGTCATGGGCGCCGGCACTGCAGGGTAGCTACTTGCCCCTCATCCGGCTGCCGCCACCTTCTCCCCGCAGGCGGGGAGAAGGGATATGCCGCACCATTCAGCTCCCCCTTTGGGGAGCCGCAGCCTGCCGCGGCGCTTCCTTGGATCGGCAGCACTGCTTGGGGCACGTCCCCTCTCCCCGCGTGCGGGGAGAGGG
>NZ_JBHFJG010000041.1:31976-103094 GCF_057559155.1 Rhizobium moroccans | reverse complement strand
GGGTTAGGGTGAGGGGCAAATGTTGAGAGGGTTTCACGTAATCACGCTGGGCTTGTCGCGGCCGGTGCGCTTGCGGATATCGGCGATCTCGTCGGCGACGGTGATGAGATCGGAGAGCGCTTCCTGGGTATCGATGCCGTGCTTGGCCGGATCGGCCTCGTAGCGTTCCACATAGACGCGCAGCGTCGCGCCGGAGGTGCCAGTGCCGGAGAGGCGGAAGACGACGCGCGAGCCGCCCTCGAAGAGCACGCGGATGCCCTGGTTCTTCGAAACCGAGCCGTCAACCGGGTCGTGATAGGCAAAATCGTCGGCGGCGGTCACCTTGAGGCTGCCGAAGCTCTGACCCGGAAGCGACGGGAGCTTTTCGCGCAGCGCTGTCACGAGGCCGTTCGCGGCGTCCGTGTCCACTTCCTCGTAGTCGTGGCGGGAATAATAGTTGCGGCCGTATTCCGCCCAGTGTTGCGTGACGATCTCGGCCACGCTCTTTTTGCGAGCCGCGACGATATTGAGCCAGAAGAGAACCGCCCAGAGGCCATCTTTCTCGCGCACGTGGTCGGAACCGGTGCCGAAGCTTTCCTCGCCGCAGACCGTCACCTTGCCGGCATCGAGCAGGTTGCCGAAGAATTTCCAGCCGGTGGGCGTCTCGTACATGCCGAGCCCAAGCTTTTCGGCCACCCGGTCGGCGGCCGCACTCGTCGGCATGGAACGGGCGATGCCGGAAATGCCCTTGGCGTAACCGGGTGCCACGGTCGCGTTGGCGGCGATGATCGCGAGGCTGTCGGAGGGGGTGACGAACATGTCCTTGCCGACCACCATGTTGCGGTCGCCGTCGCCATCGGAGGCCGCGCCGAAATCCGGGCCTTGCGGGCTCATGACGTCGTCATAGAGCTCTTTCGCATGTACGAGGTTCGGGTCCGGGTGGTGGCCGCCGAAATCCGGCAGCGGGGTGGAATTGCGCACAGAGCCTTCAGGCGCGCCGAGCCGCTTTTCGAAAATCTCATTGGCATAGGGGCCGGTGACGGCGCCCATCGAGTCGATCGCGACGCGGAAGCCGCCGGCGATCAGCGCGCGGATGGCCGAAAAGTCGAAGAGCTTTTCCATCAGTTCGGCATAGTCGGCGACCGGATCGATCACCTCTACCTTCATGCCGGCGAGATCGAAGCTGCCGATCTTGTCGAGATCGATGTCAGCGACATCGGCGATCTTATATTCATCGATCACCTTGGAGCGGGCGAAGATGGCATCGGTGATCTTTTCCGGCGCCGGGCCGCCATTGCCGATATTGTATTTAATGCCGAAGTCTTCGGTCGGCCCGCCGGGGTTGTGGCTGGCGGAAAGCACGATGCCGCCGAAGGCGCCGTATTTGCGGATGACGTTGGAGGCGGCGGGCGTGGAAAGGATGCCGCCCTGGCCGACCATGACCTTGCCGAAGCCGGCGGCCGCGGCCATCTTGATCGCTTTCTGAATGACCTCGCGGTTGTAGTAGCGGCCGTCGCCGCCGATCACCAGCGTCTTGCCCTGAAAACCCTCGAGACTGTCGAAGATCGACTGGATGAAGTTCTCGGCATAGTTCTCCTGAGCGAAGACCGGGACCTTCTTGCGGAGCCCCGAAGTGCCCGGCTTCTGATCCTGATAAGGAGCGGTTGCGACGGTCTTAATCATGGTCATGCGCCTTTTTTCGAAAGAATGCTGGAATAGAGATCGGCGTAGAGTCCGGCGCTCCCTTCCCAGGAGACATCGGATTTCATGCCCTGCTTCTGCATCTGCGTCCACGCCTTCGGATCGTTGTGGAGGCGAACCGTGCGGCGCAGCGCCCGCAGCAAGCTGTCGGCTGTGACCGGGCCGAAGGAGACGCCGGTTGCCGTGCGTGCGGCGAGGGCCGCTGGATTGGCGTCGATTACGGTATCATTAAGGCCACCCGTTCGTGCGACCACCGGCACGCAGCCGTAGCGCAGGCCGTAGAGTTGGGTAAGCCCGCAGGGCTCGAAGCGGGAGGGAATGAGGATCGCGTCGGAGCCCGCCTGCATGAGATGCGAGAGCGGCTCGTCATAGCCCGTCACGATGCCGATTCGGCCGGGGTGACGGACGGCGGCGGCATGGAAGGCCTCCTCCAGCTCGCGATCGCCGGAGCCGAGTACGGCCAGCCTTGCGCCGAGGGCCACGAGTTCGTCCAGCACCTCGGCCAGCAGGTCCATGCCCTTCTGCCAGGTGAGGCGGGAGATCACGCAGAAGAGGGGGCCTCCATCTTCGGCAAGGCCGAAGCGGTCCAGCACCGCCTTGCGGTTCTCGCCGCGATGCTTCAGCGTCGCGGCCGCATAGTTGCGCTTCAGCTTAGGGTCGGTTTCGGGATTCCAGAGCGCGGCATCGATGCCGTTGACTATGCCGGTGAGATCGGCCGAGCGGAACTGCAGCAGGCCCTCCAGCCCCATGCCGTATTCCGGTGTGAGGATTTCCTCGGCATAGGAGGGGCTCACGGTATTGATGGCCGAGCTCATCTGGAGCCCCGCCTTGAGAAAGCCGATGCCGCCGAAATACTCGATGCCGTCGAGATCGAAGGCTTGCGGGGGCAGGCCGAGATAGGGGAAGACATCGGCCTCGAAACGCCCCTGGAAGGCGATGTTGTGGATGGTGAGGAGGCTCGGCGGTTCCGGCGCTCCGGAATAGCGCATATAGGCTGGCACCAGTCCGGTCTGCCAATCGTGCAGGTGCACGAGATCGGGCCGCCAGCCCTCCATGTTCCCGGCGGCGATTTCGGCCGCCGCAAGCGAAAGGGCGGCGAACCTGCGCCAGTTGTCCGGATAATCCTTGCCGCTCGAATCCACATAGGGCCCGCCTGGCCGGTCGAAATGGACGGGCGCGTCGAGAACCAAGAGGTCGAGGCCCTCATGGCGGACTTCAAGTACGTCGGCGCGGCTGCCGAAGAGGTCCGCGAAGCTCAGGCGGACCACGCCATCCTTGATCTTCGACATGACGGCGGGGTAGCCCGGCAGCAGGGTTTTCGTCGCCGCCCCATGGGGCTTGAGAGCCAGCGGCAGCGCGCCCGCGACATCGGCAAGACCTCCGGTCTTTATGAGGGGGTAGATTTCGGACGCGACTGAAAGAACCTGCATCAAATATCCAGTTTATCGATCATGGGCTGCGTGATCAGGCAAATACCGTTTTCGCTGCGGCGGAAGCGCTTGGCATCGAGTTCCGGGTCCTCTCCGACGATCAGCCCTTCCGGTATGGTTACACCGTGATCTATGACGACATTGCGAAGCTGGGCGTGCCGGCCGATGTGAACCTCGGGCAGGATGACGGCGCCTTCGAGCCGCGAATAGGAATTTGCCCGGACCCCGGTGAAGAGCAGGCTGCGATAGAGCGTGGAACCGGAGATGATGCAATCGCCCGCCACCACGGAGGAAATGGCGGAACCGCGCCGGTCCTCGTCGTCATGGACGAACTTGGCGGGCGGGGTGATTTCCGAATAGGTCCAGATCGGCCAGGACTTGTCGTAGATGTCGAGGTCGGGAACGATCGCGGTCAGGTCGATATTGGCCTGCCAGTAGGCGTCGATCGTGCCGACGTCGCGCCAATAGGGCTCCCGCTCGAAATCGGAGCGGACGCAGGACTTGGCGAAGCGGTGGGCGACCGCCTTGCCGTTCTTGACGATCCACGGAATGATATCCTTGCCGAAATCCCTGCTGGACGAGGGGTCGGCCGCATCGCGGCGCAGGCACTCGATCAGGAACTTGGTGTGGAAGACGTAGATGCCCATTGAGGCGAGCGCCAGATTGGGGGTGCCGGGAATGCCCGGCGGATCGGCGGGCTTTTCCACGAAATCGATGATCTCGTCCTTCTCGTTGACGTGCATGACGCCGAAGCCCACCGCCTCCATGCGCGGCACTTCGAGGCATCCGACGGTGACGTCCGCGCCCGAATCCACATGCTGCTGCAGCATGTATTCGTAATCCATCTTGTAGACGTGGTCGCCGGCCAGGATCACCATGTATTCCGGGCCGTAGGGCTCGATGATGTCGATGTTCTGGTAGACCGCGTCGGCGGTGCCCTCATACCACTGGGTTTCGGAAACGCGCTGGCTGGCGGGCAGGATGTCGAAGCTTTCGTTGCGCTCGGGGCGGAAGAAGTTCCAGCCGCGCTGCAGGTGGCGGATCAGCGAATGAGCCTTGTACTGGGTGGCCACCCCAATGCGGCGGATGCCGGAATTCAGCGCGTTGGACAGCGCGAAGTCGATGATGCGTGCTTTGCCGCCGAAATAGACCGCCGGTTTGGCGCGGCGGTCCGTCAGTTCCTTGAGGCGGCTGCCGCGGCCGCCGGCCAGTACATAGGCCATGGCATCGCGCGCCAAGGGCTGGATTCTTCTGTCGTTCATCAGTTCCCCTCCCGTTTGTCTCAGGCTTGTTCCGGTTCCAGCATGATCGTCGCCAGCGGCGGCAATGTTATCTCGGCCGAAATCTCTCCTCCCGCATCGACCGCCTGCACCTTGCCGCCGTTGCCCTTGCCCCTGCCGGCGTAGATTTCCGCATCCGTGTTGAGAATTTCCCGCCACCTTCCGGCGCTTGGCAAGGGGATGCGGTAATTCTCCCGGTAGACCGGCGTGAAATTGGTGATGACCACGACCGGTTTTGCATCCGGCGCCATGCGTATCCAGGCAAAGACGGAGTTTTCCTGGTCGTTGGCGATCAGCCAGCGAAAACCGTCCGGCTCGCAGTCGCGGGCGTGCAGGGCGGGCTTGGAGCGGTAGCAGAAGTTCAAGTCGCGCACGAGGCGGCGCATGCCCTCATGCGGATGATAGGCCAGGAGGTTCCAGTCGAGCGGGCGCTCCTCGCTCCACTCGGCCCATTGGGCGAATTCCTGCCCCATGAACAGGAGCTTCTTGCCGGGATAGCCCCACATGAAGGCGTAGTAGGCGCGCAGATTGGCGAATTTCTGCCAGTCGTCGCCGGCCATCTTGGCGATCAGCGAGCCCTTGCCGTGCACGACCTCGTCATGGGACAGCGGCAGCACGAAATTCTCCGACCATGCATAGAGCAGGCCGAAGGTGATTTCGTTGTGGTGGAACTTCCGGTGCACGGCCTCGCGCTTCAGATAGCTCAGCGTATCGTGCATGAAGCCCATGTTCCACTTGAAGCCGAAGCCGAGCCCCCCTTCGTGGACGGGATGGGAAACCTTGGGCCAGGAGGTGCTCTCCTCGGCGATCGTCATCACGCCGGGATGGGCGCCGTAGGAGAGAGAATTCATCTTCTGGAGGAAGCGCACCGCCTCCAGATTTTCGCGCCCGCCATATTCGTTCGGCACCCATTCGCCTTCCTTCCGCGAATAGTCGAGGTAGAGCATGGAGGCGACGGCATCGACGCGCAGCCCATCGAGATGGAATTTCTCCGCCCAGTAAAGGGCGTTGTTGACCAGATAGGAGAGAACCTCGATGCGGCCGAAATTGTAGATCGCCGTGTTCCAGTCGGGATGGAACCCCTTTCGCGGATCGTCGTGCTCGTAAAGGGCCGTACCGTCGAACCAGCGCAGGCCGTGTTCGTCGGTGGGGAAGTGGGCCGGCACCCAATCGAGGATGACGCCGATGCCGACCTTGTGACAGCCGTTGACGAAACGGGCAAAGCCTTCCGGCTCGCCGAAACGGGCGGTGGGCGCGAAGAGCCCAGTCGTCTGGTAACCCCAGGAAGGATCGAAGGGATGCTCGGTAATTGGCAGGAATTCGATATGGGTGAAGCCCATGTCGACGCAGTAGGGGATGAGTTCGGAGGCGAGTTCGTCCCATGAGAGGAAGGAGCCGTCCTGGCGCTTGCGCCAGGAGCCGGCATGCACTTCGTAGATGCTGATCGGCTGGCGGCGGTGATCGGCCTTCGACCAGAACTCCTGGTGGGCCTCATCATCCCATTTCTGCGCGAGCTCAGGCGCGGTAACCGAGGCGGTGTCCGGCCTCAGCTCGGCGCGGCGGGCATAGGGGTCTGCCTTCAGCGGCAGAAGCTTGCCGTTCTTGCCGACGACCTCGAACTTGTAGGCGGAGCCGGCGGAGACATCCGGCGCGAAGATTTCCCAGATGCCGGTATCGACGCGCAGCCGCATGACATGGCGGCGGCCGTCCCAGTTGTTGAAATCCCCGACGACCGAGACGCGCTTGGCATTCGGCGCCCAGACGGCAAAGTGGAAGCCCTCCACGCCTTCGTGCTTCATCGGATGGGCGCCCATCTTGTCGAAGAGGCGCAGGTGCGAACCTTCCCGGACGAAATAATCGTCCATCGGTCCGAGCACCGGGCCGAAGCTGTAGGGATCGGTGACCGCCCATTCCACATCGCCGCGGCGGGCGCGGTAACGCAGCGGCCGCAGGCTGGAGGCGTCGACCGGCCCTTCGAAATAGCCGTCTTCGTGCCGGCGCTTCAGCTCGCCGATTTCGACGCCCTCAAGCGTGAGTGCCGTGACCTCCTCGGCGCCTGGAATGAAGCAGCGGGCGCGAAAACCATCCTTCAGCTTGTGGAGGCCGAGGACGGCGAAGGGATTGGTATGCCTGCCCTCCAGAATCGCCTCGATCTCCGACAACGGAATTTCGCCTGGGGCTCTCCCGTCATCGACTTCTCGCGGCGATTTCTTCATCAGGCTCTCCAGATTTCGGATGCGTATTGGCGGATCGTCCGGTCGGAGGAGAACCATCCCATGCGCGCCGTGTTCCTAATGGTCTTCGAGTACCAGGACTTCGGGTCGCTCCATATGCGGTCGACGTCGCGCTGCGCCTGGGCATAGGAATCGAAATCGGCGGCCACCATGAACCAGTCGTGATTATAGATGCCGTCGATGAGCTCGGAAAAGCGGGAGCGATCATCGGGAGAGAAGACGCCCGAGGCGATCGCCGAAAGCGCCTGCGAAAGCTCGCGCGAGCCCTCGATGATCGGGCGAGGATTGTGACCGTCGGCCCGGACCTTCGCCACCTCTTCCGCCGTCATGCCGAAGATCACGATGTTCTCGGCGCCCACATGGTCACGCATCTCCACATTGGCGCCGTCGAGCGTGCCGATGGTGAGCGCGCCGTTCAGCGCGAACTTCATGTTGCCGGTGCCGGAGGCTTCCATGCCGGCGGTGGATATCTGTTCCGAAAGATCGGCCGCCGGCACCATGATCTCGGCGAGCGAGACGTTGTAGTTCGGGACGAAGACCACTTTCAGCAGGCCGCGCACGGCCGGGTCGTTGTTGATGACGCGGGCGACATCGTTGGCGAGCTTTATGATGAGCTTGGCATTGTGATAGCTCGGCGCCGCCTTGCCGGCGAAGAATTTCACGCGCGGAACCCAGTCGAGTTCGGGCCGCGAGCGGATCTGGTCGTAGAGCGCCACGGCCTCGATGATGTTCAGGAGCTGGCGCTTGTATTCGTGGATGCGCTTGATCTGGATATCGAAAAGCGCCGAGGGATCGAGGCGCACACCCATGCGGCTGCCGACGAGATGGGCGAGCTGCTCCTTGTTGACGCGCTTGACGGCGGCGAACCTCTCCTGGAAGGCTTTATCGGTCGCATGGGCATCGAGCGCCTGCAGGGCATCGGTATCGTCCATGAAGGCATCGCCGATCACCTCCCTGATCAGTTCGGTGAGGCCGGGATTGCACTGCATCAGCCAGCGGCGCGGAGTGATCCCGTTGGTCTTGTTGTTGATGCGGGTGGGATAGAGCGTGTGGAGATCGGAAAACACCGTCTCCTTCATGAGATCGGTGTGGAGCGCGGAGACGCCGTTGATGGAATGCGAGCCGACGAAGGCGAGATTGCCCATGCGGACGCGCCGCTCGCCGCCCTCATCAATCAGGGATATGGCGCGGATCTGGGTGTCGGAGAAGCGCGTTTCCTTGCGCGCCTCGATCAGGATCTGAGCGTTTATGGCATAGACGAGCTGCATGTGGCGCGGCAGAAGGCGTTCGAAGAGCGGCACCGGCCAGCTTTCGAGCGCCTCCGGCAAAAGCGTATGGTTGGTATAGGAGAAGGTTTGCCTGGTGATCTCCCAGGCGTGGTCGAAATCCATGCCGTGGACGTCGCAGAGAAGGCGCATCAGCTCGGCTATGGAAACGGCCGGATGGGTGTCGTTGAGCTGGATAGACACCTTCTCGTGCAGGTTCGTGAAATCAGGATATTGCTGCAGATGGCGGCGCAGGATGTCCTGGAGCGAAGCGGAGGAGAAGAAATATTCCTGGCGCAGGCGCAGTTCCTGGCCGGCCGGGTTGGCGTCCGCCGGATAGAGCACGCGGGTCAGGCTCTCGGCCTTGTTGCTCTCGCGTAGCGCGCCGATATGGTCGCCGGCGTTGAAGGCGTCGAGCAGGATCGGGTCGATCGGCTGGGCCGACCAGAGGCGCAGCGTATTGACGCGCTTTCCCCGCCAGCCGACGATCGGCGTGTCATAGGCGGTCGCGATGACGCGCTCGGCCGGCTTCCAGACATAGCGGGGCGGGTCGTCGTAACTGCCGATCGATTCCACCGAGCCGCCGAAGCCGATCTCGTAGGAGCTTTCCCGGCGCTCGAATTCCCAAGGGTTGCCGTGGGCGAGCCAGGTCTCCGGCAGCTCCACCTGCCAGCCGTCCGCCATCTGCTGGCGGAAGAGGCCGTGGACATAGCGGATGCCGTAGCCATAGGCGGGGATATCGACGGTCGCCATGCTCTCCATGAAACAAGCGGCCAGCCGGCCGAGGCCGCCATTGCCGAGTGCGGCATCCGGCTCCAGCCCGGCGATAATCTCCAGATCGACGCCGAGCGAGGAGAGCGCGTCGCGGATCTCCTCCATCAGCCCCATATTGGTGACGGCGTCGCGCATCAGGCGGCCGATCAGGAATTCCAGCGACAGGTAGTAAACGCGCTTGGCGCCGGTATGATAGGCCTTGCGGGTGCTTTCCATCCACTTGTCGATGATGCGGTCCCGCACCACGAGAATGGTGGCGATCAGCCAGTCATGCGGCTTGGCGACCTTGGCATCCTTGCCGATGCGGTAGGTGAGGCGCTCGATGATCTCTTCCGCCATGATCTCGGGGCGGGAGCTGCGGGGAGCGGGCTGGGGTAGATCGACCGGGGAAGTGTTTGGATTCATTAGATCGCCAGCGTTTTTGGGAGCAACGGGTGTGGACGGGTCTGGAGGAATTCCATGAGGTTCGACCATGTGGACCGACAGTTTATGCACCGTTGCGAGGCGCTGGCAACACAGGATTTGATAACGGCGAATTACGCCGGAGCATCCTTCCGAAGTATCCGCTCGGTGTATCCGTTCGGACAAACGAAAAGCTCCCGCCGAGGAACGGCGGGAGCGTGAGCATTCCGATAACCAAGCCGATCAGTTGGTGAGGCGCGGCACCGTCTTGTTGGCCTTGGCGGCGATCTCGCCGAAATCCTTGACGAGCTGTTCCATATTGTCCGGCTGGTAGTAGTTCTCCGCTCCGCTGGCGCAATCGCTGAGAAGCTTCTGGCCTTTCTCCGGAGCCATGAAGGCGACGGAGAAGATGATGATGCCGTCCTTCTTGGCGGTCGTGCAAAGGTCGCGTGTCTTCTTGTCGAGGGCGGAATTCCACGTCGAGCTGTTGCCCGTCATTTCGCCGTCGGTCATCAGGAGAATGTAGCGCGTAAAGGCCTCGTGCTCCTTGGACTTGTGGGCATCCGCTTCGGTCTTGTTTTGCGTCTTCAGCGCATCGTAGGCTGCCTGCATCGCGCCGCTTGCATCGGTGCCGCCTTCCGGCTTGTAGGGCAGGGCGTCCACATAGGCTTTGGCCTTGGTCACGCCCCATTCGATCTTCTGGGCGGATTGGGTCTGGTGCGTGTAGGAGACCGCTCCGATCCGCACGAGGTTACCTTTCGGGTCGGCTGTTTCCATGCCCGCGAAGAGCGCGTCTGCGGCGGTCTGGAGCGCTTCGATCTTGCGGAGGTAGCAGGGGTTTTTCGATCCCGTGGTATTCGGCCAGGACTTGCTCGTATAGTTGTCGCAGCTTGATTTCGTCGGATGCCGAGTGTCCGTCTTGAAGGACATGGAGCCCGAGCGGTCAAGAGCGAGATACATCGAGACCGGGCTTTCGGTGACCGCGGTGCTCACCGCCGAGCTGGTGACGGCAACCGTCATGGTGGATTTGCCGAGCAGCGTCGTGAGCGGATTGAGGCCCATGTCGAAACTGGACGTGATGGTGACGCCATAGATCTCGCCGGATGGCGTATTGGTCTTGGTGACCCGCACGTCCGTATCCTTGCCGATCTCCTCCTGCATTTGCTTGAGCCGGTCCGCGGTATCGTCGGGAGCGGCCTGAGAATGGGCCAGCGAGCTCGAGTTGGTATCCTGCCCCACCCTTACGGCTTCCGCTTCGGAAGCCTCCTTGTAGGCCATGGCGGAGGCGGCGGACAGAGCCGCTGCATCGGCTGCCGCCTGCATTTGCGTGCGCAGTTCTGAGGCGCGGACGAGATCCATCGCCACGCCACCCACTCCCAGCGATACCGGGAGCAATATTGCAGTCATCATGCCGAAATTGCCGCCGCGGTCCTTCGCGAACCGCGCGATCGAAAAGCAGTTTCTCATAACCCCAGTCCCATTCGTGAAGGACAACCCCAATGCCTATGGGAGCCATTAGGGCAAGCGGGTGTATCGAGGCTTAAGGAAACAGGCGGCATTTTAACGATCGGCTGAATCAGTGCCAAAATCGGTCTATTGCGCGTTATCCCTGTAATTTTTAGGGGGATTTATTGGTTCACCGGGACAACATCGACCGCCTGGATGCTTTTCTGGTTGCCGTAACCCTTGAGAACGCCGATGACGGGGGCGATGTCGGAATAATCGCGTCCATAGCCGACGACGATGTGGTCGCTGCCCGCCGGCATGTCGTTGGTGGGGTCCAGCTCGACATAGCCCATGACGCCGCCGCACCAGACACGCACCCAGGCATGCATGGCATCCGCCCCTTCCAGCCGCTCCTTGCCGGGTGGCGGGATGGTGCGCAGGAAACCGCTGACATAACCGGCTGGAATGCCAAGGCTTCTCAGCGCCACGATCATCACATGGGCGAAATCCTGGCAGACGCCGCGTTTCAACCGGAAGGCCTCGCCCGGCGTCGTATCGACCGTGGTCGCTTCCGGATCGTAGGTGAAATCCCGGTGGATGCGGGCGCAGAGCGAGAGCGCGATTTCCCGCACCGTCCGGCCGGGCTCCACCAGCTCGCGGGCATAGGCGGCGATTTCGGCCTCCTGAGGAAGGCGCGGGCTCGCAGCCGCGAGATGGTGCGGGGAGGCGGCATCGATCGACCAGACCGCCGCAAGCTCCTCGGGCAGCCTTGCAAGCTCCGGTGAAAGGTCGGCGGTGATCGGCTGGTTTTCGACCATGACACGGGCCTGCATGCGGATATCCAGCCGGTCATGCGGCGCACGCACCAGAATGGAGGTCGCCTGCTGGCCGAAGAAATCGAGGAAGGCGGTTCTCTCGTCGGCCGCAGGGGAGATGGAGAGCGAGCCGGCGACCAGCCGCTGCCGGTCCGGCAGCGAAAGCGGCATGACGCGGATGACATGCCGGGCTCCGGATGCTGGAACATCGTAGGCATAGCCCATATGAAGCGTCAGATCGTACAGCATTAGTGGAAGTAAGTCCGTCCTAGGAGATCGGACAGGCTTTCCAGTTCGAGCTCAAATTTGCGGAATATCTCCTCCGACATGGCTTCCGGCGTCATGACAGCCAAAGTGGAATGCAGCCGCATAGCCTCGCGATAGAAGGGCGACATCTGGCCGTTGACGAGCGCGTTCGGCAATTGCTCGACGTCCGCGCGGATCTCATTCAACTGGAAGAGGATCGAACGCGGATTCAAGGGATCGAGCGCCAGGAGATCGGCCACCGTCAGCCGGGCGGTGTTGACGTTATAGCGCCGGCGGTGGGTCATGACGCTGTCGCCGATCTCGATCAGCATGTCGAGCGAGCCATCCGGAGCATCCTTCCCGAACATGTGGCCGAGCAGACGGGTCATATGCAGGCCGCGTTCGAGATGCCGGCCGATCGACAGGAAGCGCCAGCCGGTGAAGCGATACATGTTCTCGTGCACGAGGCCGGCAAAACCCGCCAGCTTGCGCAAGAGGACGGTCATGGCATGGGCGGCGTCATCACCCGACTGCACGGTTTCGTGGAAGCGGCGGGCGGTTTTGGCGAGATCGGTCAGCGCCAGCCAGCCATCCGGCGAGAAGCGGTCGCGGATATTGCTGGCCGAGCCGATGGCGCTATCGATATTGCGCAGCAGCGGCGCAGGCACCGCTCTTTGCATGTCGATGCCAGTCTTTTCGAGATAGCGGGCGACATCGGCCAGCAGCGGCTGGCTCGGATCTGCCGATTCCGCATAGCGCAGGTGCCAGGCGCGCAGGATGCGCAGCGCCCCTTCCGCCCGCTCGATATAGCGGCCGAGCCAGTAGAGGTTGTCGGCGGCCCGGCTCGGCAGGCTGCCCGGCATGTTGCGGTTGAAGCTTTCCTCCGGCGGCAGCAACGTCGGTCTGGCGACCGGCTTGTCGGAAACGATCCAGACGTCGGCTGCCGTGCCGCCTGCCTGCATGGCGATCGCCGCCACGTCGTCGCCGGAGCCGATGCGGGCAAAGCCGCCCGGCATGATCTGCCAGCCGTGCTCGGTGCGGGCCGCGAAGACGCGCAGCGACATCGGCCGCGGGATCAGCCTGCCGTTGACGTAGGCCGGCGTGGTGGAAAGGGTCACGGCTTCCTGGCCGACGAGCCTTGCGCCGTCGGAGGCGAGCCAATCCGCGATCGAGCCCTTTGCCGTTTCGCGCAGCCCGGAGCCGGCGACCGACTGGCCGTCGTCATCGAAGAAGGGCAGCCGTGAATAGGCGGGGCCGATGACCATCCGGTCGATGTTTTCCGCCACATGATCCCGCTCAGCCTTCTGCCCGCACCACCAGGTGGCAATCGAGGACATCAGGAGGTCTTCGCCAATGAGCCGGCGGCAGATGGCCGGCGTGAAGGCGAGCAGAGCGCGGGTTTCGAGGATGCCGGAACCCAGCGCGTTGACGAGCGTCACCGAGCCGGAGCGCAGCGCCTGCACCATGCCGGGCGTGCCGATATGGGAGTTCTGGTCGAGTTCGAGCGGATCGGCGAAGGAGGCGTCGAGGCGGCGCCAGAGTACGCTGATGGGCTTGAGGCCTGCGACGGTGCGCACCATCACCCGGTCGTTGACGACGGTCAGATCCTCCCCCTCCAGCAGCATGAAACCGAGATAGCGGGCGATATAGGCGTGCTCGAAATAGGTTTCGTTGGCGGGGCCGGGGGTGAGGACCGCGATGCGGTCGTCCGGATATTTCTTCTTCGCCTGCAACGCATCGCGGAAGGCGCCGAAGAAGGAGGCGAGCCGATGCACATGGGTTTCGGCGTAGATATCGGAAAGGGCGCGAGTGGTGGCGACGCGGTTCTCCAGCGCGAAACCCGCGCCGGAGGGCGCCTGCGTGCGATCCGCCAGGACCCACCAGTTGCCGTCCGGCCCTCGTCCGATCTCGAAGGAGCAGAAGTGCAGGTAGTGGCCATCGGCCGGCTTGACGCCCACCAGCGGGCGCAGGAATTCCGGATTGCCCGCCACCAGCGCCGGGGGCAGGAAACCTTCCCGCACCAGGAGGTTCTCACCGTAGAGATCGCCCATGATGGCTTCGAGGAGGTTCGCGCGCTGGATGAGGCCTTTCGAGACCGCTTCCCATTCACGGCCGTCGATCAGCACCGGAATGTGGGAGATCGGCCATTCCCGCTCGCTGCCGCTTTCGGTGCCGTAGGTGCGGTAGAAGACGCCGGCATCGCGAAGATAACGGTCGGCGCGGGCAAAGCGCTCCTGCAGCTCGCTTTCGGGCATGCGGCCAAGCGCCGAGATGAGGTTTCGCCAGACGGGCCGGATATTGCCGTCGGCGTCCTGCATCTCGTCGGGGACGCCCGGCAGGGCCGCATAGCCGAAAACAGGATCGGCCGGGGTGGCGCTATCCTGCCCGTGCTTCAGTTCGGTTGCGGAGCCTTTCGACATTCCTGATCTTTCTGGCCTTGATGTTTCCAGCCTTGATTTCGACGTTCCCTGTCGGCCGGCGCAGATCAAGGGTCAAGAGGATTCCGGTTGGGATTTTCTGCAATGCACGCAGAGAAAGCAAGGTGGGGCTCAATCCAGCGTGCGGCGGAAGCGGCGCACCGCGATCAGCATGGCGATGAGGGTGAGACCGGCGAGTGCTGCCGTATCATAGGCGAGCGTGCCGATTTCCGCGCCCTTCAGCATGACGGCGCGCACGACGCGGAGATAATGGGTGAGGGGGAGCGCCTCGCCGATCCACTGCGCCCAGCGCGGCATGCCGGCGAAAGGAAACATGAAGCCGGAGAGCAGGATGTTCGGCAGGAAGAACATCATCGCCATCTGCATGGCCTGCAACTGGTTCGTGGCCATGGTGGAGAAGGTGTAGCCGATCGACAGGTTGGTGATGACGAAGAGAGCCGTGATGGCGGCGAGCGCGGCCGGATGGCCGATGATCGGCACCTGAAACACCAGGATGCCGGCGGCGATGATGATGAGCGCCTGGATGAGCCCGATCAAAACGTAGGGCGTGATCTTGCCGAGCATGATCTCCAGCGGTTTGATGGGCATGGAAAGCAGGTTTTCCATGGTGCCGCGTTCCGTCTCGCGCGTCACCGAAAGGGCGGTGAAGATCAAGAGCGTCATCGTCAGGATGGTGCCGAGCAGGCCGGGCACGATGTTGAGCGTTGAGGAGCCGGCCGGGTTGTAGCGCCGGTGCTGGATGACCTCGAAGGCCGGTTTTGCCGGTTCGGCGAACTCCACCTGCCGATCGCCGGCGAGCGCGGATGTGACGATGCCGGAAAGCGCGCCGAGCGCCGAGCTTGCCGCAACCGGGTCCGTGGCATCGGCGGCGATCAGCAGGGCAGGGGTATCGCCGCGCCTCAGACTGCGTTCGAAGCCTTCGGGAATTTCCACGACGAAGAGCGCCTCGCCGGATTCGAGCAGCCGGTCCATGTCCTCGGCGCGGGTGACGACCGAGCGGACCTCGAAGAAATCGGTGTTTTTAAGCGCTGCGAGAATGGAGCGGCCGATATCCGTATTCTCGCGCATCAGCACGGCGGTCGGCAGGTTGTGCGGTGTCGTGTTGATCGCGAAGCCGAACAGCAGAAGCTGCATGATCGGGATCATGATCATGGTCGCGAGCGTGATGCGGTCGCGGGTCATCTGGATGAATTCCTTGACCGTCATCGCCCAGAAGCGGCCGAAGAAGCCTCCGTTGCCGTTACTATTGCTGTTGTTCGGGCCGTTCGCACTCATCGGAAATTGTCCTCCGAGCGACGCATCAGGTCGATGAAGGCATCCTCGAGCGTCGCCTCTCCCTTTTCCCACTTGAGGCCCGGCCGGTCGCGCCATGGGGCGATCGCCTTTTCCAGCTCTTCCGCATCGCGGCCCGCGACATGCAGGCTGGTGCCGAAGGGGGCGATCATGTCTATGCCCGGCACGCCGTCGAGTTCGGACTGGAGGCGGTGCACATCCGGACCGGAGACGGTGAAGGTGACGAGGCCGGTGCCTTCAATCACTTCGTCCACCGTGCCCTCGGCCAGAAGCTTGCCATAGGCGATATAGGCGATCTCGTGGCAGCGCTCCGCCTCGTCCATGTAATGGGTGGAGACCAGCACCGAGAGGCCTTCGGCAGCAAGTGCATGGATCTCGTTCCAGAAGTCACGCCGGGCCTTGGGATCGACGCCGGCGGTCGGTTCGTCCAACAGGAGAAGCGCAGGTTCCGGCAGGATGCAGGCGCCGAGCGCGAGGCGCTGTTTCCAACCGCCGGAAAGCTCGCCCGCAAGCTGCTTCTCGCGCCCCTTGAGACCCAGGCGCTCGATTGCCGCGCCCGCCTTTTCGCGCGGATCGGGCAGGCCGTAGACGCGGGCCACGAATTCCAGGTTCTCGCGGATCGAGAGGTCCTGATAGAGCGAGAATTTCTGGGTCATGTAGCCGACGCGGCGGCGGATGCGATCGCTTTCGGTGAGGATATCGAAGCCGAGGCAGGTGCCGGTGCCGCTATCCGGCGTCAAGAGCCCGCAGAGCATGCGGATCGTGGTCGTCTTGCCGGAGCCGTTGGGTCCGAGAAAGCCATGAATGCGGCCCTTCCTGACCGACATGGAAACGTCATCGACCACTTTGCGACCGCCGAAGCTCTTGGTCAGGTGATGGACGTCGATGACGACCTCGGGCGCGTTCTCGGCGATCATGATCCGGCTCCGGGAACCACATCGACCGGCTGGCCGGGGCGCAGCTTCGCCGGTTGAGCGGGGATCGCCTCGACGCGATAGACGAGCTTGGAGCGCTCCTCCATGCTGTAGATGACCGGCGGGGTGAATTCCGCTTCCGTCGCGATGAAGCTGATACGGGCGTCCGACGGCTCGCAGGCATCGCAGGTGACGCGGATCGGTTCACTGAGCGAAAGCCTCGCTATCTCGGTCTCCGGCACGAAGAAGCGGATGCGGACGTTTTCCGGCGGCAGCAGGGCGACGATAGGCCTGCCGGCGGGCACGACCTCGCCCAGGCGATAATAGAGCCTTTCGATGCTGCCGGCGGCAGGGGCGGAGACGGCGCGCTTGGCAAGTGCAGCCTCAGCGGAGGCAAGCTCGGCCTTCGCGGCCTCGACGTTCTCGCGCGCCTGGCGCACGGCCTGTTCGCGGGCGGGGAGCGTGGCGAGCGTGATCTGGCTGCGGGCGCTGTCGAGCGAGGCGCGGTTCGCCGCTTCGGTGGCGACCGCCACGTCGAGGCTAGCCTGGGTGGCGGTGCCCTTGGCGACGAGCGAGCGGGTGCGCGCCAGCTCCTGCTTCGAGAGTTCGAGCTGGGCGACCGCTTCACGCTCCGAGGCGCGCAGCACGTCGATCTCCTCCGGCCGCTTCTGGGCGGCTTCGGCGAGATCGAGTTCGGCCTGGGATCGGGCGAGCGCGGCACGCGCGGCGGAAACGGCGGCCTCCTCGTTTTCGGTATCGAGCCGGAAAAGAGAGGCGTCGGCGGCGACCGTTCCGCCTTCCTCGACATCGACGGCGGCGAGCCGTCCGACGCTTTCGGCCCCGATGAAGAGCGTGTCCGCCTCCACCCAGCCCTGATAGGGACGCGGGGCCTCATCCCGCAGGAAGAAGGGGAGGGCGGCAAGGGCCGCGACGGCAATGAGGACGATGAACACGATGCGTTTCATGGCGAGGTTCCTCCTTCCGGCAGGAACAGGGTGTCGAGAAAGGCATCCAGCAGCTTTCGCGCATCGAGCGGTTCATAGCGCTCGAAAAGTGTCGACCAGATGACGGCGAGCAGCGCCGGCGCCATCACCACCTGCGGGGTTTCGGCAAGCGCAGGGTTGCGCAGCTCGCCGTTCTCGGCGGCCCGCTTCAGCACCGGCCGCAGGATGGAAAGGCCCTTGGAGATGATCTCGCGATGGTAGAATTCCGTTACCCGCGGGAACATGGGGCCCTCGGCGATCACCAGCCGCAGCAGATGGCGGCGGTCGGTATTGAGCACTTCCCGCTCGAAAAGGGCGTAGAACATGGAGACGACGAAACGGGGTGAGACATCCTGCGTGGCAAGCATGGCCTCGACTTCGCCGAGGATGGGCGAGGCGACCCCGGAGACGAGCGCGGTGAACAGGGCCTCCTTGTCCGGGAAGTGCAGGTAGACCGTGCCCTTGGCGATGCCGGCGCGGGCGGCGACATCCTCCATGCGGGTGGCGGCGAAGCCGCGCTCGGAAAAACAGGCGAATGCCGCCTGCAGGATTTCCGCCCGGCGCTGCTCCGGCTCCAGCTTGCGTCTGGTCCTTTCCTTCGTCATCGTCTCTTCCAATTATGACTGACTGGACAGTCATTATCATGGGCTGGAAGATTTTGCAAGGAAGTAGGGTGGGAACTGTCACAACCAGGTTTTGCTGTTGAGATGCTTGCCGGCACGCGGATGCTTCCAATTTATTTTCGGTGCGATGTCGGATCACCCAGGGCACGTTCGTCATAGTAGTATCAGGACAACACATGAGCCTGAAAAACGAAGGATGAGAGGACGATGCAATGGCAAAGAACACTATCTGCCTATGGTACGACAAGGACGCAGAGGAGGCCGCCCGCTTCTATGCCGAGACCTTTCCCGACAGCGCGGTGGGTGCCCTCATCCGCGCGCCTGGAAACTATCCGGACGGGAAGCAGGGAGACGTGCTGGTCGTTGAATTCACGGTGGCGGGCATCCCCTGTATCGGCCTTAACGGCGGCCCCATGTTCAAACACAACGAAGCCTTCTCCTTTCAGATCGCAACCGACGACCAGGAGGAAACCGATCGCTACTGGAACGCCATTGTCGGCAATGGCGGCCAGGAAAGCGAATGCGGCTGGTGCAAGGACAAGTGGGGCGTCTCCTGGCAGATCACGCCACGCGTCCTGACCGAGGCGGTCGCGGCAGGCGGCGATCAGGCAAAGCGCGCTTTCGATGCGATGATGACCATGAGGAAGATCGACGTCGCGGCGATCGAGGCCGCGCGGCGCGGCTGATCCGCCATCAGCACGGGCCGGGCCCCGTGTTTGCAGCCGGCGCCGGATGAGCCCGGCGGCGCCCTTTGGCCATGCTTCGCCACGGGCAAGCTCCGCTTGGCGTCACACCGCAATTGGCGGTACACTTTTCCGATAGACTCAATTTTTCGGTTACCCGGCCATACGCACGAGCGGAATGGTGCCACCCTCCATTGCTGTGACGAGCTGCCATGTCGCTTTCCGAATTCGTCTATCGCCCTTTCGAGACGCTGATCCGGCCCCTCGATATTCCTTACCGGCCGCTGCCTTCGAGCGGGCCGGTGGCGGTCCTTCTGCATTTCATCTCGATGTTCCGCGGGGTTCTGATCGCGCTCGCGCTTTCCTCCATGGCGATCGAGGCCATCAATCTGACCATTGTCTGGGGACTTTCGGTTATCGTCGATGGCGTGACACAACACGGAGCTTCTAACTTCCTGAACAGTGAATGGCCGCTTCTGACTTTTCTCGGGCTTCTGATCTTTCCGGCCATGCCGATCGCCTCTTTCCTCCTGAATACTCTTAATTCGCACACGCTCGGGGTCGCCATGCCGGCCGCCATCCAGTGGCAGGGGCACAAAGCGGTGGAGCGGCAGGATCTCGGATTTTTCCATGATCTCTTCGCCGGCCAGGTGGCCTCGCGCCTGTCGCAGGTAGCGTCTGCCGTCCAGCAGCAGATCATTGCTGCTTTCCAGACGATCCCGCGTTTCCTGCTGCAGATGGTCGGCTCCGTGATCCTGCTCAGCGCGCTGTCCTGGCAACTTGCCCTGCCGGTCGTCGTCTGGATCGCGCTCAATGTGGCGCTCGCCGTCAAGATGGCGCCGATCTTCGTTGAACGCTCGCGCCGCACCGCCAAGCAGCGCAGCCTGGTGGCCGGCGCCATCACCGATCTCTATACCAACATGCAGATGATCAAGCAGTTCGCGGCCGAAGACAGCGAGGCGGGTGTCATCCGCCGCATCATACAGAAGGCGGTGCAGACACAGCACAGGGAGCAGCGCGTCTATCGTACGTCGGAACTGATCGTCGTGGCGCTCAACATGGCTCTCTGGCTGGCGATGCTTTCGATCGGTTTCTCGGGCCTCGTCGACGGCTTCATCACGGTCGGGGAGTTTGTCGGGGCAGTCTATATCCTCCAGCGGCTGTCCGGCCATACCTTCACCTTTCTCCAGATGGGCCAGCAGATTTTTCAGGCGGTCGGCACCATCCGCGACGCCATGCCGGTGATGACCACGCCGCCGACCATCACCGATGCGCCGGATGCCGCGACGCTCGTCGTGGAGCGGGGCGAAATCCGTTTCGAGAACGTCAGCTTCGCTTACCGGCCGACCGGAACGGTTATCGACGATCTGAACCTGATCATCCGGCCGGGTGAAAAGGTGGGGCTTGTCGGGGTTTCCGGGGCGGGCAAGACGACGCTGGTGAGCCTGCTCCTGCGGTTCTACGACTTGAAGGGCGGCACGATCCTGGTCGACGGCAGGGATATCCGGTCGGTGACGCAGGCAAGCCTCAGGGATAATATCGGCGTGATTTCCCAGGATGTCGCGCTGCTGCATCGCTCGGTGGGCGACAATATCCGCTATGGACGGCCGTCGGCTTCCCAGGAGGAAATCGAGGAGGCAGCCAGGGCTGCCCAAGCGGACGGCTTCATCGCCGAACTGGCCGACGGTGAAGGCAGGCGCGGATATGACGCCTTCGTCGGCGACCGAGGCATCAAACTCTCCGGCGGCCAGCGGCAGCGAGTGGCGATCGCGAGGGTGCTTTTGAAGGACGCGCCGATCCTGGTGCTCGACGAGGCGACCTCCGCGCTCGACAGCGAATCCGAGGCGGCGATCCAGGACAAGCTCGCCGTGCTGATGGAGGGCAAGACGGTGATCGCCATCGCGCACCGGCTGTCGACTATCGCTAAGATGGACCGGATCGTGGTGATCGACAAAGGCCGGATCGTGGAGGAAGGAACGCCGGACGAGCTTCTTTTGCGCGATGGGCTCTATGCCCGGCTCTGGAAGAGGCAGACCGGCGGTTATATCGCGGATGTGGACGAGGAAGGCTGAATTTCAGGCGTCATGCTCTTTTGGAGCGTAGGCGACGTTCGTCCGCTTTCTGCCCGAAGCGGGCGTCGCTACTGTTTATCGAGCCTGCGCTGGATATAGATCTCTCCCCATTCCTTCATGGCTGAGAGTACCGGCGCCAGTGTCATCCCGAATTCCGTCAGCGTGTATTCGACGCGCGGCGGCACCTCCGCGAACACCTCCCGGGTGATCACGCCGCTTTCCTCGAGTTCGCGCAGTTGTAGGGTCAACGAGCGTTGCGTGATGCCGCCGATCAGGCGGCGGAGTTCACCGAAACGCTTCGTGCCGCTGATCAGATAATGGATGATGATCGGCTTCCATTTGCCGCCCGCCACATGAACGGTCGCCTCGACGGCGCAGCGATATCCGCTTTCTGAAACGGGCATTCGAGCTCCATTAGTATAATTAGTATCCCTATATATAAAATGTTTCCCTTCTTGCGCAATGGCCTGCATGGGCAGATTTAACCATGATGCATCGTCGTCGCGCAACCCGAACCAAACAATGGGAAACATTAGGATGAGAGCTGCTTATTACAATCGCCAGGGCGAAGCCCGGGATGTCCTCGCCGTGGGGGAAGTGTCCACGCCCCAACCTGGCCCGGGCGAGGTTCGTGTCCGCATTCACGTGTCCGGCGTCAACCCGACGGATATCAAGGCCCGCACCGGCTTTTCGGCAACCATGGCCTTCCCGAGAATCATTCCTCATCAGGATGGGGCCGGAATCATCGATGCGGTCGGCGACAGCGTTCCGGAAAGCCGACTTGGTGAGCGTGTCTGGATTTTCGAGGCGCAGTACGGCCGGGCGAGCGGAACCGCCGCCGAATACGCGATTACACTCGCCACCAATGCCGTGCCGTTGCCAAGGAATGTTTCCTTCGAGGTTGGAGCAAGCCTTGGAATTCCCGCGCTGACTGCCCACAGATGCCTGTTTGCAGACGGTGACATCAAGGGACGTCGCGTCCTTGTCCATGGCGGGGCAGGCGTTGTCGGCACGGCCGCCATCCTGCTCGCCAAATGGGCCGGGGCCTGGGTGGCGGCGACGGTGCTCAGCGACGACCACGTCGCGGTCGCCAAGGCAGCAGGTGCCGACCTCGTCATCAATCTCTTGAAGGAGGATGTCCCTGCCGTCATTCGGTCGCAGACCGATAGCCGCGGCGTGGACCGGATCGTTGACGTCAACCTCAAGGCCAATCTCGCGATCGACATGGCCTGCCTTGCGCAGGGCGGCGTTGTCAGTTCCTACGCGACCGGACAGGCAAGCGACGAGCTTTCCCTGCCATTGCTCAAGGCGATGGTCGGCGGATGCGTGTTCCGGTTCGTGTTCATCTACAACGTACCGTTCGAGGCGAAGCGTGATGCGATCGACGCCATAAACGCCTGCATCGCATCCGGGGCATATGTCCCGAAAATCGGCATGCAGGTTCCGCTCGATCGTATCGTCGAGGCTCACGAAGCTCTGGAGACGGGTTCGGTCGTCGGCAAGGTGCTTGTCGATATTCAATGATGCAGCGGGCCGAAGCGGATCGTTTCATGCGATGATTTTCTCTATCGGGTAACCGGGCAGTCGCCCCCAGAACACTGGGGGCCCGACATCCTGGTATCCAATAGAGTGATAGAACCGCTGCGCCGTCCGAGTGCTTGTGAGACGAACGCGCGAGTTGCCCAAGTCCAGCAAGATTCGTTCCAGCGCTATGACCATGGCCTTGCTTAACCCGCTGAAGCGAGTGCCGGGCAGAATGTAGTTCAAGGTGATCTCACCAGTTCGTGTCGCTCCCCCGACGGAGCAAATCACTCCATCGCGCTCGGTCACTAGGAGAATTTGGTCTGGCGATTCTAGCCAAAGGCGAAAGTTTTCGGCTGTTTTGTTCGAAAGCCACATGCTCAGAACGTTTTCGTCTCGCAGGTGATCGGAAACGCACAGTTCCTCAATGGACCGCTGTATAACGCGGATGGCTTGTTCTGCATCCTTGGAGGTGGCAGCACGTATCATGGTCTCAACTCTCACAGACCTTGCTGACTGGTATTCGCCCTGAAAGTCCGCTTGTGGCGTAAAGCGCCATCCACCAGCGGCATCGAGCCAAATCAGCTCCGCCCGAAAGTATCCTCGATGCGGATGATATCGTCCTCGCCGAGATAGGAGCCGGTCTGCACCTCGATCATCTCGAGCGTGATCTTGCCGGGATTGGCGAGCCGGTGCACCTCGCCCTGGGGGATGTAGACGGACTCGTTTTCGCGGATGATCCTCACCTGGTCGCCGATCGTCACTTCCGCAGTGCCCTTCACGCAGATCCAGTGCTCGGCGCGGTGGTGATGCTTCTGCAGCGACAGCTTCTTGCCCGGCGAGACGAAGAGGCGCTTCACCTGAAAGCGGTCACCGTTAAGCACCGAGGTATAACCGCCCCAGGGGCGGTAGGAGGTGGGGTGCGTCTCGGTGAGCGCTGCCGTCGCCTTCGCGGCGGCGAGCTGCTTGACGAGCTTGCCGACGCTCTGGCTATCCTCCAGCCGCCCGACATAGACGGCATCCTCGCTGGCGATCACCGCGACGTTTTCCAGTCCCTGCACAGCCAGATGGCTGGTGCGCGACATGACGAGCGAGTTCCTTGTGTTGACGACCGTGGCGTTGCCGGCGGTGACGTTGCCGGCCTCATCCCGCTTGCCGAGCTTCCAGACGGCATCCCAGCTTCCGAGATCGGACCAGGTGAAGGAGGAGGGCACGACGGCCGCATTGGCGGTCTTTTCCATGATCGCATAGTCGATCGAGATATCCGGACTTTTGGCAAAGGCTTCCGCGTCGAGCCTCGTAAAATCGAGATCGCTGGTGGCCTTGGCGGTGGCTTCGCGGGCGGCGGCCTCGACCTCGGGCGCAAGCGCCTTCATCTCGGCAAGCACCTGGGAAGCCTTGAACATGAAGATGCCCGAGTTCCAGTAATAGCCGCCGGCGGCGAGCATGCGTTCGGCCTCCGGCAGGGCCGGCTTCTCGACGAAGCGTTTCACCGCATGGGCGCCGGAGGGACGCTTCTCGCCGATCTCGATATAGCCATAGCCCGTGGCGGGCTCGCTGGGCGTGATGCCGAAGGTAACGAGCCTGCCTTCTAGCGCGGTATCGCGGGCGATCCGGATCGCCTCGAAATAGGCGGCATCGGCGACGATCTCATGGTCGGAGGCGAGCACCTGGAGGACGGCATCCTTGCCGAAGCGGCTGCTCGCGAAGGCGGCTGCAGCGGCCACGGCTGCGGCGGTGTTGCGGGCGACTGGTTCCAGCAGGGTGCCTGCCAACTTGACGCCGAGTTCGCGGGCCTGCTCGGCCACCAGGAAGCGGAAATCCTCGTTGGTGATGACGACCGGCGCCTCGTAAAGCGCGGGATCGGAGACCCGCGTCAGCGTTGCCTGGAAGAGGGTGCGGTCGCCGATGAACTGGATGAACTGCTTCGGCGCGCTGGCGCGCGATAGGGGCCAGAGCCTCGTGCCCTTGCCGCCGGCCATGATGACGGGAATGATCTTCTGGGCCATCGCTCGTTTGCTCCCAATACCGTTCGGCGAAGAATCTCGAATGCAGGTGCGCATGAGTGCTTCTACGCATGTCGTTATCGCAAAACCGCTTCACACTTTTGCGCGACATGCTTCTAGCTGCATGATCGGTTTCTTTAAAGCAAGATCGTACAAGGAGGTAGGAGAGAGGGAGAAGACAGGTCCGCAAACCGGCATCATACCTTCAGCGAAAGGTAATGCCGGAAGCGGTCGTAATGATTGATGATATCGGCGATCACCTGTTCGGCGTCATAGCCGTAGATGTCGTAGCCCCTGCCGCCTTGCGCCAGGAATACTTCCGCCCGGTAGTATCGGTTGCGGCCACTTTCTCCCCGGGCTGTGTCCGTGAGCGCGAAGGCCGGTATCGGCTGGCTGATGGGGCGGACCTCATAGATGAAATCGGGCGCTTCCTGCCCGTGGCTGACGATCAACCGCAAACTGTCGTCGGCATCTTCGACGGTCGCAGACAGGTCCCGCTTCGTCAATTCGATGACCACGGCATCCAGCGCCTTGCGGACCGTGCTATCGATATAGGTGGTGATCTGGCGGCGTGTGGGATGGCTGACGATCGCTCCCAATCGCCGCCGCCAAAGGAAGGTCCCTTCGTTCGGAACAAGCGGCGCCGGGGGGAGGGCGGCGCTTTCGGTCAGCGCCACTTCGTCGTGGAGAGCCTTCCAGACGCCATAGCACATCAGGATCATGACGATGACAAGCGGCAGGGCGGCAATGACCGCCGCCATCTGAACCGCATCCAACCCGCCCGCCAGGAGCAGGCAGGCGGCGACCCCGCCGCAGACAAGCGCCCAGAACACGCGAAGCCAGAGCACCGGTTCTTCGTCTCCCCGCGACGTGATCATCGCGATGACCAGGGCGCCTGCATCGGACGCCGTTATGAAATAGACGGCGACGAGCAGGCCCGTGATCCAGGCGAGCAGGCCTGACCACGGCAGATATTCGAATACCGTGAAGAGCGCGATTGGCATGTTCTCCGCAACCGTGCGCGACAGCTCGCCATTGGCTGCGTTCAGATCGAGCCAGATCGCCACGTCGCCGAAAATCGTGAACCAGATGAAGCTGAAGCCGGCGGGTGCGAAGAGCACGCCGAGGAGGAACTGCCGGATCGTCCGTCCGCGTGAAATGCGCGCGATAAACATGCCGACGAAAGGTGACCACGAGATCCACCAGCCCCAATAGAACAGGGTCCAGGTGCCGACCCAGTCGGTGGGCTCATAGGCATAGATATGGAAGGTGCGCGAGACAAAGCCGTTGAGATAGAGGCCGATATTCTCGACGAACGCCTGAAGAAGGAAACGGGTCGGGCCGACGGCGAGGATCAGTCCCATCAATATGAAGGAAACGATGAGGATCATTTCGCTGAGGCGGCGAATGCCGTTGTCGAGGCCGGTGCCGACGGTGATTGTGGCCAGTATCGTGACGATGCCGATCAGGACGACCTGCGTCGTGATGTTCTGCTCAAGGCCGAAGAGATAGGCGCCGGTGGCGTTGAGCTGCGCAACACCGAGACCTAATGAAGTCGCAAGGCCGGCGAGAGTGCCGACCACCGCGAAGATATCGATCATGTCGCCGATCGGCCCGTTCACCCTGTCGCCGAGAAGCGGCCGAAAAGCCGAGCGAATGACGAGCGGCTCGCCTCTGCGATAGCCGAAATAGGCGAGCGAGAGGCCGATCACCGCATAGATCGCCCAGGCGTGAATGCCCCAGTGGAAGAAGGTTATCTCCATCGCGTCGCGCGCGGCCTGGGGAGTGCGGGCCGGCGCATCCGGTGGCGTCGAGAAATGCGTGATCGGTTCGGCCACGCCGAAGAAGACGATGCCGATCCCCATCCCCGCGCTGAACAGCATCGCGACCCAGGTTCCATAGCTGTAGTCGGGAGACGAATCGTCTGGGCCAAGCTTGATCTTGCCGAGCGGGCTTATCGCAAGGCAGAGCAGAAATATGACGAAACCGGCAACCGCCAGCATGTAGAGCCAGCCCGCCTCCTCAACGATCCATTTGTTCGCGGTCTCGAAAACTCTGGAGGCTGTGGCTGGGGCCACGGTCGCAAAGAGGATCAGGCCGAGCGAGATTACTGCGGAGCCAAAAAAGGAGATTGGTGAGATGCCGGATAGCGGAGGTTTCTGCAATTCGTGTCATCTCCAGCGGGTTTCATCATTAATCTAGAGGCGTCTCCGTAAAGTCCAACATACGCATCGGATTTGCATGGCACGCGGCCGGCACCGAAGCAGCGGAATGATCTCCTGCCGACGGTGAAAGCGGCAGTCGTGATTTCGTCTGTGGAAAGTTTTTGAGCGCGGGTATGCCGCTGGGTATTCGCTCCCGCCGCCTCAAGAGGCGTTGCGGGCAGCGATGCCGGCATCAGGTTCGATGAGCCTAGGGGCCACTATGCAAAAAGGGCTTTCGGTTTCCCGAAAGCCCTTGCTGTTCAGCGAATTCGAATGGTGGGCGTGACAAGGATTGAACTTGTGACCCCTACGATGTCAACGTAGTGCTCTCCCGCTGAGCTACACGCCCATCCGATGGCGGCGCATAGACCATAAGCTGATCGGGCCGTCAACTGGTTTTTGCCAGAAAATGCGAAGCTTTTTTGAAAGCCTTGCAAACCCGGTATCGCGCGGTTCAGGCCGCCAGCAGCTTGTTCACTTCGTCCACAAGATCACGCAGGTGGAAGGGCTTGGAAAGCACCTTCGCATCCTTCGGGGCCTTGGAATCGGAGTTCAGCGCCACAGCCGCAAAGCCGGTGATGAACATCACCTTGAGGTCCGGATCGAGCTCGGTGGCGCGGCGCGCAAGCTCGATGCCGTCCATCTCCGGCATGACGATATCGGTCAGGAGAAGCGAGAAGGGTTCCTCGCGGAGCCGGTCGTAGGCGCTTGCGCCGTTATCGAAGGAAGCGACGTTGTACCCCGCCTTTTCCAGCGCCTTCACAAGGAAGCGGCGCATATCGTTATCATCTTCGGCGAGAAGGATTTTCTGCATCATCTCCAGGACCGTAATTCCGCATGTTATGAGTCCGCCCACGCTATCAAACTTATGGTAAACATCCGTTTAATAGGGGAAGGACCGCTTATGGTGAGGTATAGATAGTATGGACTTCGCGCCGGGCAACTGGCAACATGCCGTGATAAACAAACTGGTGAAATGGTAAAGGCCGGATGGACTGGGTGACGGGAGAATTCGAGCACTTCGAGGTGAGGGAACCCGTAGAGCAGACCATCCCCTTCGTTTTCAATTCCCCCCATAGCGGCCGCTGCTATCCTCTCTCCCTCCTTGCCGAAACCCGGCTCGATTCCATGGCGATCCGCCGTTCCGAGGATCACTATGTCGATGAGCTGTTCGCCGGGGTGACGGAGCTCGGCGCGCCACTGCTTCTCGCCCATTTCCCGCGCGCCTATCTGGACGTCAACCGCGAGCCCTATGAGCTGGACCCGCGCATGTTCGACGGGCCGCTACCTCCCTATGTGAACATCGGCTCCATGCGGGTGGCCGGCGGGCTCGGCACGATCCCCAGGATCGTGGCGGAAAACATGGAGATCTACCGGCGGCGCCTGCCGGTGGAAGAGGCGCTTTTGCGCATCGAGACGATCTACAAGCCATACCACACCTGCCTGAGGCGGTTGATCGCCCGTACCCATGCACGATTCGGCTTCGGCGTTCTGGTCGATTGCCATTCGATGCCCGGCAATATCCGCCTTTCCGGTTCCGATATCCGGCCCGATTTCATCATCGGCGATCGCTACGGCACCAGCGCCTCGACCGAGCTTTCCCGCGCGGCGCTGCACTTTCTTGAGGATCTCGGCTTTTCGGCGGTGCGCAACAAGCCCTATGCCGGCGGCTTCATCACCGAGCATTACGGCAGGCCGGTGCGCGGCCTGCATGCGCTGCAGATCGAGATCAACCGCTCCCTCTATGTCGATGAGATGACGCTCGCCAAAAGGCCGGAATTCGAGCTGCTTGCCGCAGCACTTTCGGCCTTCATGCGCCGGATGGCGGAGTTCGTCGAGGATTTCGCGGGCGACACAGCGCTCGCGGCTGAATAACCGGCAATAATTTCGATCGAATAGAAAATGCGGGCAAAAAAAACCGCGCTTTTGGCGCGGCTAAGTCTAGGGAGGAAACACCCAAGGAGGGTATTTACAGTCGAAAGACTGTAGCTGTGACGTTAATGGTGCATTGCACAAATGTCAAGCAACTTTATCTGCTGATTATAATTTGATCACGTGCCCGCGGGTGCAAATGCGATTTGCTTTGTCGCCGAACGTGTCTAAAACAGCCCATCTTCATCCTTCGCCGGTGTCCCATGTTTCCCGATCGCGCCTTTTTCCATGCCCTTGCCGACGCCGCCAAGGCCGAGACCCTGCCGCGTTTCCGCACCGGCGCCTATGTGACGAACAAGATGGAGGGCGGCTTCGATCCGGTAACCGAGGGCGACCGGGCGGCGGAAACGGCGATCCGCGCACTGATTACGGAAAAGTTTCCCGAGCACGGCATCCTCGGCGAAGAGCACGACAATATCGGCCTCGACCGCGAGCATATCTGGGTGATCGACCCGATCGACGGCACGCGAGCCTTCATCTCCGGCCTGCCGGTATGGGGCACGCTGATCGGCTTCCAATCTGAGGGGCGGGCGACCATGGGCCTCATGGACCAGCCCTTTACCGGCGAGCGCTACTTCGCCGACGGCAAGCGCTCCTGGTATAGCGGGCCGGACGGCGAGCGGCAGATTTCGACGCGGGATTGTGGGTCTCTTTCCAATGCCATTCTGTTCACCACCTCGCCGCATCTCTTCGTGGGCGGGGATATGGAAAAGTACAGGGTGGTGGAAAGCCGCGTGCGGCTCTTCCGCTACGGCTGCGACTGCTATGCCTATGCGCTGCTGGCAGCGGGCCACGTGGATATCGTGGTGGAAAACGGGCTGAAACCCTATGACGTCGGGGCGCTGATCCCGCTCATCGAGCAGGCGGGCGGCATCATCACCACCTGGGACGGCGGCCGGCCGGAGGCGGGCGGCAGCATTCTGGCGGCCGGCAGCAAGGCGGTGCACGAAGAAGCGCTGGAGCTGCTCTCGGGAGCAGCCTGAGCCTCAGCCGAAGTTTAGGCTTTCAGGCGCGTATTCAAATTCACGCGGCGGTTTCGGTAAGATCGAGGCCGCCGTCCTCGCCCGGCATGAAGGCCTGAAAAGCCGCCAGAGCCTGGGCGCGGTAGATATCCTTCTCCTGCAGAATCTCGTGGCGCCCGCCGGTGATGGTGACGAGCTGGGCGGCGCGAAAATTGCGCGACAGTTCCTCCTGCAGCGCATAGGGCACCACGCCATCCAAAACGGGCGCGAGGATGAGGGTCGGGATGGTGATCTCGGTCAGGAGGGTCTGCCGGGAAACACGGCGGGCCGCACTCAGCGTCTCGTGCACCCAGCGGGCGGTCGGGGCGCCAACGGTGAGGTCCGGATAGGCCTTTATGATCTCGGTGTTCCGCTCGAAACGGCGCGGATCGCGCGTGAGACCGTTGTTCTCGAAGGGCAGCCGGCTCTTGTCCTTGCCGAGCGAGACATGGCCGAGGCCGGTCCAGCTCAACAGGGCCGAAAGCGGGCGAACCACTGCCTCGGGAGCTTCCTGGTTCTGGAAGCCGATATAGGGTCCGAGCAGCGCCATGCGGCTGATGCGGTTACCAAGGCGCGGCCCTGCCGACAGCGCGATCAGCGCGCCGGTGGAATGGCCGATGAGGAAGAAGGGCATCCGGGCATCCGGCAGCACGATCTTTTCCAGGAAGATTTCGAGATCCCGCTCGTAATCGCGGAAGCGGCGGACATGGCCCTTGCGCGGGTCCTTCGTCAATCGGTCGGAGCCGCCCTGGCCGCGCAGGTCGAAAGTCGCGACCCAGAGACCCATGGCGTTGAGGTCGCGGATCGTCTCGTAATATTTCTCGATGAATTCGTTGCGCCCCTGCAGGAGCACCACCGTGCCGGCGGCCGGCGAAATATCGGAGCGAAAGAGGGCATATCTCAGCTTCGCGCCGCGATAACCTTCGAAATAACCGGCCGTGGCATTCGGCGGCATGGGATTGCCGGGTGTTACGCGGAGAATGTCGTCCATGGAAACTGCCGTCGAGGTCATGAAAAAAGAAGCCGGAACCGGGTTCCCGGTTCCGGCAAATGTAGACCGAAGGGACGCATAATACCAGTCTTGGAGGCTGTCCGCCTTCTTGCCCCTCCCTTCTATCGAAAAGGTCCTGAACCTTACCAAAATCGAGCATTCATAAGGGGTTCAGGCAAGGCGGCGTTTCGCGAAAAGGGGGTCTTGAAGCGGGAAAAGGCAATTCCCATCTTGGTTGTGCGGGCGCCGAAAGGGTCCGCCCAAGCGGGAGCCGCATCGCCAAGAAGGGATGCGGCCACCCAAGTCAAAATTCGCAAACGTCGCTTCCAAGGAGGACACTATGCGTCACGTCGATTTTTCTCCGCTTTACCGCTCCACGGTCGGCTTCGACCGCCTCTTCACCATGCTCGACAGCCTCGGTCAGCCCGACCAGGGCCAGAGCCAGAGCTATCCGCCCTACAATATCGAGCGGACGGGTGAGAATACCTACCGCATCACCATGGCCGTCGCCGGTTTCGACGAGAAGGAGCTGTCGATCGAATCGCAGGCTCACGTTCTGACCGTCAAGGGCGAGAAGAGCGAAGAGGAAAGGACCGGTCAGACGGAGTTTCTCTATCGCGGCATCGCCAAGCGCGCCTTCGAGCGCCGCTTCCAGCTTGCCGACCATGTGGAAGTCCAGGCAGCCTCTCTGAAGAACGGCCTGCTTCATATCGACCTTCTGCGGAACATCCCGGAAGCGATGAAGCCGCGCCGCATCGCCATCGCCGCCGAGGCGATCGACGCGCCGAAGACGATCGAGGCTCAGGTGACCCCGCAACAGGTCAACTAATCCTCCGCAGGCCCTAAACGGCCAGCAAGCCCACGGCTCTTCCCGAAAGGGAGGAGCCGTTTTCCGTTTGGATCAACGGGCGGCGGTCTTGCGCGGGCGTCCGCCTTTTCGGCCGTTTTCGCGTGCAGTCGCGGCCTTCGCTGCGGAGCGCACCCTGCCGCCGACGGCACCGAGCTGGGCTGCCATCCAGTGCTTGGACCCAAATACGCCCTGCAGCAATCCGGGAACATAGGTATCAACATCCAGCTTCGGCCAATAAAGACCGAGACCGGAAGGGCTGATTTCTATTTCCGCGAGGTCGCTTGCCGTTGCTTCCGACAGCCCCTCGATCTTTCCTGCTGGAATGGCGAACTGAACTTCCGTGTTCAGCTCGATGACGATGCGGCCCGAACGCCGATCGTAGCGCGCTGACACAGCATAACCCGCCTCGCGCTGCTCCTGCATGCGGTTTTCCGCCGCCTTTAATTCCTGCTCAGAAATCGCCATGGTGTTCACTCCATGCCACGCAAAGCGTAGCGAGTTCGCTCGTCAAGGCATCCTCGATGCGACGAAGATCCGGAAGCTTGAAGCCATAGCTTTCCCGCAACTCCGGCGGTCCGTCAGGGCAATTCAAGAGGAATACCGCTTCTCCACCGGCGCCTTTTACGTGAACATGCGCAGGACGATGATCGTTTGGATAGATCACGACCCGCAGGCCGGCAAAACGTAAAAGGGTCGGCATGGATTGAGCTTACAAAAACCCAAGCGCTTTGGAAAGCGGTTTATGCCGCTGCGGTCGCGCCTTGCGCTTGCCTTTCCTTCAGCCGGTTCGCGTATTTCTGGGCGATCACGGCGCAAGCCATGAGCTGAATCTGATGGAAGAGCATCAGCGGCAGCACGATGGCGCCGATCGATTGGCCCGCGAAGATGGCGTTGGCCATGGGCACGCCGCTTGCGAGACTCTTCTTCGAACCGCAGAAGGTGATGGCGATCTCGTCTTCCTTGGAGAAGCCGAGCGCCCGGCTGCCGAACATGGTGAGGCAAAGGACGATCGCCAGAAGCAGGATATCGATCGCGATGACCACGGCGATGTCGCGAAGGGAGAAGGTGTGCCAGAGGCCTTCGATCACCGCCGCTGAGAAGGCGAGATAGACGACCATCAGGATCGAGCCGCGATCGACGGGCGCAAGCAGCGTCTTGCGGGCGCGTATCCAATTGCCGATCCAGGGCTGCAGAAGCTGGCCGAGGACGAAGGGCGCCAGGAGCTGGATCATGATCTTTTCCAGGGCATCCCAGGAAAAGCCCCCGTCGCCGGTGGTCGACAGGAGGATGCCCGCCAGAAGCGGGGTCAGGAACATGCCGAAAAGATTGGAACCCGAAGCGGCGCAGATCGCCGCCGGCACGTTGCCGCCCGCCATGGAGGTGAAGGCGATCGAGGACTGGACAGTCGAGGGCAGCACGCAGAGGAAGAGAATGCCCATGTAGAGAGGGGCGGGGAGGATATCCTCCGGTACGAAGCCGACGGCGAGCCCGAGCAGCGGGAAGATCGCGAAGGTGGTTGCGAGGATCGTCAGATGCAGCCGCCAGTGCAGGACGCCTGCGATCACCACATCGCGCGAGAGGCGCGCGCCGTGCAGGAAGAAGAGAAGCGCGATCGCGATATCGGTGGCGATGCCGAAATATTCCGCCCATATGCCCTGGACCGGCAGAACCGTCGCGAGAATGACGGTGCAGATCAGCATCACGGTGAAACGGTCGGGCAGAAAGCGGGCCATAGAATGGTTCCTGGGCATGGTTCCTGGAAGCGAGGCTTTCTCTTTTGCCCATCATGAAGCAGGATGCAAACATTAACAGTTATCACGATCGGCGATAACCATGCTGAACCTCTCACACCTCAACAGCTTCGTCATGCTGCAGCAGACCGGCAGTTTCACGCAGGCCGCGGCAAGGCTCGGTGTCGGTCAGTCGACGGTGAGCCAGCATATCCAGCGGCTGGAAAAGGCACTCGGAAAGCAGCTCATCCATCGCAGCACCCATGAGGTGAAGCTGACCACTGAAGGCGAGGCGCTGCTCGGCTATGCCCGCGGCATGCTCGACCTCAACGGCAAGGTCGAATCGCTTTTCGGCGAAAGCCGATTGCGGGGAAGGCTGCGGCTCGGGGTTTCGGAAGACGTGGTGGCGAGCAGGCTCACTTCGATCCTCGAAGACTTCATAAGGCTGCATCCGCTCGTCGATCTCGAGCTTACCGTGGCGCTCTCCGCCGTGCTCTACCAGATGCAGGATGTCGGCGATCTCGACCTTGTGCTGGCCAAGCGGCATATCGGGGAGACCCAGGGCCGTCTACTCTATCGCGAACCGCTTGTATGGCTGGCGCGGGATCCCGATCATATTCTTTCCCGCGGGGATACTTTGCCGCTGATCGCCTTTCCACCGCCGAGCATCACGCGAAGGATCGCCCAGGAGGCGCTCGACCGGGAGAAGGTGCCATGGCGGATCGTCTGCACCTGCGGGAGCCTCAGCGGGCTGACCGCCGCGGCGCGCGCCGGCATGGGCGTGCTGGTGCAGCCGCGCAGCATGGCGCCGGCGGGCCTCAAGGAAATAGCGGCCGGAAAGCTGCCTCAGCTCGAGGACGTGGAATTCGTGCTGGTGCCGAGGCGCGGCGCCGATGCCGCGCTCACGGAGGCGCTTTCGAGCCTCATCGTGGCGCGGATCGTGCCGTAGAATCGAACCTGATTCAGCGGCCGGTCGCCAGCGCGACGAACTGGTCCACATCCTCTTCGGTGGTGGCGAAGCTGGTGACGAGACGAACGAGCATCTCGTCCTTGCCCACCGGCTCCGGCATGTCGCGCGGCTCCAGCCAGTCGTAGAACTTTGCGCCCTTCGCCTCGGCGGCCTGGGCGGCGTCCTTCTTGACCACGACGAAGATCTCGTTGGAGGTCGTCTTCCAGGCCTGCCGGGCGCTGTTGGAGCGGTCGAGGCCGGCGCGCAGGCGGTCCGCCATGGCATTGGCATGGGCAGCAAGCTTCAGCCACAGACCATCCTGCAGATAGGCTTCGAACTGGGCGGCGATGAAGCGGCTCTTGGAGAAGAGCTGGGCCGAGCGCTTGCGGAGAAAGGCGAAGTCCTTGGCGAGCGCGGGGTCGAAGAAGACGATCGCCTCCGCGCACCAGCAGCCGTTCTTGGTGCCGCCGAAGGAAAGAATATCGACGCCGCGCTTCCAGGTCATTTCCGCAGGCGTTGCGCCGAGCGCCACGAGCGCGTTGGCGAAACGGGCGCCATCCATGTGGAGCGGCAGACCGTTTTCCCTGGCGATTTTCGAGATCGCATCGATCTCTTCCAGCGAATAGACGGTGCCGACTTCCGTCGCCTGGGTGAGCGTGACGGCGGCGGCGCGGCCATGGTGCACGGCGTCCTGCGGGTAGCGGGCGATACGCTCGACAAGGTTTTCCGGGTCCATCTTTCCGTGCGGGCCTTCGACCGGGATCATGCGCATGCCGCTGAAGAAATCCGGCGCGCCGCATTCATCCTCGATCACATGCGCTTCCGAATGGCAGAAGGTTACGCCGCCGGGCTTTGCGACGCTTGCGAGCGAGAGCGAATTGGCGGCCGTGCCGGTCGCGACGAAATAGACCGAGACTTCACGCTCGAAGAGTTCGTTGAAGCGCAGCTCGATCGACTTGTCGAGTTCGCTGGTGCCATAGGCGGCGGCGAAGCGGGTGGATTCCTTAAGGAGGCGCTCATTGATGGTGGAATGGGCGCCGGCCCAGTTGTCGGAAGCGAAGAACATCTTGAAACATCACCTTGAAACGTCGGGGGAGGCGATCGTGAAATTAAGCCTTTTGAGACGGCAATCAATCGTTACCTTTGCGTAGAGAGCGTGACCTGTTGCCGTACGCAATCAAACGGAATCGATCAGGCATTCCGCGTAATTAAATTTCGCACGTCTTGATGATGGGATAATCTCCTGTCGTTTTCGGCTCCAACTTTTTGAAGACGCCTCTTGTGAACGGGGCGAAAGCGTGTCATAGATTTTGAGAAATAGGACAGAAGTGTTGTCCTATTTTCGAGAATTCGGAGGCTTCGGTTCCAGGCTTTCCGTGACGCTCGCGCCGATCCGGGTTATGCTGCTCCTATCAAGGCTGCGGTAAACGCTGGAGCGGCGCCATTCGTGCGAACGGAATGGCCGCGGCCTGTCATCCGGAAGAAACAGTTGAGAGCCACTTTGCCCGCTCGAAGAAGCGGCCAACAGGAGGGATGACGATGACGAAGATAATCTCCGAGATGTCCGGCCAGATGGTCCCGATGTCCGCCGAGACGAAAGCGCTCGTCCCCCCGGCCGGGTCCTTCAAGGCCTCCGGCGTGCCGGCGCGCCAAGGTCTTTACGATCCCCGCAACGAGCATGACGCCTGCGGCGTCGGCTTCATCGCCCATATGAAGGGCAAGAAGTCGCACCAGATCGTCAAGGACGGCCTCTTCATTCTCGAAAACCTGACGCATCGCGGCGCGGTGGGTGCCGACCCGCTGATGGGTGACGGCGCGGGTATTCTGGTGCAGATTCCCGATCGCTTCTTCCGCGAGGAGATGGCGAAGCAGGGCGTCACCCTGCCGAAGGCCGGCGAATATGCGGTCGGCCATTTCTTCCTGCCGCGCGATGCAGAGCAGATCGAGCATTTCAAGAAGGTGATCGTCGATGTGATCGCGGAGGAGGGGCAGCAGTTCCTCGGTTTCCGCGACGTGCCGGTCGACAATTCCTCGCTCTCCAAGGCGCCGGATATCGCCGCCACCGAGCCCTATCACCTGCAGGTCTTCATCGGCGCCGGCCGGGATGCCGCGACCAACCTGGAATTCGAGCGGCAGCTCTTTCTCATCCGCAAGGTGATCTCCAACCGCATCTACGATCAGTTCGGCGGTCAGGAGACCGGCTTCTATCCGGTGTCGCTGTCTTCCTCGACCATCGTCTACAAGGGCATGTTCCTGGCCTACCAGGTCGGCGCCTATTACAAGGACCTGGCCGATCCGCGCTTCGAGAGCGCCGTGGCGCTCGTGCACCAGCGCTTCTCGACCAACACCTTCCCGTCGTGGAAGCTCGCGCATCCCTACCGCATGGTCGCCCATAACGGCGAGATCAACACGCTGCGCGGCAACGTCAACTGGATGGCAGCGCGTCAGGCTTCCGTCTCCTCGCCGCTCTTCGGCGACGACATCTCCAAGCTCTGGCCGATCTCCTACGAGGGCCAGTCGGATACGGCCTGTTTCGACAACGCACTCGAATTCCTCGTGCGCGGCGGCTATTCGCTGGCGCATGCCATGATGATGCTGATCCCGGAGGCCTGGGCGGGCAACCAGTCCATGTCGAAGGAGCGCAAAGCCTTCTACGAATATCATGCGGCGCTGATGGAGCCGTGGGACGGCCCGGCCGCCGTCTGTTTCACCGACGGCAAGCAGATCGGCGCGACGCTCGACCGCAACGGCCTGCGTCCGGCCCGCTACATGGTGACCGACGACGATCGCATCATTCTTGCCTCCGAAGCGGGCACGCTGCCGGTGCCGGAGGAGAGCATCGTCAAGAAGTGGCGCCTGCAGCCCGGCAAGATGCTGCTGATCGATATGGAAAAGGGCAGCATCGTCTCAGACGAAGAGGTGAAGACCGAGCTTGCGACCAAGCATCCCTATCGGAACTGGCTCGACCGCACGCAGCTCATTCTGGAAGACCTGAAGCCGGTGGAACCGCGGGCGCTGCGCCGCGACGTATCGCTGCTCGACCGCCAGCAGGCCTTCGGCTACACGAGCGAGGACACCAAGATCCTGATGTCGCCGATGGCGACGACGGGTCAGGAAGCCATCGGCTCGATGGGCACCGATACGCCGATCTCGGCCATGTCCGACAAGTCGAAGCTGCTCTACACCTATTTCAAGCAGAACTTCGCGCAGGTGACGAACCCGCCGATCGATCCGATCCGCGAAGAACTGGTGATGAGCCTCGTCTCCTTCATCGGTCCGCGTCCGAACATCCTCGACCATGAGGGCATGGCGCGGGCGAAGCGGATGGAGGTGCGCCAGCCGATCCTGACCAATGGCGATCTCGAAAAGATCCGCTCCATCGGTCATGTCGAAGATCACTTCGATACCAAGACGCTCGATTTCACCTATGACATCGAGCGTGGCGCCGAAGGCATGCCGGAGATGCTCGACCGCCTCTGCGAGCGCGCGGAAGCGGCGGTCAAGGGCGGCTACAACATTATCGTGCTCTCCGATCGCCAGATCGGGCCGGACCGTATCGCGATCCCGGCGCTGCTGGCGACCGCGGCCGTGCATCACCACCTGATCCGCAAGGGGCTTCGCACCTCGGTCGGTCTTGTCGTCGAATCGGGCGAGCCGCGCGAAATCCATCACTTCTGCTGTCTTGCCGGCTTCGGCGCGGAAGCGATCAACCCGTATCTCGCCTTCGATACGCTGACCGACATGCACATGCGCGGCGAATTCCCGAAGGAAGTCGATGCGAGCGAGATCGTCTACCGCTACATCAAGGCGGTGGGTAAGGGCATCCTCAAGGTCATGTCCAAGATGGGCATTTCGACCTACCAGTCCTATTGCGGCGCGCAGATCTTCGATGCGATCGGCCTCTCCTCGGAACTGGTCGAGAAATATTTCTTCGGCACGGCGACTTCGATCGAAGGCATCGGCCTCAAGGAGATCGCCGAAGAGACGGTCGCCCGTCACCATGCCGCTTTCGGCAAGGACCCGGTTCTAGCCTCCACGCTCGATATCGGCGGCGAATACGCCTACCGCATGCGCGGCGAAAGCCACGCCTGGACGCCGGATGCGGTTGCCTCCCTGCAGCATGCCGTGCGCGGCAACAGCCAGGACCGCTACCGCGAATTCGCCGAGATGGTGAACGAGACGGCGCTTCGGATGAACACCATCCGCGGCCTGTTCAACATCAAGACGGCGGATCAGATCGGCCGCAAGCCGGTTTCCGTCGATCAGGTCGAGCCGGCAGTCGATATCGTCAAGCGCTTCTCGACGGGGGCCATGTCCTTCGGCTCGATTTCCCGCGAGGCGCATACGACGCTGGCGATCGCCATGAACCGGATCGGCGGCAAGTCGAACACCGGCGAGGGCGGCGAGGAAAGCGACCGCTACATGCCGCTGGCGGACGGTAGCCAGAACCCGGAACGCTCGGCGATCAAGCAGATCGCGTCCGGCCGCTTCGGCGTCACGACCGAATATCTGGTCAACGCGGACATGCTGCAGATCAAGGTGGCGCAGGGCGCAAAGCCCGGCGAGGGCGGCCAGCTGCCCGGCCACAAGGTGGATGCGACGGTTGCCAAGACCCGCCACTCGACGCCGGGTGTGGGCCTCATTTCGCCGCCGCCGCACCACGACATCTATTCGATCGAAGACCTGGCGCAGCTGATCTACGACCTGAAGAACGTCAACCCGACCTCGGACATTTCCGTGAAGCTCGTCTCGGAAGTGGGCGTCGGCACGGTTGCGGCGGGCGTCGCCAAGGCGCGCGCCGACCATATCACGGTCGCGGGCTTCGACGGCGGCACTGGGGCTTCGCCGCTCACTTCGCTGAAGCATGCCGGATCACCTTGGGAAATCGGCCTTGCCGAAACCCAGCAGACGCTGGTGCTGAACGGGCTTCGCTCGCGCATCGCGCTGCAGGTGGACGGGGGCTTGAAGACCGGCCGGGACGTCATCGTCGGGGCGCTGCTCGGCGCCGACGAATTCGGCTTCGCCACCGCGCCATTGATCGCCGCCGGCTGCATCATGATGCGCAAGTGCCACCTGAATACCTGTCCGGTCGGTGTGGCCACGCAGGACCCGGTTCTGCGCAAGCGCTTCAAGGGCACGCCCGAGCACGTCATTAACTACTTCTTCTTCGTGGCCGAAGAGGTGCGTGAAATCCTCGCATCGCTCGGCTTCACCAAACTCGACGACATCATCGGCATGTCCGAACTGCTGGAGAAGGACGAGGCGATCGCCCACTGGAAGTCCAAGGGGCTCGACTTCACGAAGATCTTCCACAAGGTGGAGGCTCCCAAGGAAGCGACCTACTGGACGGAGCGGCAGAAGCACCCGATCGACGACATCCTCGACCGCAAGCTGATCGAAAAGTCGATGCCGGCGCTCGAAAGCAAGGAGCCGGTGGTCTTCGAAGTGCCGATCAAGAACGTCGACCGCTCCGCCGGCGCGATGCTTTCCGGTGCGCTTGCCAAGCGCTGGGGCCACAAGGGCCTCAAGGACGATACGATCCATGTGACGCTGACCGGCACGGCCGGGCAGTCCTTCGGCGCCTTCCTCGCGCGCGGCATCACCTTCGATCTCGTCGGCGACGGCAACGACTATGTCGGCAAGGGGCTTTCGGGTGGTCGCATCATCGTGCGCCCGCCGGAGAACTCCAAGCTCGTGGCCGAAAACTCGATCATCGTCGGCAATACTGTGCTTTACGGCGCGATCACGGGCGAGTGCTATTTCCGTGGTGTGGCTGGCGAGCGCTTCGCCGTGCGTAACTCCGGGGCGATCGCCGTCGTCGAGGGCGTGGGCGACCACGGCTGCGAATACATGACGGGTGGCGTCGTCGTGGTGATCGGCGAGACGGGCCGCAACTTCGCGGCCGGCATGTCCGGCGGCGTCGCCTATGTGCTCGACGAGCAGGGCGATTTCGCCAAGCGCTGCAACATGGCGATGGTCGAGCTCGAGCCGGTTCCGGAAGAGGACGACATGCTGGAGAAGCTGCACCATCATGGCGGCGACATCATGCACAAGGGACGCGTGGACGTTTCCGAGGACATGACGCGCCACGACGAGGAGCGCCTCTACCAGCTCATCTCCAACCACATGCACTACACGGGCTCGACCCGCGCCAAGGAAATCCTTGATCGCTGGAGCGAGTACCGGCCGAAGTTCCGCAAGGTCATGCCGGTTGAATACCGGCGCGCGCTGGAGGAAATGGAGCGCATGCGGATGGGCATTGCCGCGGAATGAGTTGGCCCTTCATGCACCGGCTGATTTCGGTGCTGATCGCGATCGCCGTTCCGGCGGTTGCATTCGGAATGAACGGCGAAGTCGCAATCGAATTCATCGTACTGGGGGCGGTCATGGGTTTCGCCTACTGGTACTGGGGTCCTACGGGCACCCTGCTTTGAAGAGGTAGAAATATGGGCAAGGTAACGGGTTTCCTGGAAATCGACCGGAGCGTGGCGAAGTATCAGCCGGCCTCCGACCGTATCCGCCATTTCCGCGAATTCACGATCCCGATGTCCGATGCGGAAGTTACCAAGCAGGCGGCGCGCTGCATGGATTGCGGCATTCCCTATTGCCACGGGCCGACCGGCTGTCCGGTGCACAACCAGATCCCGGACTGGAACGATCTCGTCTACAACAACAAGTGGGAGGAGGCGATTCGCAACCTCCATTCCACCAACAACTTCCCGGAATTCACCGGCCGCGTCTGCCCCGCGCCCTGCGAGGAGGCCTGCACGCTGAACCTCGAGGATACGCCGGTCGCCATCAAGACCGTGGAGCAGGCGATCGCCGACAAGGCCTATGAACTGGGCTTCATCGCGCCGCAGCCGGCGACGGTTCATACCGGAAAGAAGGTCGCGGTCATCGGCTCGGGCCCGGCCGGCATGGCGGCCGCCCAGCAGCTCGGCCGCGCGGGCCATGAAGTGCATGTCTACGAGCGTGAATCCAAGCCCGGCGGGCTGCTGCGCTACGGCATTCCGGACTTCAAGATGGAGAAGAACTTCATCGACCGGCGCGTCGAGCAGATGAAGGGCGAGGGCGTTACCTTCCATACGGGCGTCAACGTGGGCGTCGACATGCCCGTCGAGAAGCTTATCGCCGAGCATGACGCAGTTCTCTATTGCGGCGGCTCGGAAACGCCGCGTCCGGCCGGCATTCCCGGCGCCGACCTGCACGGCGTCTACGACGCCATGCCCTATCTGGTGCAGCAGAACCGCCGGATCGGCCGCGAGAACATCGACAGCGTGGCATGGGCGGCGGAGCCGATCCTTGCCGGCGCCAAGCATGTGGTGGTCGTCGGCGGCGGCGATACGGCATCCGACTGCGTCGGCACCGCCTTCCGCCAGGGCGCCGTCAAGGTGACGCAGCTCGACATCCGCCCGCAGCCGCCGGAAAAGGAAGACAAGCTCGCCGTCTGGCCGTTCTGGGCCACCAAGATGCGCACCTCGTCCAGCCAGGCCGAGGGCGCGATCCGCGAGTTCCAGGTGGCCACTCTCGAGTTCATCGGCGAAGACGGACAGTTGACCGGCGTGCGCTGCTGCGAGGTGGACGAGCGCCGCAAGCCGATCGCCGGCACGGAATTCATCATCAAGGCCGATCTCGCCTTCATCGCCATCGGCTTTTCCGGCCCTCTGACGGACGGCATTCTTGCCGAGCTCGAAGGCAAGCTGACGCTCAATCTCGACCGCCGCGGCTCGACCAACGTCGTCGCCAACGACCGTGACTACAAGACCTCGGTCGACAAGTTCTGGACGGCCGGCGACGTGCGCCGCGGCCAGTCGCTGGTGGTCTGGGCGATCCGCGAGGGCCGTCAGGCGGCCCGCGCCATCGACGAGGCGCTGATGGGAAGCTCGGTCCTGCCGCGCTGAGCGGCAGAGCCGTTCGAGCGGGAGACCACGGTCCGATGAGCCTGAAACTCTACCTTGCCGGACCGGAGGTCTTCCTTCCGAATGCCCGGCAGATGCTCGATGCGAAGGCGGCCCTGGCGCGGACCTATGGTTTCCAGCCGATCTGCCCCGGCGACATCTCCATCGAGCCGGCGCCGACGCGCCATGGATTCGGCTTGAAGATCAGTGCCGTCGACGAGGGCATGATGAATGCGGCCGGCGGCATCATCGCAAACCTCACGCCGTTCCGGGGCATCGCCGCCGATATCGGCACGACCTTCGAGCTCGGCTATATGTGCGCGCAGGGCAAGGTGGTCGCGGCCTATACCAATGTCGCCGACAGCCACTTTGCGCGAACCGCCGGGTTTTACGACGGAAACGTTCGCGAGGGCGAGGACGGCCGGCGTCGTGGGCCGGACGGAATGTCTCTCGAAGATTTCGACATGATCGACAATCTCATGCTTCACGGCGGCATCGAACGGCGCGGCGGCCATATCGCCGTCCATGCGGCAGCACCCGATGCGCTCTATACCGATCTTACGGGCTTCGAGGAATGCCTCAGATGGTATGCGGAGAGGCAACGGGTGGACAAGGCGCGAGTGGTCGATCCTGTAGGTTGATGCGTATCCTGTCCCGCGACGGCAGATCATTTTGAAATTGCCCCTAACCCCGCTCGCGGGGAGAAGGTGGCGGCAGCCGGATGAGGGGCGGAGCGAGACTTCCGGCAACTACCGCGTCGTCGCGGCGGGTATCCGATAGTCGTCCACACGGCCGGAAGGGGCGGGGGGCAGTTCGCCTCGCTTGACCAGCAGGTCGCGCGGCGACTGCACGAGGCTGACGGGCGGCTGGCCGGCGCCGAGCAGGTCGGTGCCGCCGTCGAGCTCGGGATCGGCCAGGCTGATCGGCTGAGTGGGCACCGCATTGGCGGCCGGCGGAAGTGTAGCCAATGCCGGAAGGTTGCTCGCATCCAGCTTCACGAGGTCGGGATCGGTCATTTCGCCAAGATGGCGGCGCGCGAGCTTCTCGACATAGAAGGCGAGCTTGCGCTTGCCGGCGGTGGTGAAAGTGATGCCATCGCCGCCGCGCAGGCGAGCCTGCTGGCCGTTCATGTCGGAGCCGGTGAGGATGAACTTGCCTTCCTCGTCCACGAAGCCTTCCCAGATATCGACGAATTCGCCGCCGGCCTTTTCCACCTGGTCACGGTAGATGCCGTTCAGCGTCACCGCATCGGCCATCATGGAAGGAGACTGGAAGGAAGGCAGGCCAACCCAGAGCAGGGGCAGCTTGCGCGCGGTGGCGATCGCGGCAAGCCGGCTGACGCGCTGCTCGTATTCCTTGAACCAGGCGTCGGTGCGGAATTTTTCCGAAGTCGAGCCGATCTGCATCTGCTGGCGGTCGTTGGCGCCGATCATGACGACGACGATGGCCGGATCGACCTCTCCGATCAGCTTGGGCAGGGCCGGCGGCCAGTCGTAATGGTCTTCGCGCACGAGCCCGGAGGAGCCGTTGGTGCGGTTTTCCACCGCAACGCTGGGGGAGGTTTCGAAGGCGGTCTTCAGCTCGTCGGCGAGCCCGCCCGCGAGAAAGTCGCCCACCACCAGTATCTTGCGGGCATTTTCAAGCTTGGGGATCGGTGCGGGCTTGGGCGGCGCGGCAGGCCGCTGCGGCCGGGGCGTGGCGGCCCGTATCGTACTGCGGTCGCGCTGGCGGCGGGATGGCGTTTCTATGACGGAACGGTCGCGGCGATTGTATCTCGGCCGCCGCTCGTATCGTTCGTATCCCTCATACCGCTCATAGCGATCGTATCGCTCCTCGCGTGGGCGGATGCCGAACAGCATTTCCAGAAGGTTGCGGCGTTCCTGCGCGGCCACGGGCGGCGCATAGGGCGGAACGGCCACGACGAGGACGAGCAGGATCGCGACCAGCCGGCCCCAAACAGGTTTAATATCCGTCCGCCTCGATACCGTCATGGTTCAGCCGTTCGCTCTCGCCCCCCGGCAGATCGCTCTCATAGGAGCGATCTTGGGCGCGAGCAAGCATTTGTCAACGCAAGGCTTCGAGAAGCGATTGCGAGGGCTCACCATCCGACTGCATGCCCAGCCTCTGCTGGATCGCCGAGATGGCGGCCTTCGAGCCGGAGCCGAAATTGCCGTCGATCTCGCCGTCGTAATAGCCGAGTTCCTTGAGCTTGCTCTGCAGCTCGAATTTTTCCTTCACGTCCAAGGTGCCGTTCGGGCGGGGCCAGCGCTGATGCACGCCGCCATGCCCGGCGATCTCATCGGCCAGCAGGCCGACCGCGAGCGCATAGCTGTCGGCGGCATTGTAACGCTTGATGACGAAGAAATTCCTCAGCACCAGGAAGGCAGGAGCGTTGGGACCGCCGAGCATCTTCAGCTCGGCACGATCGGAGCCGCGGGGAAAGCCCTTGCCGTTGGGGCGAGCAAAACCGAGGGCCGCCCATTGGGCGAGCGTCTTCGTCTGCCCTTCGTATTTTGCAGCGCCGGAAGGCGCGACGGCTTCATAGCCCCAGGTCTTGCCGGATTGCCAGCCGTTCTTGGCGAGAAGATTGGCCGACGTCGCCAGCGCATCCGGAATGGAGTTCCAGATATCGCGGCGGCCGTTGCCATCGGCATCGATCGCATAGAGGAGATAGCTGGTCGGGATGAATTGCGTGTGCCCCATGGCGCCGGCCCAGGAGCCGGTGAGGTGCTTCGGGGTGATATCACCGGCCTGCAGGATCTTCAGCGCCGCGATCAACTGGTTGCGGGCGAACTTCGCGCGCTTGGGATCGCCCCATGCAAGGGTCGCGAGCGCCTGTGGCACGTAATGCAGCCGGTCCGGCTTTTCGAGCACCGCGCCATAATTCGATTCCATCGACCAGATGGCGAGCAGTATGTGCTTGTCGACGCCGAAATGGCGTTCCATCGCATTGAGCGTCGAGCCGTGCTTGGCCTTCATTTCTCGGCCGATGCGAACGGTATAGGGGTTCACCCGCGAATCCAGATAGTCCCAGATCTTCGCCTTGAACTCCGGCTGATAGTTCGCTTTGTCCAGAACCGCCGAATCAGGTTCCGTGATGCCTGCGAATGCCTTTTCATAGGTCGAGCGGCTGATGCCGCTTGCCGCGGCCGTCTGATAGAATTTTGCGATCCAGGACTTGAAGCTGTCGTTGGCCCGGGCATCTATCGGAGTTGTCGCGGCGGCAATGCCTACGATCAGAGAGAAAACAAGCCCGCGAAAGCGATTGGTGCGAAACATGGTCATCGGCAGTCGTGTCCGTTGCTCTTGTGTTAACATCGGCGAGTGCTCAAAGCGGCTCCACGACCGATTAGCATCATAGAGTCAACAAATTCTTTACCATAGAGAGAGGACGAGCGCACTCTTTGCGAAACGGCAGCAAACCGTTAGTAAAGGCTCACATCGAAAATGCCGCAGGAGGTATGCGTGGGACAGAAGAAGATCAGAAAAGCAGTTTTTCCGGTTGCCGGCCTTGGGACACGTTTCCTGCCCGCGACCAAGGCAGTGCCGAAGGAGATGCTCACCGTCGTCGACAAGCCGGTCATCCAGTATGTGGTGGATGAAGCGGCCCAGGCGGGCATCGAGCACTTCGTCTTCGTGACCGGCCGCGGCAAGGGGGTCATCGAGGACTATTTCGACATCCAGTACGAGCTGGAGCAGATGCTGCGCGAGCGCAACAAGAATGCCGAGCTGACCCTGCTTTCCGATCTCCTGCCGACGGCCGGTACCGCAAGCTTCACGCGCCAGCAGGTTCCGCTCGGGCTCGGCCATGCGGTCTGGTGCGCGCGCGACATCGTCGGCGACGAGCCGTTCGCAGTGCTTCTGCCGGACATGATCATGTCTTCGGAAAAAAGCTGCCTCAAGGGCATGGTGGAACTCTACGACCAGACCGGCGGGAACGTTCTGGCCGTGCAGGAGTGCGATCCGGACCAGGCCCACAAATACGGCATCGTCGGCAAGGGTTCCGCGGTCGGTAACGAGGGCTTCAAGATCACCCAGATGGTGGAAAAGCCCGCCAAGGGCACCGCGCCGTCGAATTTCTACATCAACGGCCGCTACATCCTGCAGCCGGAAATCTTCAAGATCCTGGAGACGCAGGAGCGGGGGGCCGGCAACGAAATCCAGCTTACCGACGGCATGCTGGCGCTCGCCAAGGCACAGGAATTCGCGGCTTACCACTTCAAGGGCGAGACATACGACTGTGGCGCCAAGGACGGTTTCATCCTGGCGAACCTCGCATTCGCCCTGCAGCGCCAGGATATCCGCCCGGCGATCGAAGGGCCGTTGAAGGCGATGGTATCCGGCCTCAAGTAAAGACCGCTCGATCTATCCAAACGAAAAGCCCTCGCGGGAGACCGCGAGGGCTTTTTATTGCTTGCAAGTCGCGGAGCGGGACCTGCGCGATCAGACCGGCTTGTGTCCCTTCACGCCGTAGAAGGCGATGTAGAGATAGCAGAGGATCGGCAGCACGAAGGCATGCTGAATGCCGACCGTATCGGCAAGGGCGCCCTGGACGACGGGCAGAAGCGCGCCGCCGACGATCGCAAGGCACAGGATGCCGGAGCCCTGGCTGGTGTGGCGGCCAAGACCCTTCAATGCCAGGCTGAAGATCGTCGGGAACATGATGGAATTGAAGAGACCGATGGCCAGCACGGTCCACATGGCCAGCTTGCCGCTCGTCAGGATCGTGACGAGAAGAAGCAGTATGACAATGGCGGCATTGAAGGCGAGCGCCTTGCCGTCGTTGATGTAGCGCATCGCTACCGAACCGATGAAACGGCCGACCATAGCGCCACCCCAGAAATAGGCGACGTAATGGGCTGCTTCGGCCTCCGGCATGCCGGCGATCGTCGGCTCACCGAGGAAATTCACCAGGAAGCTGCCGATGCTGACTTCCGCGCCGACATAGACGAAGATGCCGATCGCGCCGAGCACCAGATGGCGGTAGCTCCAGGCGGAGCCTTCCTTGACGCCTGCGGCTTCGGTCTCTTCCTCATCGACGTTCGGGAGTTTCAAGGCGGCGAAAATCGCGGCCAGGACGATGAAGGCGACGGCGAGAAGGAGATAGGGGAAGCGGACGGCATCCGCCTCGACCGCCCGGAGCGCATCCATCTGTTCGGGGCTTGCGCCCGGCAGGCTCGCGGTTGCGGCCGAGAGGATGAGGAAGGCGCCGAACATGGGGGCGAGCGTGGTGCCGAGCGAATTGAACGCCTGGGTGAGCGTCAGCCGGCTTGCCGCACTTTCCGGCGCGCCGAGTGCCGTGACGTAGGGATTGGCCGCGACCTGCAGCACGGTGATTCCGGCGGCAAGCACGAAGAGAGCGCCGAGGAAGAGCCCGTAGACGCGGTAGCTGGCCGCTGGAATGAAAAGCGCGCAGCCGACTGCCGCGACGAGGAGCCCGACCACGATGCCCCATTTGTAGCTGATGCGCTTCACGAGCGCGCCGGCGGGAAGCGACACGATGAAATAGGCGCCGAAGAAGCAGAGCTGAATCAGCATGGACTGCGTATAGTTCAGCGAGAAGACGCTCTTCAGATGCGGGATGAGAATGTCGTTCAGGCAGGTGATGAAGCCCCACATGAAGAACAGGGTGGTGAGGGCAATCAGTGCGAATTGATAATTGTTGGCGCTCGACCCGGCAGCGGAGCTGTTTCCGCCCGTCGTAACGCTGCTATTGGAATAACTAGCCACGTTCAAACCTTCCTACACACACAAAGGCGCAGTCGATGCTGCGGTGCGGCGGGATTTTCTCCGCCTGCGCCCTAATATGCTGCATCTGCGAAGTTTGGAAGGCCGAGACGGTTCACATTTGGTGGCTTCACCGTTCAGGAAACCCATATCTGGTGAAAAGCGGCCGCTCGAAAAGCGTCAGCGGCGCAGCGTGAGGCCGACACCGGCGCGGAAGATATTGTCGCTGGCGCGGCCCGAATTTTCGTTGCGCTCGTATTCAACATCGCCGGTGAGATCGAGATAGCGGCTGATGCTCCAGGTCAGCCCGGCCCCGGTGATCCAGCCAGTCTCGCTGGAGGTTTCGCCGGAAAAGTCGCGCAGCGTCGTTCCGCCGCTCAAGCGGGCCACGAGATTGCTGCGGAGCTGGTGCGTAACCTCCGCCGTCAGCGCATATTCCACCCAGCCGCTCTGGCCGGGCGCGGTCGCATCCTGCATGGTCGTCGCCAGCCCGATATTGACATCGGTGCCGCGCTTCGGCGACCAGGCCACGAGGCCATCGAAGGTGACGGCATCGAGCGAGGCGAGGCGGTCGTCGTCATAGCGCGTGGTCTCGTAGCCCGCGCCGATCTCGCCATGCAGCTTTTCGCCGAAATCGAATTCCACGCCGCCGCGCGCCGCATAGCTGCGCGAGGAACGGGCGTAACCGGCGCTATCGCGCCTCTCGTCATAGAAGGTCCGGCCGGTCGCCACTTCCACGAAGGGTATCAGGGCCGGGGAGAGTTCGTAGCCGAGCCTCAGCCTGCCATCGATGCCGGTGCGGTCGCGATCGCTGAGGTCGACGGTCGTGCCGTCCCTGAGTTTGGCTTCCGTATAGATCTCGCGGCTGACGGCGACCGCCGCAAGACCGCGAATCACGCCGAGATCGCGCTCGACCGAGAGGCCGCCATCGAACTGGTGCACGCCGGACTGAGTGGCCGCGCCGCCGATGGCGTTCGGATCGTCGTTATCCTCGCGCTCGAAACCATAGCCGCCGGTGAGGTGGGCGACGGTATCGCCCGCAAGGTCCAGCCGCAGATCGGCATCAATGCGCGCTTCCGGCTCGTTCTCTCGGTCCCCGCTGATCGTCCGCTCGAATGTGCCTTCGCCGTTGACCGTCAGCGCATGGCGCGCCCAGTCGGAGGTGAGCGTGCCGCGAACCGTGGTGGCGAGATAGTTCCGCTTTTCGTCTGTCCCCCCCGAGCGCCGTTCGGTGTTGACGCTCTGGTTCACCGAGGGGCGGAGAAGAAAGGTGCCGAGCCGAATGCCGGTCGCATCGACTTCCGCGCGCGGTGTTTGATCTCCCTCGATCGGTCCGGCGGGTAGGTTGTCATCCTCTTCGTAGGGCTGGTTCAGGTCTGCCGCGTAAGAGGCCTCCCCGGCGGTACCCGCGGAGGTTTCGCCCATGCGAAGCCGGGCATCGCCGGCAAGCGAGGTATCGGTTCCGGGATCGACAGTGTTCGCCCCCAATGGATCGGTGGCATCGGGAGCGCCATCCGCCGGCGGCACCGCGCCCGGCCAGGCGGAGCGGCCGATAATGGGCGTGCCGGTGGCGCCGGCTGTCTCCTGCGGCGGGAAGACGCTTTGCGCACCTGCATGCAGCGGCTGGACGAGCACGGAACAGGCAAGCAGCAGCGCGAGCGGTCTCCCGCGCCGAGGAAGCGTTGCACCTGTTTTGCCGCTGATTGCCATGAACCTGCCTGGGCACCCGAAAGCTTACCCAAACGTAAAGCCATGTGGTTAATTATTGGTTGTCCAACTGAATTTGCTGTGGAACAGGGTCACGGAAGGTAAATGGCTGTAAATGGATGCCAATGGACTTGAGCGGCGAAACACGCTAAACGGCAGCATGATCAAGAGAGCTCTAAAAATCGTCGAGATGGACTTGGTCGATTCCGCCATTCGGACAGTCTCTATTGAAAGACAGGGGCTCGAGGCCCTCGAGAACGCGCTGCGCAATGAGCTTGCCGAGCCGTTCCGAAAGGCCGTCGAACTGATCGGCGGCATCAAGGGACGGGTCATCGTTACCGGGGTCGGCAAGAGCGGGCATATCGGCGTGAAGATCGCTGCCTCCTTCGCGTCCACCGGAACGCCGTCGTCCTTCGTTCATGCGGCCGAGGCCAGCCATGGCGATCTCGGCATGATTACTTCCGAGGACGTGGTGCTCGCCCTTTCCTGGGGCGGGGAGACCGCCGAACTTCAGGGGATCGTCAGCTTCTGCCGCCGCTTCTCCATTCCGCTGGTATCGATCACCTCCGGTGCGGCTTCCACGCTCGCGCGCCTTTCCGATATCGTTCTGCTGCTGCCGAAGGAGCAGGAGGCCTGCCCGCACGGGCTGGCGCCCACCACATCGGCCATCATGCAGCTTGCGATCGGCGATGCGCTGGCCGTGGCGCTGCTCGAAGCTCGGGGATTCACCGCGCTCGATTTCCGCGTCTTCCATCCGGGCGGCAAGCTCGGCGCGATGCTGAGCCGGGTCGGAGACCTCATGCATCGCGGCGATCGCATTCCGCTCGTAGAGAAGGGCACGCCCTTGCCGACGGCGGTGATGACGCTTTCGCAAATGCGCTTCGGCTGCGTCGGCGTGCTCGACGAGGAAGGCCGGCTTTGCGGCATCGTCACCGATGGCGACCTTGCGCGCGGCCTGAACCTCAATCTCTCGCAGATGGTGGTCGACGACATCATGACCGGCAATCCGAAGACGGTGACGGAAGACATGCTTGCCACCGCGGCCATGGGGCTGCTCAACAAGCACAATATTTCCGCCCTGATCGTCACCGACGAGGACCGGCGGCCGGTCGGCATCGTGCATTTCCACGACCTGCTGCGCGTCGGCGTCGCCTGACAAGGCACTTCGGAGTAAAGCTCTGCGTCGGCGTCGCGGAGGCGGTCTTTTCAGATATCCGAGGCTTCGACGGTCAGACCGCTACTGGTTGATGAAACCACCTTTACCCGCGTGCCGGCCGGCAGATCCGGCCCCATGACCGCCCACCAGGTATCGTCCAGACGAATCCGCCCGCGCCCTTCCGTGATCGGTTCGGCAAGCGTGGCTGTGCGGCCGATCAGGCTTTCGCCGCGCCGGTTGAGCATCGGCTCGTCGCTTGTGTGATTGTCGCGGGCGTAGAAGCGGCGACCAGCCAGGGCGAATACGACCGAAAGCACGGCGAAGACCAGGAATTGCACCTGCCAGGACCAGAAGGGCGTCCCCCACAGGAGCAGGGAGAGGATGCCGACGACGATCGCCGCAAGCCCGATCCAGATCAGGAAGACGCCGGGCGCGACGAGTTCGGCGGCCAGTAGCACGAGGCCGACGATCCACCAGCTCCAGGGCCCGAGTTCAGCGGCGAGCGACTGGACCATGGCTCAGGTCTCTGACGGTGGGGTGGAGGGCCTGACGGGTGGCGTGGTGCGCGGCGGCGCTGCGCGGGGCCGAGCAGACGCCGGGGCGGGCGCAGCCCCGCTATCTCCGAAGACTTCCCTGGCGATCGCGCCGATACCGCCGAGCGAACCGATCAGCGACGAGGCCTCGAGAGGCATCAGGATGATCTTGCTGTTGGACGCTGTGCCGATTTCCGTCAGCGCCTCGGTGTATTTCTGGGCGACGAAGTAATTGATGGCGTGTATGTCGCCGGCGGCGATCGCCTCGGAAACCGAGCGGGTGGCCTTGGCTTCCGCTTCCGCCAGGCGCTCGCGGGCCTCGGCCTCGCGGAAGGCAGCCTCGCGTTCGCCTTCCGCCTTGAGGACGGCGGCCTGTTTGGCGCCCTCGGCGCGCAGGATCTGCGCATTGCGGGAACCTTCGGCCTCCAGCACCTGGGCGCGCTTCTCGCGCTCGGCCTTCATCTGCCGCGCCATCGCATCCACCAGGTCGGTCGGCGGGCGGATGTCCTTGATCTCGATGCGGGTGACCTTGATGCCCCAGGGGCCGACCGCCTCGTCCACCACCCGCAGCAGCCGCTCGTTGATGACATCGCGGTTGGAAAGCAGCGCGTCGAGGTCCATCGAGCCCATGACCGAGCGGATATTGGTCATGGTGAGGTTCTGGATGGCGTTTTCGAGATCGGAAATCTGATAGGCGGCCTGGGCGGGGTTCAGCACCTGGTAGAAGGCAACGGCATCGGCCGAGACGCTGGCATTGTCCTTGGTGATGACTTCCTGGGTGGGTATGTCGAGCACCTGTTCCATCACGTTCATGCGCGCGCCGATGCGTTCGATGAAGGGGGTGATGATGTTGAGGCCGGGATCGAGCGTGCGCGTGTAGCGGCCGAAGCGTTCCACCGTGTAGCGATAGCCCTGGGGCACGGTCTTGATGCCGGCGAACAGCACCAGGATGACCAACAGGACCAGTATCAGCACGAAGATATCGAAGCCATCCAGAACCATGAATTCCCTCCTATGGGGGCTGTGATGCGTCCCGCTGCGCAATGCTGTCGACACGCCGCGCCGTTCACAAGCACGGTCCTTGCCGCCCTTATACCCGAATCCGGGAAGCAGTACCCAGTAGTTCTGGTGGGTTGCGGGAACTTTGCACAGGATGTTTGACGCGGCGGGCCTCAGTCTCTAAAGAGGCCGCCTTGAAGACCGGTCGCAGCCTACCCGGACAAAACAAGGACACCTGACTATGAAAACCATCGTCGTCTGCTCCGGCGGACTGGACTCCGTTTCGCTCGCGCACAGAATCGCTGCGGAACACGAACTTATCGGACTGATCTCCTTCGATTACGGCCAGCGGCACCGCAAGGAGCTCGATTATGCCGCCGCCTGCGCGCAAAGGCTCGGCGTCTTCCACGAAATCATCGACATGCGGGGCATCGGCAGCCGGCTGACCGGCTCGGCGCTCACCGACGACGTGGATGTGCCGGACGGGCACTATGCGGAAGAGACCATGCGCATCACCGTGGTTCCGAACCGCAACGCCATCATGCTGGCAATCGCCTTCGGCGTGGCGGCGGCGCGCGAGGCGGACGCGGTGGCGATCGCCGTCCATGGCGGCGACCACTTCATCTATCCCGATTGCCGCCCCGGCTTCATCGACGCCTTCCAGGCGATGCAGGACCATGCGCTGGAAGGCTATGCCTCGGTGAAGCTTTTGGCGCCCTATGTCCATGGATCGAAGGCCGAGATCGTGAAGGATGGTGCGGCCCATGGCACGCCCTTTGCCGAAACCTGGTCCTGCTACAAGGGCGGCGAGCGGCATTGTGGCCGCTGCGGCACCTGCGTGGAGCGGCGGGAAGCCTTTCATCTGGCCGGTATCGCCGACCCGACGGAATACGAGGACCCGGATTTCTGGATCGCCGCGACCGAAGGCTTCCGGGCCGAGGAGGTCCGCTGATGTACCGGATCACCAAGGAGTTCCACTTTTCCGCCTCGCATCAGCTCACGCATCTGCCGGCCGACCATCAATGCGCCCGGCTGCACGGCCATAACTATATCGTCGTGGTGGAGCTTGCCGCCGCCGAGCTCGATGAGGACGGCTTCGTACGCGACTATCACGAGTTGAAGCCGCTCAAACAGTATATCGACGAGAAATTCGACCACCGGCACCTGAACGAGGTCTTCGGGCACGAGCGGGTGACATCGGAATTCCTCGCCCGGCATTTCTACGACTGGTGCAAGGCGCGGCTGCCGGAAACGTCTGCCGTGCGCGTCAGCGAAACGCCGAAGACCTGGGCGGAATACCGGCCATGACCGGCGCGGATGCCCGCATCCGGATAAGCGAGATCTTCGGGCCGACGATCCAGGGCGAGGGCGTGCTGATCGGTCAGCCGACGGTCTTCGTGCGCACCGGCGGCTGCGACTATCGGTGCGGCTGGTGCGATACGCTGCATGCGGTCGACAGCGCCTATCGCGACGAGTGGAAGCCGATGAGCGTCGAGGCGATCTGGGCCGAGGTGGAGCGCCTTTCCGGCGGCGTGCCGCTGACGGTCTCGCTTTCCGGAGGCAATCCGGCCATCCAGCCGCTCGGACCGCTGATCGAGCACGGAAATCGGCGGGGCTACCGCTTCGCGCTCGAAACACAGGGCAGCATCGCCAAGGGTTGGTTCGAAAATCTCGACACGCTGGTGCTGAGCCCGAAGCCGCCTTCGAGCGGCATGGAAACGGACTGGCATGCCCTGCAAAACTGTCTCGACATGGCGGCCAGCAAGCCGCAGACGGTGTTGAAGATCGTGGTGTTCGACGATGCCGACTATGCTTTCGCCAGGCACGCGGCGGCGCGCTTTCCGCATCTGCCGGTCTATCTGCAGCCCGGCAATCACACGCCGCCGCCACCGGATGACGACGAGGCGGTGGTCGATATCGACGGGGTCATGGACCGGATGCTGTGGCTCGTCGGCAAGGTGACGGAGGATCGCTGGTTCGCAGCCCGCGTGCTGCCACAGCTTCATGTTCTGCTCTGGGGAAACCGGCGCGGGGTTTGAGCGGTCAAACCCAGCCCTGAAGCTCGCGGCGGACGACCTGTTCCAGAACCGTCATTCCATCCGGGCTGTCGTTGAGGCAGGGGATGTGGACGAATTTCTCGCCGCCGTGGTGCAGGAAGCTCTCGGCCGCTTCGCCGGCGATCTCCTCCAGCGTCTCCAGACAGTCGGAGACGAAGCCGGGATTCATGACCGCGATGCGCTTGACGCCTTCGCCTGCCAGCTTCTCGACCGTCTTGTCGGTATAGGGCTGTAGCCATTCCTCCGGGCCGAAACGGGACTGGAAGGTGACCATGAACCTTTCCGGCGGCAGGCCGAGCGCTTCGCGGAGCAGGTGCCCGGTCGTCTCGCAATGGCCGCGATAGGGATCGCCCTTTTCTGAATAGGAGAGGGGGATGCCGTGGAAGGAGGCGAGTAGAACCTCGGGCTCCCAATCGAGACTGGAAAGAGTCTGCCTGTAGGAATTCGCCAGCGCCTCGATATAGGTCGGGTCGTCGTGATAGGGCGGCACGGTGCGCACCGCCGGCTGCCAGCGCAGCTTCATCAGATGCTCGAAGGCCTTGTCGTTGACGGTCGCCGTGGTGGAGGCGGAATATTGAGGATAGAGCGGGAAGACGAGGATCTTCTCGCAGCCCTTTTCCCTCAGCGCGTCGATGCGCGCGGCGATCGAGGGCTGGCCGTAACGCATGCCCCAATCGACCACCACGTTCGGCAGGTCCTTGAGCGCCTCGGCCATGAGCTCCGCCTGGTTGCGGGTATAGGTGCGCAGAAAGCTCTCGTTCTTTTCCTTGTTCCAGATCGCCTCGTAAGCTTTGCCCACCTTCTGCGGGCGCTTGCTCAAGACGATGCCCTGGAGGATCGGATACCAGTAGAGGCGCGACCACTCGATCACCCGCCGGTCGGAGAGAAATTCGGAGAGATAGCGGCGCATCGGCCAGTAGCTCGTGTCGTCGGGCGTTCCGAGATTGACCAGCAATACGCCGACCTTGCCGAAGCTCGTCTCCGGTTGGAGGATCGGCATATGCGCGGTTTCGGAAGCCATGGACACTCTTTCGATCTCACTAGCGGGCATTGGCTGCCCGGATTGCGGCCTATTTAGAAACAAAAACCGATCCGGGAAAGGCCCGGACCGGTTCTTCAAGCGAGACAAATCGTCTTAGCTGCTTATTGGGCGGGCAGCTCCAGTTCCGCGCCAACCAGAATGCGGTTCGGATTGCGCAGGCTGTTGGCCTCGGCGATCCTGGTCCACTGGTTGCCATCGCCATACTCGGCTTCCGCGATCTTCCACAGAGAATCGCCGCGGGCGACCGTATAGGTCTTCGGTCCGCCGACGGCCGGAGCGGGCGTCGCAGGCGCCGGTGCCTGGGTTGCGGGAGCGGCAGCGGTCTGGCCGGACGACGGAGCGGCGGGGGCGGGTGCCGCTGGAGCCGCAGCGGAAGAGGATGCCGCGGGAGCCTCCTTGGCCGGCGGAGTATAATCAGCCGGGGTAAGGTCGGTGATGCGGCCATCCGTGAAGGGCTTGTAGGGATTATTGGCCGTCAGGTAGTCGGCAACCGCCTGTTCGAGGTTGGGGCCGAAATCGTATGGATTGACGGCGTTGGTCGCGAAGGTCTTGTAGCCATCGCCGCCGCCGCGCACATAGTTGTTGGTGACGACGCCATAGGTCTTGTTTGGATCGAGCGGCACGAAGGCCTCGCCTTCCTTCACCTGAACGTCGCTCACGCGGCCGCCGGGAGGTTTGGACCGGTCAAAGGAATATTTCATGCCGGCGACCTGTGGGAAGCGGCCGGCGCCTTCCTCGATCTGGCCGACGCCGTTTTCGAGCGCGGTGACGAGATCGGAGCCCTTGAGCTGGAAGGTGGCGATGGTGTTCTGGAACGGCAGCACCGTCAGCACCTCGCCCATGGTCACATCGCCGCCGTCGATCGATGCGCGCAGACCGCCGCCATTGGCGATCGAGATGGTGATGCCCTGGCCCTTCACGCGGTCGAGCTGGGCCTCGGCCACGAGATTGCCCATCGTGCATTCCTTGGCGCGGCAAACCGTGCGGTCGCCTTCGATCGGCCCTTCGGAAACGCCGACCACCTTCTTCTTCAGTTCTTCCAGGGGCTTGCCGAGTTCGGCGACCTTGGCGACATAGGCGGCATCCGGCGTGACCGAGGCATCGAGGAGCTTCGGGGCGCCCTCCGCCGATTTCACCACGCCGTTATCGTCGAAGACCACTTTCAGGTCGCCGAGGTATTTCGAGTAGGCATAGGCCTGAACGATCGGGACGTCCACGCCGGCGGGGTTCTTCACCAGCGTGGGGTAGGGGCCGGCGGCCTTTTCATCGGTGTTCGAGAGCAGCGTGTGACTATGGCCGCCGACGATGACGTCGATGCCGTTCACGGCTGCGGCGATCTCCTGGTCGCGCACATAGCCGACATGCGACAGGACGATGATCTTGTTGACGCCCTGAGCCTCGATCTCCGGCACGATCCTGTTGAGATATTCGACCTCGTCCTCAAAGCGGATAGTGTCGCCCGGCGAGGAGGTTTCGTCGGTATCGGTCGCGAGAACGGAGACGACGGCAACCTTCTGGCCGCCCATGTCCTTGACGATGTAGCCTTCGAACTTCTTGGCGACCGGGCTGTTGTCGGCGGCGATCGTATTGCCGGAAATGATCGGGAAATCGGCGGCGTCGATGAATTTCAGGAGTTCTTCCGGACCATCGTCGAATTCATGATTGCCGATCGCCATGGCATCGAAGCCGATGCCGTTCATGAAATCGGCGACCGGGCCGCTCTTGAAGGTGCTGTAGAAGAGGGATCCCTGGAACTGGTCGCCGGCGTCCAGCACCAGCAGGTTCTGCCCGTTCAGTTCGCCGCGGCGGCCGTCGATGGCGGCCTTCACGCGGGCGATGCCGCCGAAGCACTCGTTCTTGGAGGCTTCTTCCGCGGTGCAGGTGGAATTGAATTTGTTGATGGCTTCGATGCGGGAATGAAGATCGTTGATGTGCAGGATATTGAGTTCGTAATCGGCGAGTGCGGCGCCGCACGAAAGAGCCATGGCCGATGCGGTCATCAGCCCAAGTCTCAATGTTTTCATCATGTTGCCTCTCCTGTTCCCTTTGTTGGCGGCGTTGCACCGCTTCACTGCCGGCCGTCGTAACATCCCACCATGACAGCCGTTCTGCCGGGCATGTTTTCATCAACAAAGGTCGGTTTCAAGGGAAATATGACAGGCAGGCGCGGCGTTTCGCGTCTCCGGGAAAATACGAAAAACCCCGCCGGAGCGGGGTTTCGGAACCGTGAGGATGGAAGTCGCTCAGCTCCGCCGTGCGAGCGAGAATTGCGCGCCGCTATCCTGCGTGCAGTTCAGCTGGTTCGGCGAGACGAGCGCGCAGTTGACCCTGGAGGTCGTGTTGCGCACCAGCGAGGTCATGTTGATCTCGACGAGCGTGGGCGAGACGTTCCTGTAGTTGCCGGAAGCAAGCAGGGCATTGCTGTCGGTCGACCGGGTGCTGAAGGTGCCGGCCTGGAACGTGGAGACGATCCCGTTCGGATCGGCCCAGCTGCCCTCGACGCCCCGCGCCTGCGGCGTTCCGGAGGGCGGCGGCAGGCGACCGGGAGGAGGAGAGGACACGCACGCGCTGAGCGTGGCGGCGGCAATGAGCACGAGGCTCGCTCTGATTTTCATGACTCTGTCTCCCGCGATTCGATCTGGCCTGGCGCTAAACCATGCCGCGAAGGCCTATGTAACGCAAGGCGCGCAGTTTCATAGGGCCAAGGCCTGTGGACAGCTAGCGCTCCAAGTCCAACTATCCACAGGCTCTTCTTTTCAACACATGAAAACGCCCGCGGGAAGGCGGGCGTTTCATAAAGGTCAATGGAGGGAGGCTCGCCTCAGCGGACCAGGACGTTCCTGAACTGCCAGGGATCGCTGGTGTCGATGTCCTCCGGGAAGAGACCGGGACGGCCCTCGAGCGGGGTCCAGTCGGTATAATGGCCCTCGACCGGGCCGAGATAGGGAAGCTGGACTTCGAGGCAGCGCTTGTAGTCGATCTCGTCCGCCTCGACGATGCCCGCGTTCGGATTTTCCAGCGCCCAGACCATGCCTGCGAGCACGGCGGAGGTCACCTGCAGGCCGGTTGCGTTCTGATAGGGGGCGATGCGGCGGGTCTCTTCCAGAGACAGGCGCGAACCGAACCAGTAGGCATTCTTCTCGTGGCCGTAGAGCAGGACGCCGAGTTCGTCGATGCCGTCCTCCAGTTCGTCCTCGTCCAGAACGTGGTGGACCGGCTGTGCGTTGCCGCCATTGCCGAACATCTCGTGCAGCGACAGCACGGCATCGTTGGCCGGGTGATAGGCATAATGGCAGGTCGGGCGGAAGGTCACGTCGCCATCCTTGTCGCGCACCGTGAAATAGTCGGCGATCGAGATGGATTCGTTATGGGTGACCAGGAACCCATATTGCGGGCCGGGCGTCGGGCACCAGGTGCGCACGCGGGTATTGGCGCCGGGCTGCTCCAGATAGATCGCCGCCTTGCAGCCTTTCTTGTGCTTCTTGGCGTTCTTCGGCATCCACTTCTCGTGGGTGCCCCAGCCGAGTTCGGCGGGCTGCAGGCCTTCGGAGATGAAGCCTTCGACGGACCAGGTGTTCCAGAAGACGTCGAGCGGCTTCGGGTGCTTGGTGCGCTGGGTGTCGCGCTCGGCGATGTGAACGCCCTTGACGCCGAGCTTCTTCATGAGCTTCGCCCAGCCTTCACGATCATGCTGGTCGGGCTCGTCGAATTTCAGGCCGGTGTCGTTGGCGAGGTTGACGAGCGCCTGCTTGACGAACCAGGAAACCATGCCCGGATTGGCGCCGCAGGTGGAAACGGCGGTCGCGCCGCCCGGGTTCTTTTCCTTCTCCTTGCGCACGGTTTCTCGCAGCGCATAGTTGGTGCGGTCGGCATTCTTCATGTTCTTGTCGAAATAGAAGCCGAGCCAGGGTTCGACCACGGTATCGATATAGGGCACGTCGAGCTTGCGGCAGAGCTTCATGATGTCGAGCGAGCCGGTATCGACGGAAAGATTGACGCAGAAGCCCTGGCCACCGCCTTCGGTCAGCAGCGGCTTCAGGAGTTTCTTGTAGTTTTCCTTGGTGACATACGACTTGATGTGCCGCACGCCGTGCTTTGCCAGAATCTCTGTGTGATCGGCGTCATCGCGCGGGTCGATCACGACCATCCGGCTCTTGTCGAACTTGAAATGACGCTCGATGAGCGGCAGCGTTCCGCGGCCGATCGAACCGAAGCCGATCATCACGATCGGGCCGGTGATCTCGCCATACACCGGATAGGTCTTTTCTGACATGTGTTTCTCCTTGATCGGCGGCCTCTCGGCCGTGGTCCGACTGTGCGGCAGTGGAAGGAATGATTGTTACGCGTGGGTCGGTTTTCAACTGGGCAGTTCGCAGGCTCTAAGATCATAAAATCTCGTCACAATAAAGAGCCTGTCAAATGGAGCGGGAAAACGCCGTTTCCAGTCTGCAGATGCCCCGAGATCCACACTCAGGGCTCATGATTCTCCGACGAGTTCGGCGGGGATCAATCCGCGCAGCGAATTGCCGACGAAGAGCCTTCCGGTCCCGAGGTCTTCGGGCTTCAAAACCTGGCTGCGTGCCTTCCTCTCACGGATGAGTTCGGCGCGCAATATGCCGGGCAGCAGGCCGCTGGTCAGCGGCGGCGTCAGAAGCGAGCCGTCCGGCTCCTCGAGGAAGGCATTGGTGATCGTGCCTTCGCAGACTTCGCCGCGCTCATTGAGGAGCAGCACCTCGTCTGCCTCTTCGGGCGAAAACTCGGCGCGGGCGGCCTCATAGGGCTCGCGTCTCGATGTCTTGTGGCGGTAGAGGGGATCGTCCGAGGCAAGCCGGGCGGCTTTGGCGATGCGCAGGCGCCAGACCGTACCTTCCGGGATCGGTGTGAAGGGTGTGGTCGTGATCTCGATCTTGCCGCGATAGGTCATGACGAGGCGGACGCGCAAGGGCACTTGGCCGCCGGCTGCGGCTTCGAGCTGGTTGAGCGTATCCAGCGGCGGCTGACGGAAGCCGAGCGCATCGGCCGAACGGCTCAAGCGGCGAAGATGCTGCTCCAGCCGAACGAAGCCTGTTTCGGGCTCCCACCGCATCGTTTCGATCAGCGAGAAATCCATTGATCGCCTACCGCAAACCGCGCCTTCAACAGGCATTCCTCGTATTCGGCCTCGGCCTTCGAATCGAAGACGATGCCGCCCCCCACATTGAAGACGGCCTTGCCGTCGTTGAAAAGCGAGATCGTGCGGATCGCCACCGAAAACCGCATCGGCCCGGCCGGATCGCACCAGCCGATCGCGCCGCAATAGACATCGCGGCAATCGGCTTCCAGTCGCCTGAGAATCTGCATCGCCCACATTTTGGGCGCTCCCGTGACCGAGCCGCAGGGGAAGAGCGCGGCGAGGATTTCCGGCAGGCCGATTTCGGGCCTCAGCTTCGCCCGCACATGGCTCACCATCTGGTGGACGGTCGGGTAGGTCTCGATCTCGAACAGCTTCGGGACGTCAAGCGTGCCCACTTCGCTGACGAGTGAGATGTCGTTGCGCAGCAGGTCGACGATCATGCGGTTTTCCGCAAGCGTCTTCTCGTCGGCGAGCATGGCCTCGACGATCGCCTTGTCTTCCTCCGGCGTCTTGCCGCGCGGGGCCGTACCCTTCATCGGATGGGTTTCGATGAAGCGCCCGGCATCCACCGAAAAGAAGAGCTCCGGCGAGCGCGACAGGACGACCGGGCCGCCCGCATCCCTGGTGAAATCGACGAGCGCACCATAGCGGACCGGCTGGCGCGCGACGAGCGACCAGAAGACGGAGCGCGGATCGCCCTGCCAGCGGGCGGTGACCGGCATGGTGAGGTTTCCCTGGTAGCAATCGCCGTTGCGCAGATGCCGATGCAGGTGGTCGAACCGCTCGCGATAGGTTTCGAAATCCCAGGCGGCGCGCGGTTCGGTGAAGGGCTCTTCGTTTCTGGCGGCAAGCGGCGCGGCAAGCGGATGGTCCTCGCCGGCGGGGGCATCGAAAATGCCCATGGCGATGAGCGGCGTCGGTCTCTCCGGGACGATCAGGGGCTTGAGCTTCTCCTCGAAGACGTAGCCCGCTTCGTAGGAGATATAGCCCGCGAGCCATTGGCCGGCACGGCGCGCTTCTTCCAAGCGTTCCAACGCGGGCAGCACATCCTCGGCCTTATGCGCGGTCACGATCTCTCTCGGCCGGTCGAAGACGAGGCTCCGTCCGGCAGGATCGTCGCGAAACAGCGCATAAGGTGGGTGGTCTGCCATCTACGTGTTGGTTTCCGAAGGTTTGCTTGCCCCTCACCCTAACTCTCTCCCCGTCAGACGGGGAGAGGGGACCTGCCGAACTTGCCGGCAAAGAATGACGAAGAGGTCGCGGCATATCCCTTCTCCCCGCATGCGGGGGTGAGGAATGGTCGGCGCAGCCGACGAAACGATCCAGTGAATCGTTTCGAATGACGAACGCCCTGAGCCGAAGCGAAGGGCCGGACAAGGTGGCGGCAGCCTGATGAGGGCATTCTCCCCTAAAGGCGATTACCCTTGTCCAAAGCCTCCAGCTCATCGATCAGGCCCTCGATCATCGAAAGCCCCTTGGACCAGAAGGAGGGATCGGTGGCGTCGAGGCCGAAGGGCTTCAGCAATTCGGAGTGATGTTTGGTGCCGCCGGCCTTCAGAAGCTCGAAATACTTCTGCTGGAAGCCGGGCTCCGCGCCTTGGTAGACCGCGTAGAGCGAGTTCACCAGGCAATCTCCGAAGGCATAGGCATAGACGTAGAAGGGCGAGTGGATGAAGTGGGGGATATAGGCCCACCAGGTCTCGTAGCCCTCCGAGATGCGGATCGCGGGCCCCAGGCTTTCCGCCTGAACCGAAAGCCAGAGCTCGCCGATCTGCTCCGATGTCAGCTCGCCTTCCTTGCGGGCGGTGTGAACCTTGCGCTCGAACTCGTAGAAGGCGATCTGACGCACGACCGTGTTGATCATGTCCTCCACCTTCTGGGCGAGCATGGCCTTGCGCTCGCGCTTGTCCTTCGTCTTTTCGAGAAGGGCGCGGAAGGTCAGCATCTCGCCGAAGACCGAGGCGGTCTCGGCAAGCGTCAGCGGCGTCTGGCACATCAGGGCGCCCTGCTTGCCGGCCAGCACCTGATGCACGCCGTGGCCGAGTTCATGGGCGAGCGTCATCACGTCGCGCGGCTTGCCCATATAGTTGACGAGCACGTAAGGGTGCGCCGACGGGACGGTGGGATGCGCAAACGCACCCGGCGCCTTTCCGGTGCGCACCGGCGCGTCGATCCATTCCTCATCGAAGAAGCGGCGGGCGATATCGGCCATTTCCGGGGCAAAGCCGCCATAGGCCGAGAGAACCGTATTTTTCGCTTCCTCCCAGGAAATGAGCGCGTTCGAGGTTTCCGGCAGCGGCGCGTTGCGGTCCCAGAAATTCATCTCTTCCATGCCGAGCCACTTCGCCTTCATGGCGTAGTAGCGGTGCGAGAGGCGGGGGTAGGCGGCCTTGACCGCTTCGGCCAGCGCATCCACCACTTCGCGCTCGACGCGGTTGCCGAGGTGCCGGCTATCGGCGATATCCTCGAAGCCGCGCCAGCGGTCGGAGATATCCTTGTCCTTGGCGAGCGTGTTGGTGACCAGCGTGAAGATGCGGATATTGTCCTTGAAGGTCTTCGAAAGCGCGGCCGCCGCCTTGGCGCGGGTCGGCTCGTCCGGCTCCTGCAGCATGTTGAGCGCCACTTCGAGCGGCACCTTCTCGCCGTCGATGTCGTAACGGAGCTCCGCCATGGTCTCGTCGAAGAGGCGGTTGAAGGCGGCGCTGCTGGTCATGGACTTTTCGAGGAAGAGCTGCTCGAGCTTGTCTTCGAGCTGGTAGGGCTTGTCTTTCCTGAGATCGACGATCCAGGGGCGATAATGGCCGGCCGCCGGGTCACGATCCATGCAGGCGTCCATCACCGCGTCGTCAATACGGTTCAGCTCCAGGGGCAAGAACAGGAGATGCGCCGAAAGATCGGTGAGCTTCGACTGCACGTCGCCGTAGAACTTGCCGTTTGCGGGGTTGGACGTGTCGGAGAAATAGGTGAGGCCGGCAAACGAGCCGATCTTGCCGAAGATATCCTCGATCACCTCGTATTCGGCAAGCGCCTCGCCGATGCCTCCGCTGCCCGTCTTGCCGGCTGCTTCGGCGAGCTTGCCTTTCCACTTCGCCTCGAATTCCCTGGCGAGCTTCGCAGCCTTGTCGAGGTCGGCGCGGAAAGCCGGAGAATCCTTGTCCTCATAGAGATCGGAAAGCTTCCAGACGGGCAGGAGGCCGAGCGCGGGATCGGCGGCGGCACCCTTACCCGCAGGGGCAAGAGCACGGGGAATTGCGATTGCGGGCATATTCAACATATTGTTTCTCCTGGGTCGCCGCTTCCGTCATGCTCGCTTCTTTTCCGCGCCAGCAGTTAAAATGCAAGCTTTTCTCAAAAGGGGATGTTCAACCCTTTATGGGACAAGCGGCCTGTAATGAGCCCATGAGGGGACATAATGACCGCTGCCAGGAGCCGAGCATGATTGCGCAAATCCTTGTTGTCGATGACGATCCCATCCAGCGCCGCCTGTTGAAGAATGCCGTGGAACGCCACGGTCATGCGGCGCATCTCGCAGAGAACGGCCGTGCCGCGCTCGAGTTCCTGAAGCGCTCCCGCTCCGAGATCAACGTCATCGTGCTCGATCTGATGATGCCGGAAATGGACGGTCTCACCTTCCTCGAAACGATCCGTGGAATGGGCGTCGAGACGCCGGTGATCGTGCAGACCGGGCAGGGCAGCATCGAATCCGTCGTGCAGGCCATGCGCGCCGGCGCCTTCGATTTTGTGGTCAAGCCCGTCTCGCCAGAGCGCATCGCCGCCTCCATTTCCAATGCGCTGAAGCTCGACCAGCGGGAGGGGCGCAACCGCGCCGGCCGCCGCGTCCGCTCCAGCTCCGTCAACTTCACCGATATCGTTTCGGCCAGTACCGAGATGCTGCGCGTCATCGATCTGGCCAGGCGCGCCTCGCAATCCAGCATTCCTGTGGTGCTCGAAGGTGAATCGGGCGTCGGCAAGGAACTCATCGCGCGGGCCATCCAGTCCGGCGGCGACCGGGCGGCCAAGCCGTTCATCACCGTCAATTGCGGCGCCATTCCCCACAATCTCGTCGAAAGCATCCTGTTCGGTCATGAAAAGGGTGCATTTACCGGCGCCACCGAGCGGCATACCGGCAAGTTCGTGGAGGCCGACGGCGGCACGCTCTTCCTCGATGAGATCGGCGATCTGCCGCTCGAGGTGCAGGTGAAGCTGTTGCGCGCCGTGCAGCAGGGCGAGATAGAGACGGTCGGCGCCGCAAAGGTGCAGAAGGTCAATGTCCGGCTGATTTCGGCCACCAACAAGGACCTGATCGAGGAGGTGAGGGCAGGCCGGTTCCGCGAGGATCTTTATTACCGGCTCAACGTCTTCCCGATCACCATTCCCGCGCTTCGCCGTCGCAAGGAGGACATTCCGCACCTGGCGCGCGTCTTTGCCGAGCGCTTCTCGTTCGAGCAGAAGCTGCCGAAAATGCTGTCGGTCGGCGCCGGGGCGCTTGCCCTGCTGACGGCCTATGACTGGCCGGGCAATATCCGCCAGCTCGAAAACGCCGTCTTCCGCGCCGTCGTGCTGGCGGAGGGCGACGAGCTGACGGAAGCAGATTTCCCGCAGATCGCCGCGCAGGTTCCGGAATTCCGGAGTGCCGAGCTTTCCGCCACGGAGGAGGATATCGCGCCGTCCGTCCGCTACGAGCCGGTCATCACCCTGCCGCTCGATGCGGCAGCCAGGGAACGCGGCGAGCCTCCCCGGCCGGACAGGCCCGATCCGCGCGCGCTTCTCGCGGCGGCTTATCCTTCCGCGGAAAACGTCATCTCCAGCACGGATCAAGCCGGCGAAGTGCGCAAGCTCGCGGATGTGGAAGAGGAACTCATTCGTTTTGCCTTAAAGTTCTACCGCGGCCAGATGAGCCAGGTGGCGCGAAAGCTGGGGATCGGGCGGTCCACGCTTTATCGGAAACTGAAGGATTACGGCATCGATCCCGACGATCCGCTGAAGGAGGCGGCCTGAGGTCCGCCAGCCAAATCAAGGCATTAGCATGTGAGCTGGTGTTAACTTTCGGGCAAGGATGTTCTGTCACCCTTTGTCAATCTCTCGTTAGTCGATTATTGACTAAATGTGAGAAGCTTGTGAATGTGTGGCAAAATTGCCATCGTGTCACCGCAATTGACAGTCATTTGAGGCAACAGGGGAATGTTGCCTACAAGACGGGGATAGCCTTGCCTGATCTGAATGCCAGCCAAACGCCTTCGGGTGAAAGCGTGCGCGGTCTCCATGCCGGGCTTTTCCGGGCTCTCGCGAAGCGTGCCGCCGCGGCTGCGTTTTTGATGTGCATGGCCATCCCGTTTACCCTGGCTTCCGTTTCTGAGGCGGCTGCGGAGAATCGCAGTCTCAAGCTCTACTTCGTCCACACGAAGGAAAGGGCGATCATCACCTACAAGCGGAACGGCAGGTTCGATCCCAAGGGGCTGCAGCAGGTCAACCAACTCCTGCGGGATTGGCGCCGCAATGAGCCCACCAAGATGGACCCGCGGCTGCTCGACCTCGTCTGGGAAGTCTACCGGCGCAGCGGCGCTACCGATTATATCCACGTCGTCTCCGCCTACCGTTCTCCCGCGACCAACGGCGCGCTGCGTTCGCGCACCAAAGGCGTGGCGAAGAACAGCCAGCACATGCTCGGCAAGGCGATGGATTTCTACATTCCCGGCGTAAAGCTCGCGACGCTGCGCAGCACGGCCATGAAGATGGAAGTGGGCGGCGTCGGCTATTATCCGAATTCCGGCTCGCCCTTCGTGCATCTCGACGTTGGTGGAGTGCGGGCATGGCCGCGCATGAGCCGCCAGGAACTGGCCAGGCTCTTCCCGAACGGAAATACCGTTCATCTTCCTTCCGACGGCAAGCCGCTTCCGGGCTACGATACGGCGCTCGCCTCCTACAAGAAGCGCCTTTCCTCGGGCCAGCAGATCGAGATCGCCAGCGCTTCCGGCAGTTCGAGCGGCAAGCGGCGCAACCTTTTGGCCGTGCTCTTCGGCGGCGACGAGGACGAGGATGCCGATGCCATCGCGGCCCCGGCCCCGGTTGCCCCCGCGCGGCAGAGGCAGGCGGAACCCGCCCCGCAGCCGGTAGCTCCTCAGCCGGCAGCCGAGCAGCCGGTCATGGTGGCGGCGGTCGAGCCACAGCAGCCCGAGAATATCGCAGCACCCGTGCCGCTTTCGCGCCCCGCGCTGCGCCAAGAGAATGGGCCGGGCGGTCTGGCCACGGCGCTCTATTCCCCCACCCGCAACACCGCCCAGGAGGCCCTGCAGGCAGCGATGCCGCCGCAGCCGCGGCCGCCTGAAGGCGAAAACTTCGCCGATCTTGCCCAATATGCCATTCCCGTTCCGACGCTGCTCGGCCCGCGCGGCCTGAAAGGCGATGCGGAACAGGGCGTGATGACCGCTTCGGCCGATGGCACGCTGCCTGCCGGCGAGCTTGCGGCCGTGCCGCTGCCGGTCGCCCGGCCCTCGGTCGCCGAACCTCTGCTTGCTTCCGTCGAGGCCGATCCGGAAAGCGAAGCGGATCTCGTGGAACAGCAGCAACTCACGCCGTCCGTCGTCGCGGCGCTCACCCAGAGCGCGGCAGAAGCCCGGGCAGCCATGACGCCTCAGATGCAGCCGGCACATCCCGCGGCGAGGCCGATGGAGATGGCGGCAATTCCTTCCAAACCCGCACAGCCTTCCGGAAACGGAATGCGCTTCGGCGACGGCTTCGATGCGCCCGTCGAGAGCTCCAAGCCGGCGGCCGTCGTAAAGGGCGGACGCGCAGGAAAGCCCAGCCAGCAAAAGCCGGACGACGGCGCGCTGACCGGCGACGTGATCGCCAAATGGGCCGTCAACAACAATCGCGCGGGAGAGATGGCTTCCGTCAAGGCGCCGCGCGTCGTCACCCGCACGCTCAACGCGGATTATTCGGCAGCCTATGCGAGCGGCGGCTTCAAGCCGGTCACCGCGGCAAGGTCGATCGACCCGAACCGGTTTAGTGGTCCGGCCGGCATCAAGCGCTAAACACTGGGAAAACCAAGACAAACGAAAACCCGCCGGTCATTCCGGCGGGTTTTCGCATTCTGGGTTGCGTTCCCGGCTTACCGAGTGGCCGGTTGCGGGCTTGGGGACTGGGCACGGTGGCTGAGCTGGATGCTGGCGACCACCAGAAGGCTGCCGGCGATCTGTACGGCACTCAGGGTCTGATCGAGAAATATCCAGCCGAGCAGGACCGCCACCATTGGGCTCAGAAGGAGAAGCGACGAAGCCACGGAGGGCGGCAGGCGGGCAACTCCCCGGAACCAGATAACATATGTCACTGCGGCCCCGATCAGGCTGAGCCATGCCAGCCCCAGCAGGTTGGTTGCGGTGAGCGGCGGCAAGGACGGCTCGAACCAGAAGGCCACCGGCAGCAGGAGAATGCCGCCCGCCGTCAACTGCCAGGCTGTGAAGGTCAGCAGCGAGACCGGCGGCTGCCATCGCCTGCTCAAGACGGTACCGGCGGCCATGGAGGCAGCGCCTGCAAGGCCGGCGACAATGCCGAGCGGATCGAGTGCCGCGCCCGGAGCAAGGACCAGCAATGCCACGCCCACGAGACCGGCGATCGCGGCGACGACCGACAGAAGGTGGATAGGGCTTCCGAGCAGGAGGCGTGCGAGCACGACGACGACCAGCGGCTGAATGGCGCCGACGGTTGCGGCAATGCCTCCGGGCAGCCTGTAGGCGGAGATGAAGAGCATGGCCTGGAAGAAGGAGAAGTTCAAAACTCCCAGGATCGCGATGCGCATCCACCATGTGCCCCAGGGCAGCCGGCGGACGAAGAGGAGCAGGAGCAAACCGGCCGGCAGCGCCCGAAGGACGGCGACCGTCAGGGGATAGCCCTGCGGCAGGAACTGGGTGGTGACGATATAGGTGCTGCCCCAGATGGCCGGCGCGAGAGCCGTGATCAGCAGATCGAAGCTGGATGTTTTCATAGTATGTCCAAAACCTCCGAGACGGGGCGACGGGGCTTTTGCGGCCAATTGCCTTCGGCCGCGCGCCGCCGGCAACCAGCAATGCAGGTATTTCATCGGGTTCCAAGGAGAATTCTTCCCGGAGCGCATCCGGATCGAACCCGACTATGGCGCTGGAGGAAAGGCCGAGTGCTTCGGCGGCGTAGATGAGTGTCGCCGCGCCAAAGGTGGCGGAGCGCAACGCCTCGTCGCGGGCGGCCTGTGAACCGCCATATTGAGTATCGGCGCCTTCCCGCCAGGCATCGGCCATGGCCGGCGGCATGAAGCCCGCTTGGATGAAAGGTCGCAGCCGATCGGGAAGCGTGGCCGCATCGGGAAGCCTGCCGCAGAGGATGAAGGTAACGGCTGCGTCGCTCACCTTCTTCTGCCCATAGGCGATGGCGCGCAGCCGCGCCTTGGCCTCGGGCGACTGGACGGCGATGAAGCGCCAGTTCTGCAGGTTATAGGCGGTGGGCGCCCGCGTCGCCAGGCCGACCAGCCGCTCGATATCGGCAGCCGGCAGCGTATGGGACGGATCGAAGAGATTGGCGGAAACGCGTTTCTCGATGAGGGTAATGGTCGGATGGGTCATGATCGGATCTCTGAATGCGGTCTTCGCGCCTCGCTCGGCGCTTTCGAGCAGCTCTTTGGCTGTCAGGCTGTTTTTACCGAATTCACTTGCCGGGGATAATAAGCTATATGGTGATATGATTATTCACCAATAGGAAATAAAAGTGGATCGACTAACCGCGCTCAATGTGTTTCGGCATGTAGCGGAACTGAAGAATTTCGCCGAAGCCGGGCGGCGGCTCGGTCTCTCACCGCCCGCCATCAGCAAGAACATCAACGAACTGGAGACGCATCTTGGCGTCCGCCTGTTCAACCGCACGACGCGCCGGGTCAGCCTTACCGAGGCGGGCGTGGTCTATCTCGACCATGTCGCGCGCATCCTGGACGGATTGAAGGAGGCCGACCGTGCCATGGGGCCGCTCCAGGACGCGCCGAGCGGACTGCTCAAGGTGGCGGCCCCGATGACGGTGACCCTGACGCGGCTATCGGCGGCGATCCCCCGGTTTCTTTCGCGATATCCCGACCTGTCGCTCGATCTCAACCTCGACGACAGGCGCGTGGATATCGTGAGCGAAGGCTATGACATCGCCATCCGCGGCAGAGATCAGCTGGAGGACACCAGCCTGATCGCCCGCAAGCTTGCCTCCATGCCGCATGTGGTCTGTGCCGCACCTTCCTATTTCGAGGCCTTCGGGCGGCCGGCGACGCCGGAAGAACTGGCGGGGCATGATTGCATCCAGTTCAGCCTCTCGGGCAGCGCCGATATGTGGGAATTCCGGAAGGAGGACCGCGTGGCGCGCATCGCCATCAACGGCCGCTACAAGGTGACGTCGAGCCTCGCGGTTCGTGACGCGCTGCGCGCCGGCTTCGGCCTCAGCCTCATTCCGCGCTCCTATGTTCAGGAGGATCTGGAAAAGGGATTGCTGCAAACGGCGCTCGAGGATTGGTCCACGGCCGACACGAACCTCTATGCCATCTACCCGTCCCGGCGGTTTCTCGCCCCGAAGCTCAGGGTGTTCCTCGACTTCCTGGTCGAGGAATTCGGGGGCGATCCTGCCTGAGCGCCGGTTGGTGGGCCGGAGTTCAGATATCGTAGCTATGGGCGGCGTTGATGGTCGAGATGAACTGCTTCGTGCGCTCATGCTCTGGGGAGGTAAACATCGACCGGGCGCTGCCGGTCTCGACAACCCTGCCGGCCTCCAGGAAAACGACGGCATGCGCGATGCGGGAGGCCAGGCGCAGGTCGTGGGTCGCCATCACCATGGTCGTCCCCTCATTGGCAAGCCTGCCCAGCACGTCGACGACTTCCGCGGAGAGTTCCGGGTCGAGAGCGGAGGTCGGCTCGTCGCAGAGAAGCACGCGCGGCGAGGGCGCCAGCGCACGGGCGATCGCCACACGCTGCTGCTGCCCGCCGGAAAGCGTCGATGGCCAGGCATCGGCCTTATGGGCCATGCCAACCTTGGTCAGCAGTTCCATGGCGCGAGCTTGCGCCTTTTCCCTCGGCCATTTGAGAACGGTGACCAGCCCTTCCATGACGTTCTCGATCGCCGTGCGGTGGGGGAATAGCTGGAAATTCTGGAAGACCATGCCCGTCTGACGACGGATCTTCTGGATCGCCTGCCAGCCGACCTTCCTGCCGGGCTGGAAGTCCAGCCGTTCCTCGCCGAGGCGGATGGAGCCGGCGGTCGGGATTTCCAAGAGGTTTATGCAGCGCAGCAGCGTGCTCTTGCCACCGCCGGACGGACCGACAAGGGCGGTGACGCTGCCCTCCGGAATGCGGAGGCTGATATCCTTCAGGATCACGGAATCGCCGAAACGCTTTTCGATATCCGAAAGCTCGATCATGTGTTTGCCTCCAGCATGCCGCCATAGCGGGCAAAACGCCGTTCCAGGCGGACCTGCAGTGCGGATAGCACTGAGCTCAGGACGAGATAGATGAGTGCGGCCTCGATATAGAGGATCAGCGGCTCATAGCTCGTCGCGACGATTCGCTGGGCAGCCTGGAAAAGCTCCGGCACGGTGATCGCCGCGGCCAGCGAGGTATCCTTCACCAGCGATATGAAAGTGTTCGAAAGAGGCGGTACGGCGACGCGTGCGGCCTGCGGCATGATCGTGCGGCTCATGGCTTGGCGCCACGACATGCCGATGGAATAGGCGGCCTCCCACTGTCCCTTCGGCACGGAGGAGATAACGGCGCGGATGATCTCGGAACTGTATGCCCCGATATTGAGCGTGAAGCCGATCAGTGCCGCGGGGAAGGCATCGAGCAGGATGCCGATGCTGGGCAGGCCATAGAAGATGACGAAGAGCTGCACCAGCAGCGGCGTGCCGCGAATGACCCAGACATAGAAACGCGCGACGAGCGCAACGGGCGCGGGGGCGAACAGGCGCGCGACCGCAGTGGCCAGGCCGAGAATGAGGCCGAAGAAAAAGGAAAGCAGCGTCAGCGGGATCGTGAACTTGATACCGGCCCACAGAAGCGTGGGCAGCGAATCCGCCATCAGTTGAAGCCAGTGCGGCACGATGCGACCCCTCAAAAAATGATAGGCGTGCGG